>NZ_KV816922.1:382834-478321 GCF_001814485.1 Rothia sp. HMSC066G07 | reverse complement strand
TTTTCGAAACACATGTGGCTTCTCGGCGCATTAAAAGAACCGCCCCGTCCACCGCACCCACACGGGGGTGCAGTGGCCGGGGCGGCCTCATTCAGCGGTCAAAAACCGGCTTACAGGCTCTGTGCCTGAATTGCGGTGATCGCAACGGTGTTGATGATGTCCTCAACGGTGGTACCGCGCGACAGGTCGTTCACGGGCTTACGCAGACCCTGCAGAACCGGGCCCACAGCGGCAGCACCCGAAGACTGCTGAACAGCCTTGTAGGTGTTGTTACCGGTGTTCAGGTCGGGGAAGACGAACACGGTAGCCTGACCAGCGACCTCGCTACCGGGCAGCTTGGTCGACGCAATGGACATGTTCGAAGCAGCGTCGTACTGGATCGGGCCCTCGACCGCGAAGTCGGGGTTCGAAGCGCGCACGAGCTCGGTTGCCTCACGCACAACGTCCACGTCTGCGCCAGCGCCGGAGGTGCCGGTCGAGTAGGACAGCATAGCAACCTTGGGGGTGACGCCGAACTGGCGTGCAGTCTCCGCGGATGCCTTCGCAATGTCGGCGAGCTGCTCTGCGTTGGGGTTCGGGTTCACTGCGCAGTCGCCGTAGACCAGAACGCGGTCTTCCATCAGCATCAGGAAGACGGAGGAGACGATCTTGGTGCCGGGGCGGGTCTTGATGAACTCGAGCGAGGGGCGGATGGTGTTCGCGGTGGTGTTCACAGCACCGGAAACCATGCCGTCGGCGATGCCCTTGTAAACCAGCATGGTGCCGAAGTACGAGGGGTCGGTCATGCGCTCGCGAGCGGCCTCGATGGTGACGCCCTTGTGTGCACGCAGCTCAGCGTAGGTTGCTGCGAAGTCCTCGGTGTACTCGTTGTTTTCGATGTCGATGATACGAATGGTGCTGGGCAGTTCGATACCTTCGGCCCGGCAGATCTCTGCGATCTTGGCGGGGTTGCCGAGCAGGATCAGGTCGCAGAAGTCGCGGCGTGCAATGATTTCGGCTGCACGCAGGATTCGCACGTCGTAACCCTCGGGCAGGACTACGGAGCGGCGGTTTGCGCGTGCGGTCTCGATGAGGTTGTGCAGGAAGCGCAGCGGGGTCATGGATGCGGGGCGCTCAATTTCGAGGCGTGCCAGCAGTTCGTCCTTGTTGACGTGCTCGTCCCAACCGCCCATTGCCGCTGCGAGCTTGCGCTGGTGGCCGCTTTCGAGGGTGCCGCGGACGCGGGAGACTGCGCGTGCAGACTTGAAGGTGTCCTTGGTGGTGGACAGCACGGGGAACGGCGCGTTGTCGATGAGGGAGCCGACTGCGGTGTTCTTGCCGGGCAGCGCGTCCAGGCCGCCGGTGAGCAGCACGCCGGAGGGTGCGGGGAAGGTCGGTGCCAGTGCGGATGCGAGGGTTGCTGCGACGATGTCTGCACGGTCGCCGGGGACGATGACGAAGTCGCCGTCGACGAACTGGTTGAGGAAGTTGGAGACGTTCATTGCTGCGACCTTGATGCCGTGGATGTCGCGGCTGAGGTCTTCTGCCTTGATGCCTTCGGTGTCGAGCTTGAGGGCTTCGGCAACTTCACCGACGGTGGGTGCGTTCAGTTCGGGGATTTCGGGCAGTACGTAGACGGGCAGGTTTGCGTCGCCGCGCTTGACGGACTTTTCGATTTCGTCGCGCAGTTCGGGTTCTGCACGGCCGACGATGATTGCGAGCAGGTCTACCTTGGAGGCGAGCAGTTCGGTGCGTGCCACGTCGACTGCGGTGACTGCTTCTTCGACGGTTTCTTCCTGTGCGCCGACGATTGCGACGACGGGCAGGCCGAGGTCACGGGCGATCTGGACGTTCAGGTCGAATTCGACTGAGAGCGCGTTGGCGGGCAGGTAGACGCCGTCGACGATTACGACGTCGCTGTGTGCTGCGACCTTCTCGTATGCGGAGACTGCGCGTGCGGAGATCTCTTCGGTGTCGCCTTCTGCGATGAGTGCGAGTGCGTCGGTCATGGAGACTGCGCCGCCGACCTGCTCTTCGGTCAGGCCGAAGTGTTCACGGATGAGGCGTGCCATGGGGTCGTCTGCGATGGTTGCGCCGTCGAAGACGGGGCGGAAGAAGCCGACGCGGTCTGCGCGCTTGATGAGGGAGTCTGCTAGGCCCAGGGCGACGAGGGACTTGCCCGAGTTCTGGGACATAGCGGAGAGGTAAAGACCGGTGGTCATTGTTTTACTGTCCTTCTATGCGATGTTCGGCGCTGGGTCCCGCGGTTGCGCAGGGGTGTATATGCTCCTGTGCGCGGGTGCGTCGAGCTTATATGTCATCTTCTATCTTAAGGCGTTGTGGGGGTGGTGCCTAACAGGGTGTGCGGTGCGCTGCGTCATGTGGGGCGGATGCGCGGCTGTTGCGGGGTGGGGGTGCCGTGCGTGCCGCCTCGGGGTGTGGCGTGCTGTTTAGGGGGTGAGCTTAGGGGTTGAGGATGCGCGCGTATCGTACGCTGCGTCCGGGTGCCCAGATGCCGCGTGCCTCAAATTCGATGCTGTTGCGCTGGTAGCCGAGCCGCTCGTAGAAGGAGAGCGCTCGTTCGTTTTCTGCCATGACCCACAGGTAGGAGTTTTCGTCCGGGTAGATGACGGACTCGTAGAGTGCCTGACCGAGCCCGGTGCCGTGCATGTGGTTGAGGGTGTACAGGTGCACGAGTTTGCGGGTGCCTGCAGGCAGTTCGGGGAGGGACTCGGCGCGTTCGAGTTCCCAGGAGGAGGGCTCGCACAGGGAGAGCGCCAGGCCGACCGGCTTATCCCAGTTGATGCGTGCGCCGATGGAGCAGGAGAGCCCGCCGTCGGGGGTCCAGCCGGGCACCTCATAGGCGAAGAAGCCGCGCACGGTGGGGGAGGAGAGGTGGCGGTGGAAGTCTTCGAGGTATTCGTTGCGTTCGGCGCGGTGGCGGGCGGTGAAGCTTTCCCCGAGCGTGTTGAAGTAGATCGGGTCGTAGGTTTGCTCCATGCAGTCCAGCTGCAGGTTGACGTATTTTTCGGCGTCGGTCGGTTCAATTGGTGCGAGCGCGTAGCGGCCCTGACATACAAATCCCATGGGTTCTAGTCTACTCAGCTGGCCCCTGTGGAGGCGGTTCCTTGCGGGTGTGTACGCTAGGGGCGTGCAGGAGCGGCACCCCGGGATGCGAGCGCCGTCGGGCGGCCCGCCCCCGATTAGGTGCGGCGCTGACCGGGGGCGGGTCGTCGGCTAGGCTAGAGGGTATGGCGAAAAAGAGCAGGGCACCGAAGAAATCCCAGAAGGCGCAGAAGAACCAGAAGAACCGGGCTGACGATACCGAGAACACCCCCGTGCAGGGCGCGGTGGCAGGCGTGTACCCCATCTCCACGGGTGAGGCGGAGCTCGTCCCCGACGGCTACCACGCCGACGGCTGGCTGCTGCTCATCAACGGCGTGCAGTCCTCCCACGTAATCGTGGGCGAGCCCCGCCAGCTGGATTTTGAGTACATGCGCTGGATCGCCGCAGTCGTCTCCTCGCACGTGGAGGAGCACCTGGACGCCGCGAAGCTGCGCATCACCCACCTGGGTGGCGGCGCGTGCTCGATGGCGCGCTATTTCGCTGACCTGTACCCGACCAGCCGCAACACGGTCGTTGAGCTGGACGCCAAGCTCGCCGAGTATGTGCGCGCCTGGTTCGACATCCCCAAGGCGCCGCGCGTGAAGATTCGCGTGGGTGAGGCGGGGGCCGTCACCTCCACGTTTGCCCCGGCTTCCCGCGACGTGCTGATTCGTGACGTATTCGCCGGGGACACCACCCCCGAGGCGCTCACCACCGTCGAGTTCACCCGCACCGTCGCCGAGTCGCTCGCACCCGGCGGCCTGTACATCCTGAACTGCGGCGACGGGCCGGCGCTGACCGGTGCCCGCGCGGAGGCGTCCGCCCTGCTCGAGGTGTTCGAGTACGTGTGCATCGTGGCGGATTCGGCCATGTTGAAGGGTCGCCGCCGCGGCAACGTCATTATTGCCGGCTCGCACGCGCCCCTGCCGGAGGCCGGCTCCGTGCAGGCGGCCGCTATTTCCCGCGAGCTCATGGGTGGAGGCGTACCCGCCCAGTACTGGGACACCGCGCGGGTGCGCCAGTTCGCGGGTTAGGTTTCGGGGATAGGTTAGTTCCTTCGGGGATAGGTTAGTGACGTTGGGGGTGGGTCTTAACCACCCCCAACGTCACTAACCCACCCCTAAAATCGCCAACCCATGACCGAAGCCATTCCGAGATATATACGGCACGGGCGAAACCCCACCGCTACCGACCCCAACCCGATACCATGGTGACCATGCGATACACCTATCTGGGCCCCTCCGGCACCTTCACTGAATCCGCCCTGCTGAGCGTCCCCGGCGCATCCGACGCCGAACGCATCCCCGCCACCAGCGTGCCCGACGCGCTCGCACGCCTGAACGCGGGCGAGGCGGACGCCGCCATGGTGCCCATCGAAAACTCCGTGGAGGGAGGCGTGAGCGCCACCCTGGACGCTATCGCAGCCAGCGAGGGTGTACGCATTATCCGCGAGGTGCTCGTGCCGATCCGCTTCGTGCTGGTCGCCGCGAAGCCCATCAGCATCGAAGACGTCAAGACCATCTCCACCCACTCGCACGCCTGGGCGCAGGTGCGCGGCTGGGCGCAGGAGAACGTACCCACCGCCGCCTACCTGCCCGGCTCCTCCACCGCGGCGGCGGCTGTCGGCCTGCTCGAAGAGGGCTGCACCTACGATGCGGCAATCTGCTCCCCGGCGCTGCTGAACTACCACCCGGAACTGCACGTACTGCAGGACAACATCGGCGACAACAAGAACGCCGTAACCCGCTTCGTGCTGCTCTCCCGCACCGCCGACATCCCCGAACCGACCGGCTCCGACAAGACCACCCTGACCGTGCCGCTGCCCGCCAACCGCGCCGGCGCCCTGCTCGAACTGCTCGAACAGTTCTCGGTGCGCGGCGTGAACCTCTCCCGCATCGAATCGCGCCCCACCGGCGAAGGCATGGGTTCCTACTCGTTCAGCATCGACGCCGACGGCCACATCTACGAGGCACGCATGCGCGATGCACTGCGCGGCCTGCACCGCGTCTCCCCGACGCTGAAATTCCTCGGCTCCTACCCGCGCGCTGACCACGAAAACACCGAGGTCGACAGCATCCACTCCGACGCCTCCTTCGACTCTGCGCACGAGTGGCTGGAATCGCTCTTCCCGAACGGCCGCCCCGCACAGCTGCAGCGCCACTAACGGCACCACTTACAACATCACCGGCGGCACCACCAGCCGGCCGCCGCTAGACACCCCCGCACCTACCCGCGCCCCACCAGCGCAAACCCCGCCCACAACCCACCGCAAGATTAGGTAGGATAAAACAGTGATTGATATTAACCTCCTCCGCGAAAACCCCGACGTCTTCCGCGCCTCTCAGCGAGCACGCGGCAAGGACGAAACCCACGTCGACCGCATCCTCGAAGCCGACGCCGCACGCCGCGCACTCATCGGCGAATACGAGACCCTGCGCGCCGAGCAGAACGCCTTCGGCAAGAAGGTTGCCAAGGCACCCAAGGAAGAAAAGCCCGCACTCGTTGCACAGGCCAAGGAACTGGCCGCCCGCGTCAACGATGCGAAGGCAGCCTCCGAGGCGAAGACCGCCGAATACGAGGAACTGATCAGCAGCATCGAGAACCTCATCATCGATGGCGTGCCCACCGGCGGCGAAGACGACTACGTGGTCGTCAAGAAGGTCGGTACCCCCCGCGACTTCACCGCTGACGGCTTCGAGCCGCGCGACCACCTCGAAATCGGCGAACTCGTCGACGGCATCGACATGGCACGCGGCGCGAAGGTCTCCGGCGCACGCTTCTACTTCCTCAAGGGCCAGGTAGCACGCCTGGAGCAGGCACTCATGTGGATGGCGCTCGACCTGGCCACCCAGCACGGCTTCACCATGATGACCACCCCCACCCTGGTACGCCCCGAAATCATGAACGGCACCGGCTTCAACGTCAAGCACGACGACGAAATCTACCGCCTCGAACGCGACGACCTGTACCTGGTCGGCACCTCCGAGGTGGCGCTCGCCGGCTACCACACCGACGAAATTCTCGACTTCGAGAAGGGTGCGAAGAAGTACCTGGGCTGGTCCTCCTGCTACCGCCGCGAGGCAGGCTCCGCAGGTAAGGACACCCGCGGCATCATTCGCGTGCACCAGTTCAACAAGGCTGAAATGTTCGTCTACTGCCCCGTCGAGCAGGCAGAAGAGATGCACGAGAAGCTGCTGTCCCTCGAAGAGGAAATGCTGCAGCGCTGCGGCCTCGCATACCGCGTGATTGACACCGCCGCAGGCGACCTGGGCACCTCCGCAGCCCGCAAGTTCGACTGCGAGGCGTGGGTCCCCACCCAGGGCACCTACCGTGAGCTGACCTCCACCTCGAACTGCACCACCTACCAGGCGCGCCGCCTGAACATTCGCGAGCGCACCCCGGACACCGTGGACGAGGCAGGCAACGTGCGTAAGGGCCGCACCCGCTCTGTGGCAACCCTGAACGGCACCCTGGCAACCACTCGCTGGTTGGTGGCCATCCTGGAGACTCACCAGCAGGCTGACGGTTCTGTTGTGATTCCGGAAGCACTGCGCCCGTACATGGGCGGCGCCGAGGTTATCCCCGCTGTCGCTGAATAAGGGATGCCTGCTGGAGTGAGTCTCCACTCCGGCGGGGGATTTAGTGCCTCGCGCGCTCGGAATTCCCCACCTCCGTCCCACCAGCAGGCTGACGGTTCTGTGGTAATCCCTGAGGCTCCAGGCTCGTTACCTCGCCTGATTCGGAAGCCTCTTGAGTGCTCGCGCGCTCGCACCCGGCTCCCTCATCTGTACATGGGCGGTGCCGAGGTTATCCCGGTCGTAGCCGCTGAGTAATCTCAAACTCGGTCGAAAACCCGCTCACCGCGTAACCGGTGGGCGGGTTTTTGCGTGGGCAGGTAGTCTAAGAACTATGCCTCTTTACCGTAAACTCCTTGGTGTTTCTGCGGCGGCGGCGCTGACCGCCTCCGCCACTGGTGCCCGCAAGAAGGCGCGCCGACGCGCTATCGAACTGGGCGCGCCCTTCGGCGTTCTGCCGATCCTGCCCACCGGTGAAGCGCAGCGTGTGGGCGTGGTGTACAACCCGAGCAAGCCCGGCGTTGCGGTGGCTATTGAGATTCTGGAACGTATCCTCGCGGCGAACGGCCACCCGAAGGCGCTGGTGCGCACCACCCGCGTGGACGAGCCCGGCTCAGAGGCCGCCCGCGAGCTGATTGCCGAGGGCGTTGACCTGCTGATTGCCGCAGGTGGTGACGGCACGGTGCGTGCCGTGGCGGCGGCGCTGGCGCATCACGAGGGACGCAAGCCGCGCCTGGGTATTTTGCCGATGGGCACCGGCAACCTGCTGGCGCGCAACCTGTACATCCCGGTGAGTGACGTGGCGGCGTGCGTGAATATTGCGCTCAACGGTGCAGGTCAGAGTGTTGATGCGATCGAGATGACGACTACGGGCACCACCGGCGAAGAAACAGAACACACGTTCTTTGTGATGAGTGGTGCCGGCTTTGACGCGCTCGTCATGAACGATACGAACGAGGAGATTAAGGCGAAGTTCGGCTGGGTTGCATACGTGCAGTCCGGCATGAAGCACATGCTGGGCAGGTCGCATCCGGTGCGCATCAGCGTGGACGGTGGGGAGCCCCGCATCCTGCCCATGCGTTCGGTGCTGGTTGCGAATTGCGGTCGCCTGCAGGGCGGTATTCGCCTGGCGGATATGACGGATGTGCACGACGGCAAGCTTGAGGTGATTGTGGCGTCCCCGCGTGACCTGGTGGAGTGGGGCCTGCTGATGGCGAAGGTGATGCGCCGTACGATTCTGGGTTCGCCGCGCATTGATCTACCGGTGATTCGCCACCTGGTGGGGTCCGAGGTGGTGCTGGAGTTCCCGGATGGTGCGCAGCCGGTTGAGGTGGATGGCGACCCGGCGCCGTCGGCGCACCGCATTAGCGCGCGGGTGCTGCCTGCCGCCGTGGAGGTGGCGGTCCACCCGGATGTGCTCTAGCGGGTAGCGCCTAGAGCTGTCTTAAACGTATAAACGCGGTGGGGCACGACCTAATGAAAGGTCGTGCCCCACCGCGCTTTTATCGGTTGTGCCGGTTTTTAGTTTTTAGGCTTCCCAGGTAATGAACTCGTCGGGGTCAACGTTGCTAATTGCAGGAATAGTCGTGGGAGCCCAGTAGTGCCAGTCACCGTCGTGCCACTCCATGACTGCATCCCAGCTACGGTATGCGCCTGAGGGAATCTGGAAGAGCAGACGCACAGTCGCACGCTCCGGGGTGTAGGAGACATAGCGGTAGCCAGCAATACGCACTACAGTGCGGGTTTTAGTGTCTTTCAGCCGGTCCTCACGAATTTTTTCAGCACCCGGACCAACGACAGTCGGCATATAGGCTTCTGGTGCCTCGTTAATCTCGATGGTTGCCCACATAGCAGCGTAGAGCGCACCCTCAGCTGAATGTTCGAAGCAGTTACGAATCGGGGAGTTCGCCATCGGACCGGCGGTCTTCGATACCGGACCCATCCAACCCCCATCAGTGGTTATCCACGTGGTGTCCTTGGGGGCTGCATCCAGTACTGCCTGGTCGTCTGAGGCGCCAGCGCCGCAGGTGCCTGCCGCTACCGTTGAGGTGGCCTTCGACTGAGCCGCACCGTTCGAACCGCCCGCGGCGGAGGTATTGGAATTATCGCCGCCGCGCGGAATAAGCACGATGACCAGTACGACGAGGAGGGCAACGACAGCTGCAGCCAGTCCGAAAGCCCAGCGGGGGATAGTGACTCCACCCTTGTTCTCCATAACAATCTCCAAAATACGTAGACCCCACAATTCGGGGCGCGACAAACCCACCCCCAGCAGGAGGGCAGAGATTGAATGAGTGATGAGAAACTATGCGGTACCGCAGGAAAAGCATCTGAGCCAGAACACAACATCGAGGACTGCAAGACGCAAAAACACGGCGGCACATATTTATCGGTGTCAAAAGATACCCTATCATGCATACAGATATCCTGCAGGCGCTCGCCCTGAGCTACCATGATATGAGCTGGACTGCACGAAAAAGAACCGAATTCATACCGCTAATCCGGTACCTAACCGTGCACCCACTATGCGTCAACGCCCGACGCAGACACCAACCGCAGGCGGTCGCAACGCTACACAGCCCAGCATATGCCCCGCCTAGACGCATCACACCGATACATAGATACCGTTCATCAGAGAAAGCCCCTCTCCATGACCCGCAAAATCACCGCAACCGCCGCTGCCCTCGCACTGCTCGCTACCGGCTGCTCTGCTAGCACCGATAGCTCCGCACCGGGCGGAACCCTCATCACCAGCGGAACCTCTACCGCCACCAGCACCCCCACCCCCAGCTCTACTACTCCTGCACCCGCAACCACCACCGCAGGCCGCACCCCCACCGTCACCGAGGTGACCGCCTCCCCGAGCGCGACGGAAAGCACCACCGCGGCATCCACCACTGCGGCAGCGACCCCGACCCCGACCCCGACCGTGAGCCTTGACCCTTCACCCCTGGCGGGAACCGGTGGTGGACCCCAGCAGCCCTCCAGCGTTCCTACCCTCAATAGCATCACTGACGAAGACCGTGGTCGCGCGCTTGAAACCGCGAAAGCAATTGTCACCGCCTACACCAGCGGCAAGCCGTACAAGGAATGGTCAGAAGAGCTCTACCCGATGGTCGACCCCGAAGTGCAGAATGAGTACGGGCCTAAATCGCGTATTGACCTTTTGAAAGGAACCGTAATCAGCGCTGAACTGGTCGATGACCCGACCCTGAAAGTTCCTGGTGGGGACAACCCCTACTGGCTTACGGTTAGCGTGCGAGTCGAGGGAAGCCTCAGCCCCGCCTACTACGTGCGTTTGCACCGTACTGCGGAGCGACCCAATAAGTGGAAGGCGTCTCATATTCTTGAACCGCAGGGCTACAAGCTCTTTGCTGAAAAATGGCTCAAGCAGCATAACAAGTAGAGCGATGGGCGATGCTTCACACTGGGATGAGCCCCTGCAGGGGTCTAAGTTGAGGAGCCTACCGGCACCCTAACTGCCTATTTGTGATCTGGATTATGAAAGAAATCGCGGATTTTTTCACTATTTCCTGAAAATTGGGAGGATAATGAAAAAAACCGCGATTTTTTACACCATCAAGGAGGGTACACGTGAACACCACCGGCACAAGGTACCGCACCCTCAAAAGCATCTTCCACGAACGCGGCAAAGCCGCCGCACAAACCGAACTGCAGGCACGCCGCAACGGCCACTCCACCTACCTCCTCAACGAATTCACGGTAGGGGAGCACCCCCTGTTCTACCTGGCAGACCGCACCGCGCTCGCATCCTTCGAACGCATCATGCGCCGTGAACGGCACATCGAACAGCTGAGCTCCCAACTGCCCAGCATCGCCATGCAAAGCTACCTACTCGACCTGGCAGTACGCAGCATCGTGGCGTCCGACCGTATCGAAGGTGTGCACACCACACGCCAGCTCATCTCTGAGGCACTCACCTCCGGCGACAGCGAGGACCCCCGCGCCAAACGCGCCGTCGAATTCGTGAACCTCCTCAAAGACCTGGGGGCAGGCCGCCCACCCTCCACGGTTGAGCAGGTGCGTAGCCTCTACGACACGCTACTCGAAGGGCACCTCGCCGAAGAAGACCGCCCAGACGGGGCTCTATTCCGCACCAAACCCGTGGTTATCCACGACAACACCCGAGAAATTCACCGCGCCCCCGACAGCGAAGTAACCATCACCGCCAACGTTCAGGCGGCGCTTGACCATGCCCTCGACCCGAACGTGCCGGCGCTATTCTCCGCGATCGCCGCGCATTTCATGGTGGAATACACGCACCCTTTCTACGACGGCAACGGCCGCCTGGGCAGGTACCTGCTGGTGTCCCACCTGGGGCATACACTCACCCGGCTGACGACCCTCACCCTGCCGAGCACGCTCAACATTCAGAAGAGCCGCTACTACAAGGCGTTTAGCGCGGCGGAAGAACCCCTCAACTGCGGTGAGGTGACCGGTTTTCTGCATGTTTTTCTGGGGCTGATCGAGCAAGCGCAGGAGCACCTGGTAGACGAGTTGGAATCACGTGACCGTGCGTGGCGTGCCCTTGGCAAGCGTATCGCTGAGCTGGAGGGCAGCCGCACCTGGACGGGTGGCACCCCCGGGCTGACTTCGAAGAAGCTTGATGATGTTCTGCGGCTGCTGTACCTGCTGGGGCAGGTGCAGATTTTCCGTGCGCCGGTTGCCCCCACTTCGAGCGAGTTGCAGGAGGCGCTGGGGGTTACGGCGCCGACTCTGCGCGATAGGCTCAAACTGCTGCAGGGGCTTGGGTTTGTTGAGGGTGTGAAGGCTGGCCGCACGATGCGCTGGTCCCTCACCGAGGCGGGAACCGCCCTGCTGGGCCTGCCCGCCGTTGATGACGACGAAGAATAGCCCGCGAGCATAAGAAGCAGGGGAGGGGCCGCACCAGAATGTATCCCGCCTATAACTGGCAGAATCGTGGAATCCATCTTTGCAGTAGCGGAACGGGCCGGTTGCAGACATAAGTATCGGTATGTGGTAATCCATCTGCTCACGCCACCATTGTGTAAGGCTCCTGTAGTCGCCGTGTGATTCATCCCATGTCTGCTACATTAGGGTCAGGCGACATAATGCTTCCGGGTGCTTCCACCACTCAGAACACCAGAAAGTATTCTGGATATCTATTTTGCGGTTTAACGAGGCCGTACACCTGAACTCGAATACCGAATGACTGGAAATGTAATGGTGATTAATCACAAGCGACGGGGCGAAGCACAGAGCGCTCCTAGCCTGCATCTGAGAGACATGCCCATCGAGCACTTGTATGTACGCTATCAAAGGATAGCGCGGAACCTGCCGAGACGGATCCGCTGGCTTGCTTTGGTATTCGCGCCAACGAGCACGAGTTTCACCGTCTTCACCGCTGGCCTACTGAATGTTGCAGGGGCTCTGATGATTACGGCAGGTATCGGCCGGGTAACGTCAGGTGAGAGGACCCCAGGCAGTGCTATTTGGTTACTCATCTTCGCTTTCCTGGCTGAAAGCCTAGGGTACTGGGTGAAGGAACGCCAAGAGCTTATTCTCACGATCGCGGTTCGACATCTCACATACCGCCGTTTCCGGGACATCTTTAGTAGGTCATCCCATCCGCCGGAAGCTCACGGACATGTTCTCACATACCCAGGACAGATCAGCCAGTTTGCCTTCGTTGTTGATTTCGCCGTTTCAACCGTTCAGATTATTGCCTTTCTCGCGGCTTCGCTCGCGCTATATGGTGCAAGCGGCGCCATCGCTGCGTTGCTCATCACTGGATTGGTATTCGTCAGCGTCCGTCTCATCAACTTGGTGGGCCGACTATGGGAACAGTACGTCGCTCTAGAGGGAGAGCGTAGGCAGTGGATCCAGCGTGTAGCAAACGCGATGCCTCGAGGGCAAAGCATCCCCAGCTGGGGTACCGCCCTGGACAAGATCGCTAGCATCCGAAACACCGAAGAGCAGCTTCTGCACAGACGGGTCCCGTTGCAGGTCCTGAATGGATTCCTTGAACGGGGAGCACTAACTGCGGTGCTCGCTGTGGTTGCGGTTCTCGGCGCGTGGTTCTGGCCATCCGCTCATTTCGGTGTTGGAATTATTTTGGCTGCCCGCTACCTGTACGCAGCGGTGCAGAACAACATCGTAAACTATCGGGTTATTCGGCTCGCTGTGCCAATGATGCGTGAGCTCGATAAGCTCGAGTCGTCTCCAAATTGCACGGTTAAACAGCAGGACTGGGTGGGGCAGCCTTCAAATTCTAGAGAGGTGCTTGCAGCTACGTCTGAGCGCGCTGAAGCATTGCGCACATCCGTGACCACCCCCGATTCTGCTTTCGTACCACGCAACCCGGAAATGTCCCATTCGGTGTTGTCAGCGTGGCGAGCTTCTGCTTCGCCACATCAGGTATCCCGGTTCACTAGCCTCGCTTTAGATATGGGGCTCACTGAGGATGTGATCGGGCGGTTCTGGCAAGACGCAACAACCTTGTCGTCAGGAGAGAGACACCGTGCTGCTGTCGCTATCGTTTTGGCAGACAAACCGGACTGGCTAATTTTGGACGATACGTTCGCAGCGCTTGATCCTGTAGCACGAGAAGTGGTTGCCGAGAAGATCTTAGAGTGCGTGCCAACGTGCACACTTCTGGCAAGCTCGGAGGAGTACGTACCGAGTGCCTTCACCCCCGGCAATGATGCGAGGGTAGGCCCTCTTGAGTTGCAGGCTCATAGCCCCGGGGCAGCTAAGGAGGCAGATGCTGGTTCGACGGATGTGAGCGAGAGACAGGACCTTCCTGACCCTGAGCCGAAGCGTGCCACATTCCGACGATCGGCCCTGTTGTTGTTTGGGCCGCATTTGGTGTGGATTACGTGTGGCGCCCTACTCTTGAGCGGATCCGAAGTTGCTTTTGCAATGACGATTGCTCACAGTGATGGGCTGTCTGCTCAGGTTGCTGGAGTGTCAGCTGCTTGCGCACTGGCAGCAATTGTTGGGTCCGTCATGTTCTTTGGCCCGCTCTACTTGGCTCCCATCGCTAGGCTGAGCGATTTGCACGACAGGATTATACGGAGGCTCGATCGATTCGCTAGTCCTAGAACAAGCGGTGCGGTCATGGGGCGGATGGGTGAAGACTTCTCCGACCTTCAGATGTCGGTGCCTAGCGCCCTGGGTTCGGTATTTATGGTCATTCTACAGACCTTTATGCTCATCGGAGGCGCAGTGGCCGGCGCCCCGCTGTTCATAATCGTTGTGTTGGCGGTAGCACCCCTAGCGATGCTTGCTATGCGTCAGGGTTCAAAGTGGATTCTCCCTGCCTCGACGACGGCTGCCAATCGCCGAGGTGACTTCATCGGGGTGGTTGGTGCCCAGGCTGGCTTACACGCTGCGCCCGTCAGTGCAGGGCTACGTCGGGCTGGAGAAGAAGCCTACGCTCATTCGGAGGCTGCATACGTCAGCAGCTCGATTCAGTTGGCGAACGCCTACGCACTGCGTACGGGACTGATTCAGTCGCTTGTGTTGTCACTGAATGTTTCTGCAGTGGTATTGGCACTGATGGTCGAAGGATCGAACTCAGTGGTTGCTCCCGCGGTCGTAATATATTTTGCAGTAACTCTGTCATCTGGCATCCAATCTACGGTGGAGACGCTGCAACAGGTTGGTGTAGTCAGCTTGACTGCGGAGCGTGTTCGGATGCTTGAAGAGTACCGGGCCGACCGTTCTTATCCGCCCGCGCGGTCTGCTGACCTGGCTCTGCTTGAGAGTGTTCTTGACTCTGGGTGTTCTATGGTTGCCTTGATTGGACCAACTGGCGCGGGGAAGTCCGTCATGCTTGATGCTCTATACCGCCGGTATCCCCAAGGCGAAGTGGTAATCGTACCAGATATCGATCCGTTCGCATCTGAAGCATCGAATTCGAGCGGGCTCATGCTTGCGCGTTCCGTATTACGTGAAGGCGCTACCCGGCTTGTGTTGCTTGATGAGACCTTGAAGGGTCTCACTCCGTCAGAGGAGCGCGCTGAGCTCGAATCGATGGCGTGCGCTATCGAGGGCAGTGACAAGCAGGTTGTGATTGTCCTTCACTCGCGCTCTAACCTTGATTGTTTCAAAGAAGTGGTGAATTTAGATGCGTGAGCTGACCCAAGTACTACGTTTTTCTCCAAGAACTATCGAGGACGAAATGCGAATCTATAGGGCCAAACCTATAGCCTGGACCGATTCGTCGGTGGCACTTCTGAACGAGTACGGCGCCACACTGTGCACACCCGCCCCTCCTGCCCCCGATAATGCCCTGATACCGCCCGCGATAAAAACCCCCCGTTAAAAACACGGTCGGGGCCGTCTCGCACGCAGGCTCGAAAAGTGCGAGAATGGAACGAAAAGAAAACTACGAAAGAAGATACTTTCATGCTTATTCTCGTTGTGAACGCTGGTTCTTCCTCCCTGAAGTACCAGGTGCGTGACACCTCCCTGCCCGAGGCAGAGCAGATGCTGACCTCCGGCCTCGTCGAAAACATCGGCACCGACGTGCCCAACCACGAAGTCGCATTCGACATCATGTCCGAGAAGCTCGAGCCCGTCCTGGCAGGCCGTGAGCTGCAGGCAGTCGGCCACCGCGTGGTGCAGGGTGCAGAGAAGTTCACCCACCCCGCCCTGCTCACCGAGGAAGTTGTCCAGCAGATCGACGACCTCTCCCCGCTGGCACCGCTGCACAACCCCGCACACGCTCAGGGCATGCGCGCAGCAATGCACAAGTGGCCCTCCCTGCCGCAGGTTGCTATCTTCGACACCGCGTTCCACTCCACCATGCCCGAAGAAGCATGGCGCTACGCAATCCCCTACGACCTGGCTGACAAGTACAGCATCCGCCGCTACGGCTTCCACGGCACCAGCCACGAGTACGTCTCCCACGTTGCAGCTGACATGCTCGGCATTGCACGCGACGAGTTCAACGGCATCGTTGCTCACCTCGGTAACGGCGCGTCCGTGACCGCTGTGAAGGGCGGCAAGTCCGTCGACACCTCCATGGGCTACACCCCGCTGGCTGGCCTGATCATGGGTACCCGCTCCGGCGACATCGACCCCTCGGCACTGACCACTATTCTGGTTCGTGAGGGCATCGACGGTGCCCGCCTGGACACCATTCTGAACAAGGAGTCCGGCCTGCTCGCACTGGCTGGCTCCAACGACATGCGTAAGGTCGTTGAGGCTGCACAGTCCGGTGACGAGCGTGCACAGCTCGCACTGGACATGACCTCCTACCGCCTGATGAAGTACATTGGCGGCTACAACCTGGTTGTTGGCGGCGCGCAGGCACTGATCTTCACCGCAGGTATCGGTGAGAACTCCGGCGACTTCCGCAAGCTGGTCCTGGACCGCCTCGGCGCACTGGGCATCAAGTACAACGAGGAAGAGAACGCTAAGCGTTCCCCCGAGCCGCGCGTGATTTCCACCGAGGATTCCGCTATTAAGGTGCTGGTCATCCCCACCAACGAGGAGAAGGCTATCGCTGAGGCTACCGAGGAACTCGTCAAGAGCCTCTAAGCCCCCCGCCGTGTAGGCGGCTCAGCGTAAAGTGATCCGCCGTGGCGCCCATTCTGTATGGGTGCTGCGGCGGATTTCTTATGCCCGCAAGGCTGCTCACCCCAGAGTCTCTGCACTGTGCGCCCCGGCACTGCGCATCCCAGCACTGTGGCGTACTGTAGCGTCGCGAATGGGCATTCTATGAGAAAAAGCGCATTCACATTCACTAGTAAGTGCCCAAAAACGATAGAGTGGAATCAGATAACACTCGATACGAAGCGGACGAGACATGACTCAACCCCCTGAAAACCACCAGCAGCCCGGCGGGCAGTTCAACGCCCAGCCCGGCCAGCAGGCATTCCACGCCCCCGGTGAGCCCCTCCCGCAGGACCTCTCCGCCGGCTGGCTCCCCGAAGACGAGCGCCAGAAGCCGGTCAGCCCCCTGCCCCAGCCGAAGCTCTTCGCCTACCAGTCGATGCTGCCGCCGAAGGTGCTGCACGCGCTGCGTCACCCCTCCGAAATTCCGTGGCTGGTCGCCGCCTACGCCGTCACCGCGGTCGGCTACATTGTGCTGTTCATGGCGCTGGCTGACCTGTTCAGCTCGATGATGCGTTACGTCTTCAGCTCAACCGGTGAAGGCTCGGTTCGAGTACCTTCCGGCAGCACCTCCGCAAGCCTGGAAGACCTGATTTTCCAGACGGTTGGTCTGCTCATCCTGGGCCCGATTGCCATCTTCATTGTTCGTGCAATCTACTACGCACAGCAGCGTGTTCGCGGTGTGCGCATCACCCCGACCCAGTTCCCTGAGGCGTACCAGATGCTCGCCGAAGCAGCGGAGGCGGCAGGCCTGCGCCGCGTGCCGGACGCGTACGTTGTTCTCGGTAACGGCACCATGAACGCTTTCGCGGCAGGTCACGGCTTCCGCCGCTACATCTGCCTGTACTCTGACCTGTTCGAGATCGGCGGTAAGTCCCGTGACCCGCAGGCTCTGCGCTTCATCATTGGCCACGAGGTGGGCCACATCGCCGCAGGTCACGTCGGTTATTTCCGTCTGATTTTCACTACGCTGTTCAACCAGATTCCGGTGCTGTCGAGTGCGCTGTCCCGCTCGCAGGAGTACACCGCCGATAACTTCGGTTACCGCTTCTGCCCCGAGGGCGCTGAGGGTGCCGTCAAGGTGCTTGCGGCAGGTAAGTACCTGAACAAGCAGGTCAACTTCGATGAGCTTGCCGACCGTGCGGTCACCGACCGCGGTCTTGCCGTCTGGTACGTGAACCTGCTGGCAAGCCACCCGATTCTCACCTGGCGTGCGCACGCACTGCGTGACCGCACCCAGCCCGGCCGCCTGTTCTGGCGCCCGACTGAGAACCCGGTCAAGGACGCCGCACCGCGCGTTCCTGTCCTGATTCCGGCATCTGAGCCGGTGCACATGTGGCCTGACCCGATTCAGTCCACCGAGTTCATGCGCGAGCACCAGGACGCGTGGGCTGACCACACCCTGGAGACCGTGGACGTGTACCCCAAGCCCGAGAACGCCCCCGAGTTCGACGCGAACTCGACGCTGTTCGCTGGCTGGCTCACCGAGCAGGCTCGTGCCTTCCACGGCCAGCGTTGGGATGCGTACGCTGCCGCCGGTGGCGTGCCGGCACCGGGCGCTCCCGGTGGCCCGCAGATGCCCGCACCGGGTCAGCCTGCCGCAGGCCAGAACAGTGCAACCCAGAACGGTGCAGGCCAGCCCGCACCTGAGCAGCCCTCTAATGGCCAGCCTAACGGCCAGTCTTCTAACGGCCAGCCTGCTCCCGAGCAGTATGGCTACGGCCAGTACGGCAACAACTCCTCTGAGGGTGGCTCGTACGGTCAGGGTTACGGCTTCGACGGCGATAAGAAGTAGCCAGTATCCGCCCGGGTGCGCTCTAAGCGCCCGCCTGAGCCGCACAGCTCAATAACCTTCACGAACCCGTCGGGGTGCCTGAGGCGCCCCGACGGGTTCTGCCGTTAACCGCCTCCTCACAGGCTCGTAGTCGGTTGCTACAGCCGCACATAACCTTCAACACCCCGCCTACAGCTGAGATGCACCCGGCACCCCCGACCCTTCACACAGACACAGGTCTAGAATGGACAGCATGCTCTCATCCCTTCGCTCTATCAAACTTGACCCGCTGCTGACCATGCTCATTAGCGCGGTTATCCTCGCAATTATTGTGCCGGCGCGCGGCGACTTCGCCGACTGGTTCAGCACCGGAACGAAGTTCGCGGTCGCCCTGCTGTTCTACCTGTACGGCGCTCGCCTCTCCACCGCGGAGGCTATTCGCGGCCTGACCCACTGGCGTCTGCACCTGATGATTCTGAGCTGCACGTTCGTGCTGTTCCCCCTGGTCGGTTTGGCGCTTTCACCGCTACGTCTTGTGCTCGGTGATGGGTTGTACATGGGCATTCTGTTCTTGACCTTTGTGCCCTCGACCGTGCAGGCGTCGATTGCGTTCACCTCGATTGCCGGCGGTAACGTGGCGGCGGCGATTGTGAGCGCCTCGCTCTCTTCGATTGTGGGTGTGGTGGCGACCCCGCTGCTCGCCATGATGCTGATGAACACGGGCCATATTGAGTTCTCTGGAACGGTCTTCCTGGACATTGCCATTCAGCTGTTCCTGCCGTTTGTGCTCGGTCAGCTGACGCGCCGCTGGGTGGGGGAGTTCGCCAAGAAGCCGACCACCAAGTGGTTGGATAAGTTCTCGGTCATGATGATTGTGTATTCGGCGTTCTCTGCCTCGGTGGTGCAGGGTGTGTGGACGCGCGTGGCGTGGTGGCAGATTGTGCTGCTGGTCGTGCTCATGGCGATTATTGTGGTGTTCATGCTGTGGCTGACCGACCAGCTGGCTAAGCGCCTGGGGTTCAACCGTGCCGACCGCATTACGATTCAGTTCTGCGGTTCGAAGAAGTCGCTGGCGGCTGGCCTGCCGATGGCGATCATTATTTTTGGTGCGGGCTCGCTGGGTCTGATGATGCTGCCAATCATGATTTTCCATCAGGTTCAGTTGATGATTTGTACCTGGCTTGCGGGCCGCTATGCGCGCTTGGATGTGGTGGGTGCCGCCTCCGCGAAGGAAGTTCAGTAGGGGCTTGAACCCTATCTGCCGGGGTGCTCGGCGGGTGCTATTGGGGGCCTCTGAGCCTGTGAGATAAGCCTCTGATGAGGGGTTTTAATGGGTTCTTTGGGACTGGATGACCTGTCTATGAAGTGATATAGCGCGCATTCATCGAAAAACTCTCTGACTAGTGCATTTGTGTGCAAAATATGGTATTTGTACTGGTCAGTTGGTTTTCTGTGGGTTATGTGCACTCTATTGCATCAAAGTGACCGGCGAGACAATCAACACTATCGGGTGTTGAGCGGTGAAAAAGCCCCAATTTTGCCCTAGAATATTTTGTCGATGGGTTAGACAGATTTGCATCCTGTATGCAAGAATTTATGACTCATGTGGGAATGGTTGAGATTCACTCCCTCACACCGCCCACGAGCATTGATGCAGCGGATTCACTCCCCGCCCGCATCCCACACCGGAAGAGACTCACTCCCTCAACCGGAAGGAAGCTCAAAACCATTTATTCACTCAAACACAACTGGATACACTCAGCTTAATGACGCGCTTAGATTCTATCTATGCGCTAATCGCTGTCTGTATCCGCCAAGAAAGAGGACACTCCATGGCTACCATCATGAGCGTGAACGTATGCGATTCCAAGTACAACGCTGACCCCACCGGCGTACGAGACTCCACTAGTGCTATCCAGAAGGCTATCGATGATGTTGCTGCGCAGGGCGGCGGCTCTGTGGAGATTCCCGGCGGCATGTACCGCGTCTCCTACCCCTTCATCGAAATGAAGCACCGCGTCGAGATCTTCGGCCACGGTCAGGCAACCCGAATCGTCGCTTTCACCGACAAGGGTATTCCCTCCACCAAGAACGGTAGCTACGAATGCACCGGCGTTTTCCACACCGGTAGCTACACCACCCCCATGAGCGGTGGCACCAACCAGAACAAGCCCATGCGTATGGGCGTGCGTGACCTGTTCATCCGCACCAACAAGTACAACCTGCCGCTGGATTCTAAGAGCAACCAGATTTTCCTGGAGAAGCATACCCAGCCCGTCGACAACGTTGCAGGCGTCATCTTCCACACCCGCATTGCGGACGCTAACCCCGGTGAGCCGGACGCAGTGCCCACCCTGTCCAACATCGAAATCTGGGACACCGCCATTGGCGTTGCAATCCTGGGCCTGGACGACCAGGGCATGAAGATTGACAAGCTGCGCATCCGCCAGACCCTGCGCCAGGGCCTGCTGGTCGGCAAGCCTGTCGGCCACCCGCTGCGCCCCCGCGAGGGTGACACCCCCGGCGCGGCAGATAACAAGTTCTCCATGATTGACGTTTCTGACGCAAACATGAGCTTCGGCACCTACGCGGGCATCGAGATTTACACTTCTCAGTCCAAGTTCGAGGCGTCCACCAGCTGGTTCAACAAGCGCAACCAGGGTAAGAACGCCTTGTACGAGGTGAAGACCCGCCACGTGGGTGCAGGCTGGTTCATTCAGGGCACCCGCAACATGTTCATTGGCTGCACCGCCCAGGAGAACGCCGGTCACGGCTGGCTCGTGGAGTGGGGGAACAACCAGTTCATTGGCTGCCTGGGTGAATCTTCGAGCTTCCAGGATGCTGTTACCGGCGCTGCTCGAGGCGACGAGGCGGCGAACTGGTACATTGGCCGTAACGCACGCGGTAGCCGTTTTGTGGCTGCCCGCTCGCACAACCCTTACAGCTGGGCGAAGGCTTCCCTGTACGGTTTCTACATTGAGAACAACATTCGCGATATGCACATTACGACTGCGTCTGCGAAGGATGACCGTATTGGTGAGAACAACATGATCGGCCGCCGTGTTCACGTGACTGGCGCTATGGGCGATAACGTGCTCATCGAGGTGGATCATATTCGCCACGCGACTTTCGCGCCGAAGCAGCTGGAGAAGCGCGGCAACGGCGTGTTCATGGGCTAACCCTCGCGAGTTAGGCTCTGCGGGCTGAGGCTCGTGACCACAAAATCTTAAAACGCATACGCCTGAGGGGCGGGGAGTAATCCCCGCCCCTCGGCGTTTAACCCGCCCACAAAACGGCCGAAAAACCGTAGAAAAACAGGGCAGGGGAGCGGGTATCACAGCGCCCGGTCATCGCCTCCACACGCCCAATGCGGTACCCTTGAGCAGAAGGCAGGTCTGCCGGTGCACAGACCCGCACACGCCAAAACACCCGCAGAAATGCGCCCAACACACCGCACCACACAAACTCAACACTGCACCCACGTAGCACCGTATTCACCGCATACAGCCGTATTCACTCAATTCACTCACCACGCCGCCTTCAGCACCGAACGCGGTACCCATCGAAAGAATTGAGCCCCTCATGCCCGATACGCCCATGAGCATCAACGCCATCAACTACGGCGCAGACCCCACCGGTGCCAAAGACTCCACCGCAGCCATCCAGCGCGCCGTTGACGCTGTCGCCGCACGCGGCGGCGGATCCGTAGAACTACCCCGCGGCATCTACCGCGTCTCCTACCCCTTCATCGACATCAAGCACCGCGTCGAAATCTTCGGCTACGGCTCCTCAACCGTCGTCATCGCGCACTCCGACCGTGCCATCCCCACCACCGCCAACGGCCACACCGAATACACCGGCGTGTTCCACGTCGGCAGCTACACCACCCCCGTCTACGGCAACTACAACGCCAACAAGCCCATGCGCATGGGCGTACGCAACCTGCACATCCGCACCAACGCCGCAAACACCCCCATCAGCAGCTACCCGCTCGATGCACACACCGCCCCGCTGAACAACGTCGCCGGCGTCATCTTCCACACCCACCTGACCGGCGACCTGCTCAACGAACCGGACATCGTGCCCGTTATCGCAGGCGTGGAAGTCTGGGATACCGCCATCGGCGTCGCCGTGCTCGGCCTGGACGACCAGGGCATGAAAATTGACGACGTGACCATCCGCCGCACCCTCAACCAGGGCCTGCTGCTCGGCAAGCCCGCCGGTCACCCCCGCCGCCCCAACGAAGGCCAGAACTCCGGCGCGGCAGACAACAAGCTGCGCGGCGTAGACGTTGCCGAAGCGAACCTCAGCGGCGGCTCCTACGCCGGTATCGAGGTGTACGCGGCGCAGGCTAAGTTCGAGAACTGCTCCAGCAACAGCAACCACCGCACCAGCAATAAGTACGCCCTCTACGAGCCCGCCACCCGCCACGCCGGCGCAGGCTGGATTGTGCAGGGTGAACGCAACATGTTCATCGGCTGCACCGCACGCTCCAACGCGG
This sequence comes from Rothia sp. HMSC066G07, assembly GCF_001814485.1. Taxonomy (NCBI): domain Bacteria; kingdom Bacillati; phylum Actinomycetota; class Actinomycetes; order Micrococcales; family Micrococcaceae; genus Rothia; species Rothia sp. HMSC066G07. Next base: position 455,781 of record NZ_KV816922.1, on the reverse strand, counting down.
GTCACGGCTGGATCGTTGAGTGGGCGCACAACGTCTTCATCGGATGCGAAGCGGAAGGCTCCAGCTGGGCTGGCACCGTCAGCGGTGCCGCAGGTGCCGACGAGGCCGCCAACTGGTACATCAGCCGTAACGCGCGCGGTACCCGCATGGTCGCGCCCGTCTCCTACAACCCGCCGGAGAAGCCCGCCTCCCTGTACGGCTTCTACATTGAAAACAAGATTTACGACCTGCGCATCACTGAAGGTACCGCCAAGGACGACCGCATCGGTGAGGGTAATATGCTCGGCCGCCGCGTGTACATCACCGGCGAGATTGGCGCGAACGTGGTCATTGAGGTTGAGGAACTGCGCCACTCCACCTCGCCCGCCGGTCAGCTCACCAAGGAAGCTTATAACGTGATGCGCGGCTAGTAGAGGCTGACGGTCGCTACTAGACACGCCCGAACCGGTTCGGGACTTTCCTGTGAATCGCGGGGGAGGTGCGTGTGCCCTAGTGGGTGCGTTATACCGCTATATATCAGCTAAAAATCAAAGCAGCTGTGAATGGAATACATACCATTCGCAGCTGCTTTGTCATTTAGAACAATGTTTAATTTTTAGTTGATAAAAGTCTCAATTAAATATTGAATAAAATATCAATATGTACTTTAAACTTTCTATGGTGGTGTAAAACAGTCCATTCACTGTGCACCACCATAGCCGTGCGACAGCATGCGAAATAGCTACCCGTAGCACACACAAAAACCGCATCGCCGCACGTCAGCCCCTATTCATTGCCGCTTCTTACTATTCCTCAACGAAAGCTTTCCTCCCTTTTCCTATTCGCTCCATTTGGCGACACCACGGTCGACCCAAAAATCGGTTCCTTCCGGCCGGTTCCCAACCACAATTACATAAGGACAACCCATGTTTCCGGTTATTTCTCGAGCGCTCACACCCGCTCCCCGCGCACGCCGCATCTTTGCCCTCAGCCTCGCACTCGCCCTCGGTGCCGTACCCGTAGGCACCTCCGCCATCGCCTCCCACCAGGCTGTAGCTCACGCCGCCGAACCTGCCGCAGCCAACGGCCTCATCAAACTTCACCAGCCCAAGGACGACCCCAGCTACGTCGAATGCGTCGCCAACTTTGTCGGCACCATGAACGCTACCCCCGGCGTGTGGGCGGTCTGCCACGGCTACCTCGACAGCGAAGAATACACCGTCACCCGCCGCCACAGCACCGCAACCGTCACCCGCGGCCAGCTGGTGCGAATGCTCTACCGCATGGCGGGATCGCCGACCGTCAAGGACCTCCCGAAGACCTCGCCCTACAAGGATGTGGCAACCACCGACCCCAACTATGTTGCATACATTTGGGCAGCGGATGCGGGCATCACCTCCGGCTGGGATGACGGGCTCTTCCACCCGGATGACTACGCTACCCGCCACACCCTTGCCGCGTTCCTCTACCGCGCCGCAGGTAGCCCCGACGGTGCCGCACACCTGCGCCAGATTCGCCGCCCCTTGCGTGCCGAAGTCAAGAAGACTGAACAGTTCAAGACCGAAAACCGCTGGGCAGCCCGCACGCTCGGCACCTACCCCGAAGTCGACCGCGATGGTGACGGCGCGGCAGATGTGGTGGACCCCGCCAGCCCCCTGTACTTCTCCGATGCCCTGTACATGCTCAAGGCGTACGGCGATAAGGGCCTGAAGGTTGTGGGCACTCCCGCCGTTGACTAGGAGTAATACCGACTAGATTCAGTGCTAACTAGATTCAGCGCTGACTAGCGCATATATTCACCGCCCGCCGGTGCGACCCAATGGGTTGCGCAGGCGGGCGGTGCTCTGTTCCGGGTGCTGTGCTGTTCTGGCAGGTTGCGAGCGCCCGTGCCCGCCGCGCCATCGCCTCCGTGCAATGAAGGGCGCCTGCTCTGCACCCGCTAAGCTAGAAGGCATGAAGATTGCCACCTGGAACATCAACTCAATCCGCGCCCGCGAGAACCGCGTCGAAGACTGGCTCGACGAACACGACGTTGACGTGCTCGCCCTGCAAGAAACCAAAACCAAGGACGAAACCTTCCCCTTCGACCTCTTCGAATTCATGGGCTACGAGGTTGCGCACTTCGGCCTGAATCAGTGGAATGGCGTGGCAATCGCCTCCCGAGTTGGCCTCGAAGACGTGCAGCGCGGCTTCGATAACCAGCCGCACTTCGGCAAGCCCGGCGAGCCCGAGGCGCTGGAGGCGCGCGCTATTGGTGCGACCTGCGGCGGCGTGCGCGTCTGGAGCCTCTACGTGCCCAACGGCCGCGGCCTGACCGACCCGCACATGGACTACAAGCTCCGCTGGATGGAGGCGCTGCGTCAGAACGTGCACAACGAACTGGCGGCTAACCCGCAGTCGCAGCTTGCCCTGGTCGGTGACTGGAACGTCGCCCCCGAGGATGCCGACGTGTGGGATATAGACTACTTCCTGCGCAACGAAATGACCCACGTTTCCGAACCCGAACGCCGCGCTTTCGCCGCCCTACTCGAAGAGGGCATGGTGGACGTAGTACGCCCGCACACTCCGGGCGAGTACACCTACTGGGACTACCAGGCGGGCCGCTTCACCAAGGATGAGGGCATGCGCATTGACTTTCAGCTGTTCTCGCCCGCGCTCGCCGCACGCGTGGAACGTGCCTGGATCGATAAGGTGGAACGCGCCGGTGAAGGCGCAAGCGACCACACGCCGGTCGTGGTTGAGATTGCCGACTAATCCGAGCGTATAGCTTGCCGTAGAACCGCGTGTAGTAAGGAGGCGGGGGAGGGGTCCCTCGCCTCCTTGCTGTATCTGCTGGTGCTTCTGTGTGCCTGTCTCTGGGCGGCTGTTCCTATGCCTGCCCCTGGGTTTCTGCCAATATTTCGGGGTTTTCTGTGTGGCTTAGTTGAAAATTTCGGCTAGCCGAACTATTGTTAAATTCCGCCCGGGACGACAGGCAAAAGCGCATTATGATGCCTGCGCAGACACAACCGTGTCCCTAGCGTCCCGGCGCGGCAAATCCCATACATCAACCACATACTCAAACCCGTGACTTCCAATGAAGGATGCCTCATGAACGCTTTCACCCCCGCAGGCAGCAACGCACGCCGCCTCGTCCAGGCGCTCTGCGCCGCCCTCGCACTCACCCTGCTACTCGTGCTCACCGGCTGCGGTAGCACCTCCAGCACCACCGAAGGCGCTAAGAGCAGCAGCGGCAAGAAGACCGTGCTCACCACCTTCACCGTGCTCGCAGACATCGCCCGCAACGTGGCAGGCGACGACCTGAACGTCGAATCCCTCACCAAGCCCGGCGCAGAGATTCACGAGTACGAGCCCACCCCCTCCGACCTGAAGAAGGCACACGCCGCCGACCTGGTGCTCGACAACGGCCTGAACCTCGAATCCTGGTTCGCGAAGTTCGTTGAAGAATCCCACGCTAAGCACGTGACCGTCTCCGAGGGGGTCACGCCCATCTCCATTACCGAGGACGCCTACGCGGGCAAGCCCAACCCCCACGCCTGGATGAGCCCCAGCAACGTGCAAAAGTACGTGGACGTGATGATTCGCGAATTTAGCGCCCTCGACCCGGCCCACGCCGCCGACTACAAGACCCGCGGCGAAGCCTACAAGAAGCAGCTACAGGGCGTGCGTGACGAGCTCGTCAAGGAAATCTCCACCCTGCCCGAGAACCAGCGCGCACTCGTCACCTGCGAAGGCGCCTTCTCCTACCTGGCGGCAGACGCGGGCCTGAAGGAAAAGTACATTTGGGCGGTCAACTCCGAACAGCAGGCGACCCCCTCGCAGATTTCCTCCGCGATCGATTACGTGCGCGAGAACCAGGTGCCCGCTGTGTTCTGCGAATCCACCGTCTCTGACAACCCGATGCGCCAGGTCGCAGACGCCACCGGCGCACGATTCGGCGGCGTGCTCTACGTGGACTCGCTCTCCGAAGCGAACGGCCCCGTGCCCACCTACCTGGACATGATCCGCTACGACGCACGCACCATCGTTGCGGGCCTCAAGGGCAACTCCTAAACCCGGCATAAACCCCGAATAAACCCGGTAGAAACCCGGGCCAAACCCGGCATCGAAAACCCCGGGTAAACCCTAAACCCCCGATAGGATAGGAGGGGCGGTCGCCTTCATGGCTCCACTCCTCCCAGCCGTTAACACCCGCCCACACGGCACCTACTCAGCAATACCCACTCAGCAACACGCAAGCAAGTACACCCGCCCCACGCATACGGTGACCACCAGAAAGAACACAAGGAATGAGCACTCTTCTCAGCTGCGAAAATGTGCACGTGAACTACGGGCCAGTCCGTGCCCTCACCGGCGCATCCTTCACCCTGGACACCGGGCGTATCTGCGGCCTGATTGGCATGAACGGCTCCGGCAAATCCACCCTCTTCAAAGCCATCATGGGGGTCGTGCCCATGCACGCCGGAAGCATCACCCTCGACGGGCAGCCCGTCGGCGGTAACCGTGGCAGCCGCGGCAAGAACGCGCACCACCACCGCGCCGGACTCGTCAGCTACGTGCCGCAGAGCGAAGAAATCGACTGGACCTTCCCCATCTCCGTGCGTGAGGTCGTCAGCATGGGACGCTACCGCAACCTCGGCATCACCCGCCGCCTGCGTGCCGCAGACCGTGCTGCCGTGGATGAGGCGCTCGCCCGCGTGGAACTGACCGACCTTGCCGACCGTCAGATTGGGGCGCTCTCGGGCGGTCAGCGTAAGCGCGCCTTCGTGGCACGCGCTATCGCCCAGGGCGCCCAGCTGCTGTTGCTGGATGAGCCTTTCGCCGGCGTGGACAAGCGCAGCGAGGCGATGCTCATTCAGGTCATCGAACAGCTGCGTGACGAGGGCGCGACCGTGCTGGTTTCCACGCACGACTTGGCGAGCCTGCGCCAGTTTGCCGACGAGGCGCTACTGCTGCGCGGCACAATTCTGATGCACGACACCCCCGAGAAGGTGCTCGCCCCCGAGAACCTGGTGCGTGCCTTCGGCATGGAGGTGGACGCCGGCGCGCCGGTCGCTGCTACCGGCACTACTGCAAACAGCTCTGCGGAAGGGAAGAACTAAATGGACATCCTCAACTTTCTGGTGGAGCCGCTGACCCTGCCCTTCATGCTCCGCGCATTCGTGGTCACCGTCATTGCCGCCGCCGTCTGCGCCCTGCTCTCCTGCTGGCTCGTGCTGCTCGGCTGGTCGCTCATGGGCGACGCGATCTCGCACGCGGTGCTGCCCGGCGTGGTGCTCGCCTACATTTTCGGTGCACCCTTCGCGGTGGGTGCGGTCATTGCCGCGCTCGTGGCGGTGGCGCTCATCGGCGGGGTGCGGCGCAGCGGCCGCGTGCGCGAGGACGCCGCGATCGGCATCGTGTTCACGACCATGTTCGCGTTCGGTCTGGTGCTGATTTCGGTTACGCCGTCGAATACCGACCTGAACCATATCCTCTTCGGTAACGTGCTGGGTGTGTCCTGGTCGGACGTCTGGCAGGTCGCCATCCTCGCGGTGGTGGTTGCCGCCGTGCTGCTGGTCAAGCGCCGCGACTTCGTGCTGTACGCCTTCGACCCGGGCTTTGCGCAGGCGGTGGGGTTGCGTCCGCGTCTGCTCGGCGCGCTACTGCTGATTATGCTGGCGCTGACCTCCGTGGTGGCGCTGCAGATCGTGGGCGTGGTGCTGGTCGTGGCGATGCTCGTTATCCCCGGCTCCACCGCGCGCCTGATAACTGACCGGTTCGTGCCGATGCTCGCGGTGAGCGTGGGAGTCTCCCTGGTGGGCACGCTGACCGGCTTGTACGCCAGCTACTACGCGGACGTATCCCCCGGTGGTGCCGTGGTCGTCACGCAGGGCATACTGTTCGCCCTGGCGTACGTGTTCGCCCCGCGCTACGGTCTGCTGGGCAGGATGCGCGCCCGCCGACTCAGCACTGATGCAACGAAAACTGAGCCAGTAGCTTCCTAGGAAAGCCCACTGAGTACGCTCACCACATACAGCAATAGGCGGAAAGTCCCACCGTGGGGCTTTCCGCCTATTGCTATCTTCTGAAGGTTAGGGGCGCGTACCCGCCCGGATTTCCGGGCTAGAAGTCCGCCTCTACCGCCCTGTATCTAGCGCACCGTGCGAGAGACGAACAGGAAGGCGGTCGCCTCCGCACCCAACGGAATAATGGTACCGCCGGGCTTTACCGCACCGGCCGCATCCGTCTCGTGCAGGTTACCGGAACCGGCACCAACCACGCTCACGTTTACCGCCTCCGAGAAGGGCGCGCCCTCCTCAATGTGCAGGCGCACGCCGGGCACAAAACCGTGGCCCTGCAGGTAACGCAGCAGGCGCGGGTCGTCATCGTTAATGCGTTCGAGCACGACTGTTTCGCCGGGTTCGCACTGGCTCAGCGGCACGGTCTGCGGAAAACTAATATGCCCCGAAGAGTCCGGGATCGGGTCGCCGTGCGGGTCGCGGGTCGGGTGCCCCAGCAGGGTGTCGATGCGGTCCACCATGAAGTCGGATACCGCGTGCTCCAGAACCTCCGCCTCGTCGTGCACACGGTCCCAGGTGTAGCCGAGGGTCTCCACGAGGAACGTCTCAATGAGGCGGTGGCGGCGAATCATCGCCAGCGCGTAGGAGCGGCCGGTTTCAGTGAGCTCAATAGCGCCGTAGGGCTGATGCTCAATCAGGTCGGCGGCGGCGAGGCGCTTGAGGCCGTCAGATACCGAAGAAATGCGCAGGCCCATGCGTTCTGCCAGGGCGGATGCGGTGGCAGGGGTTTTGGTCCATTCTTCGAGGCTCCAGATTTCCTTGAGATAGTTCTGGGTGCTGACGGAAAGTTCTGAAAGAGGCATAAAGATAAGTTTACCTTTTCTCTGGTTTTGCCCGCCGAGTTGCAGGGTATTCAGCGCGGGCTTAAAGAGCGTCCCGCCCGGACGGTTCACCCCTGGCAGGGGGTGACCATCACGGGCGGGATCAGGTGTTCGGTTCCGCGCTGGCAGGTACGAAAGGCTGGCAGGCGCGAAAGAATGAGGGATGCGCGGCGGCGGTTAGGTGGCGCGGCGGCGCGAACGGTCAATACGGGTCAGCAGCTCGATGAGGGCACCGCGTGCCGCCTGCTCCTCATGCCAGAGGGAGCGGACGAGGGTGCGGCTGACCGCCTGGGTGGTGATGCCGAGCGCGGTTGCGGCGGCCTTCTGCTGGCCGCGTACGCCGGGTACGAGCAGGTTTACTACGCGCCATTCGGCGTCGGTGCGGTCGGCGCATACGCGGTAGAGCAGGCGTGCGGAGCCTGCGGCGAGGTCGGCGAGGTGGCGGTTGTCGGCGCTGACGCTGATGCAGCGTACGGGTGCGCCTCCTTGTGCTTCTTCGACGGCGAGGCGTGAGAATTCGAGGGCGTCGCCGGTGCAGTCGGTGGTGCTGACGGCGCCGAGTGCGCCTGCGAATCGGGGGATGTTGAGCTCGCCGATTCCGATGCCGACCCAGAAGCCGTTATCGCGCGCGGCAATGAGCGCCGCGTGGAGTGCGTCGCTGGCGCGGTCGAAGGCGCCCTGAATTTCATCAGGGTATGTCTGGGCGAAGGCAACACGCGGGTTGAGCTTTGCGAGTTCGTCCGACAGTGCAGTGAGTGAGTGCTGTGCGGAACGTTGAATAAAGGTTAGAACGAACACCTTCCTATTATGCCGTAAAACCTTCAACAAGCGGCGTAAGGTTCGCCGTAATACCGGCAACATTTAAACCCCTAAAAATGCGCATTGATAAGGGGAATTATCGTGAGAATGCACTGTGTGCAGAAATCCTCGAAAGGACGTAGAACACCCCCGAAAGGAAAATAATTTTCATGCAAGTGCACGTTGAATTATTCGCTTTCGGGGGCGTTGAGTGGAGTTGATAGACGGGGCTACCGCGGAACTACTGTGCGTTCGTTACCTGCGAGATATGCGGCAGCTGACGCAGCGGCTTCTGGAATACCATCACCACCAGCGACAGGAAAATGAACACCGCGTAGAACAGCGCCGTGTACGTAATACCCCAATCAACAATGAGGAAGCCTGCCAGCAGAACAGCCAGCGGGGTCAGTGCCATGTTCGGGATGCCCTGCACCGAATGCACGCGACCGATCATGTGCTCCGGGGTGGATGCGTTAATGTACGCAATGATGCTCGAATTGAAGGAGGGGAGCACAATACCCGCCAGCACAATCAGCAGGCACACCGTCCACAGCATCGAATGAACCACCGGCAGCAACAGGTAGCAGGCCGACATGATGGCCAGGGAGGTGATACCGAGCGGGCCGAGCGCAAACTTCTCGGTCAGCGGGCCGACCAGGAACGAACCGAGCAGCACGCCCACGCCGAAGGCGCTCGCAAAGATGCCGATGAAGAGCGGGTGTGCGCCCTCCAAGGTGTAGTAGTAGATGAAGGTGAGCGGAATGCCGACCGTTCCAAAGTTTGCAAGCGTTGAAACGAACGCGATGGACACCAGTACCTTGTTCTTCAGGATGTACTCGAAACCGGCTTTTGAGTCCTGCCAGAAGCTGGTTTTCTCGCCCTCTTCCTCTTCCGTGGGCTGCCGACTAGCACCGTAGGTTTTGGGTGCGACGATGAACGCCAGCAGGTTGACGACCGCGTGAACTGCGGTCATGAGCACGGTCGAGAAGCCGATAATGATGCCGGCGACCGGGCCGCCCAGCAGGTTGGCGGTGGATTCGCGCGTCTCACCCATGCCGGAGGCGTACCCCAGGTGTTCCTTGGGGACTACGCGGGTGATGATGGACTGCTCGCTCGGGTAGTCGAAGGTGGAAATGATGGCGGCGAGAGAAATCGTGATCACCAAAACGTAAATATTGGTGACATTGAAAACGAGGTAGAGAAGAATCGCGACCCAGGACAGCGCCTGGCCAATGCAGGACAGTGCCAGGCACTTTGAGGGACCGATTCGGTCAACCCACGTTCCAGATATCGCCCCGGCGCAGGTAGCGAGAACACCCGCGACAAAGAGGGTGATGCTCGCGGCCTCGGGGGAGCCGGTCAGCGCCAAAATAATGATGGGTGTGGTGATATAGCTCATCGAGTCTGAGAGCTGGTTGGCTCCAATGGCAAAGAGAGTATTTCGAAAATCTCTATTCTTGAGTAGCTCGGTGTTGACACTCATGGGGGACCTCCACGATGGGGTTTATGGTGTCGCGCGGCGTGCAATCCGTCGTGCGTAGTTTATTGTGCGCAATTCGTAGCGCGCAATTGTATGAGTGAATACCCCGACAGTCGGCTGCGCCTGTCTGTTTTCGCTTGTTTTCGCCTGTGTCCGCCGGTCATGACGGACCCGCCGGCCATCACGGGGTGGTTGAGGATGCACGGGGCGGCTCATCGGGAGCCCCCGCACAAGAAGTGTGTCGCGCGATACTTTAGATTCTATAAGAGATGTGAATCATATACATGAACGCTAGTTGAAAAACTTTTCTCATTTTGAGTATTGACATTAGGGTTAGTTTGAATATAATTCATTCTTGGTGCTTCCACCCAACTAAACCTCGGCTGAACCTCAGTTAAACCCGATTCCGGGCGCACCAAAGACACCCGCAACCAGGCTCCGCCAATCCACACCGCCAGACTCTGTTACAGTCAGTCTCGCAACGCAGCGGGCAGGGGAGCGTAGAAGAGCGCAGAATAAGGGCCGCACTAGGGGTGCTACTCCACCAGGCCCGCGAAGCCCGATAGAGCCAGCACCTCCTCAACATCCTGCGGCACCGAACGCGCCACCCACGGCGAATGCACCAACACCGCCTGCCACTGACCGCGCGACACCGCCACATTCAAACGATTCGGCGACAGCACAAACCCGGCACCGCGCCCAGAATCAACCCGCGACGACGCCAACGACACCAGCACCACCGCAGCCTCCTGACCCTGGAACTTATCCACCGTGCCCACACGCACGCCAGCACCCGAAGAATCCGCCAAACCAGCAGCAATCAGCGCCTCACGCACACAATCAACCTGCGCGTTATACGCCGCCACCACAATGCAATCCTCCGCCGTCAACGGGCGCGGCTCAGCATCAGCCGCCGGAACCCACTCACGACCCAACAACTCGCGCACGCAATCCACCACCGCCTGCGCCTCCTGCACAGAACGCACCGAACAACCCGCATGCTCCACCGGATACGACACCACACCCGGCGCAACACCCTGCAGGGCGCGACCAGCCGTAGCCGCCGCGCTCGCCAACGCGCCATCATAGGACAGCCACGAAACCCGCTCGCACAACGCCGAATCCATACGCCACGACTCGCCCAAGAAATAGCCAAAACGAGGATCCAGCGCCGCCGCCCCGTCAGACAACCAGCCCAACGCCGAAACATCCACCGGGTACGGGTGCACACCCGTCGAGACCTGCGGCAACTGCTGCGGATCGCCCAACAGCAGCACCGAACGCGCCGCACGAGCCGCCGCCACCGTATTTGTCAGAGAGAACTGGCCCGCCTCATCAACCACCAGAACATCCAGCGACCCGGCAGGCACGCGACGCTCACTCACGTAATCCCACACCGTGCCGCCAAACAGCAGGCCGCCCGCACCAGAAATCAGCTCCACCAGCTCAGAATCAGACACCTCAGACCACGGGGCGTCCGGAATCACCGACTTGCCGCGCAGACGCACCGCACGCGAAACATCAAAACCATCACGGGCACAGCACGCCAACATAAGATTCTCAATCACCGCATGCGACTGAGCCACCACACCCACCTTCGCACCCTCAGCCACCAGACGCGCAATCACATGCGAGGCGAGGAAGGTCTTACCCGCACCCGGAGGGCCCTGAACCGCCACATAGGAATGGTCGAGAGCGCGAACCGCCGCGTGCACGGCATCCATCGTGGGCAGGTCAGAGCCGGAAAAATCAACCTCACGGGGTAGATTTTCTGCATTTTTGGCGTTTGAGGCGCCCTTCTTCAGGCGCGGCGCGCGGCGGAACAGCAAATCCGCGGAGGCGCTCTCCACCCCCGTCAGGGAAGCCGCCGCATCGAGCACGCTCGGCAGGGTGCTGGGGGAGGAGGGGGTATTGGAGGGCTTGGAATCCTCGCCGGGCACGGGGCCATTAAGCACGGGGTCGCTCGGCATGAGGGTGCCGTTGAACAGCAGCCCGTGCACATCAGCCTGCAGAGCCGCCTCAATCGTCGCCGTAGACACCGGATCGCCAGGACCAATACCCGAAGGCAGGGCACGGTGCGGCTCATCCTTCACGCGGATGCGCTCCTGCAGAAGCACCTCCAAGAACTCGCCAGCCGACTCTGCGCCAGCCGACTCGCCGGTCGACTTGCCGGACTCTGGGGCAGCCTCTTCGGGATCCGCAGAACCCTCAGATCCGGCACGGAAACCGCCCTGCGCCACCGCCAGCACACGCATGCCAAAGAAACCCGTCGCCGCCAACTCAGCGGGCACACGCTCACCCGGATTCGACGCACGGAAATAATTCACCTGCGACTCCATACGGTCCAGCGCAATCTGCGGGCTCAACCCCGCCTCATACGCACAAAAAACCGCACGGTCAGAGGGCGCAATCACCAGGCTCGGGTCAGCCTCAATTCGCGCACGCAACAGGCGCACCTGCGCGCCGCGCACACGATACCAGCCGGGGGCATCTTCGACCTCGGCGGGCTCCTTCATGGCGGCGGCAAGCGCCTCCAGGTCTGCGGGGGTATTCAGAAGAGCATGCGCATGCTCCACCGAAAGCACCTGCACCCGATCAAGGTACGCATAATCGCGGCTCGCCACCCACGCCGTCGGGCCGTCCTCCAGACGGCGAATGTGCTCACGCCAGAACGGGGCACGCTCGCGGCGGTGATAATTCGTCATGGACAGCAACATCGCCGCCTCAAGCTCACCGGTACCCCAGCCGTGCTCCGCCGCGTGCTCCTCCAGGGATGCGAGCTGGGCATCTAGCAGGCACTGCAGGCGGTACTGTTCGCTGTCGTTCTCCACCGCGGCGGGCACCCTGTACATGACCGGGTGCTCCTCAGTTGCGGGGTCTTCGGCGGTATCTTCGGCAGTGTCTTCGGTGACGAGCTCCGGGGCGTCGGTCGCGAGGGCAAGAGATGCCGCCGCGTTCAGACACGCCGGGCACTCGTCGCAGGTCAGAAAATACGGGATGCGCTCGGCAAGTTCCGCCGGTTCTACGCCCTCGTTCAGCGCCTCGGTGAGCAGCAGGAGGCGCTGCTCCTGCAGGCGAATCAGCGGCAGAATACGTGCCGAATCAACCCGGTGAGGTTGACCAGCGGGGGAGGAGTGCTCAGTATGCTCCGATTCGGGTTCCGCGCCGTGCTCCAGGCAGAGATCGAGGCGCACCGCATTCTTGGCACTTTCGGTGGCGCTCTCAGTGGCACCGGCGGTCAGCAGATGCCCCACCAGGGCACCGCGCAATAGTGCCCGATGCGCCGCCTCACCCAGGTGCGGGGTGCAGACGATTCGGGCGGTATTGCTCTCGGCGGTGCTGTCCGTAGCCGGGCAGTCGAGGCGGTCGAGCTCCACCGTGTAGGTCAGCCCCGCCGCGGAGATCGCCACCAGGGGCACCGGGTGCGCTGTGCCGCCCGCATGCTCACTGCTAACTACTCCACTGCCGACTACTGCACTGCCGACCATTCCGCCCTCGGTTAGCACCCGCAGGCACTCGCGGTACGCTTCGCGGGCGCGCTCCAACTTCTCGTGGGTCGGGTGGGCAGACTGCTTCTGCGCACGCTCCCGAAGCTCGGTGTAGAGCCGCATCTCGCAGGCGGAGGTTGCGGTCAGATCAGCGAGGGTGAAGGTAAGGTCCATGGTGACTTTTCTGCTGGAGGAGAGAGAAACAAGGCGGGTGTGAAACCCTGCCGGGTAAGTGGGCATGTGTCCCGGTTGAGGAGCCTATTGGCACCTGCCGCTGCCCTCACCCGAGAGGTTGATTTTCAGGTTTCACGTGAAACACTACAGAAAATCAACCTACACGGGATGATTTAGGGAGCTTTCGGGGCTATCCGGGTGAACACACTAGGAGACTGCACTCGCCGCGGCCGCGGTAGAAACTGCCGCCGCGGGCGCCGCCGAAGCGCTCGCCGCTACCGCAGAGGGGCTGGCAGAAGCACTCGGCGCAGTCGAACGGTTCGCAATCGCCGCCGCCGCCGCGTCCACGCGTTCCTTCGCGGCGGGCAGCGCATCCGCACCGCCCAGATCGTTCAGAATAATCGCGAAAATCAGGCGGGTGCCGTCGGGTCGGGTCGCCACACCGCACAGCGAAGACACCGTGTACAAGGTGCCGGTCTTCGCCTGCACAAAAGTGCGTGCGTGCACGGCGTTCGCCGCACCAAAACGACCGGACAGGGTGCCGCTCACGCCCGCGATCGGGAACGTGCTCATCAGCTGTTCCGCATGCTCATCAGCATTCAGCAGAGCCACAACCTGCACGAGGGTTCGGGCGGTCACGCGGTCCGTCAAGGACATGCCGCACACGTCCGCCTGAACCAGGTTTTCAATGTTTACGCCGGCATCCACGAGTGCCTGGCGCACGGTCTGCTGTGCCGCTTCGCCGCTACCTTCCTTACCTGCGGCAATGGCGGCGCAACGGCCGAGCACCTCGGCGAGGGCGTTATCGGATTTGAGCATCATTTGTTGTGCCTGCTCCAGCAAGGTTGCAGACTCGACCGCGGCGATTTCAACCGCTTCCGCGGGGGCGGTGCGGCGCTCCGCGAGGGTGAAGCTCATGCCGGACTCCTTGCCGGTGGTGTTGAGCGCATCCACGAACGCCTGCTGGGCGGCAACCGCCGCATCGTCGGGGCGTACCGGGTTGCTTGCGGTGGACTTGCCCGGCACCGTGTGCGATTCGAGCGCAATGGGGTGAATGGGCGTGATTTGGCCGGACGCCACGTCGGCGTCATCCCAGCCGGGGTTCACGCCGGGGCCGCTGAAGAAGGTGCCGTCAAGGTAGACGGGTAGCGCCGCGGTTGGCTTCTCGCCCTGAAGAAGCGCCTTCACGGTCAGCTCGGCGAGGGTGGTCAGGCCTGCGTGTCCGACGATCTGCTTCGGGTTGGAGGCGCCCGCACCGAGCAGGGTGTCGCCGCCTGCCATGAGGTACAGTCCGGCGGAGTCGCGGGTGACGCGTGTGCGCAGGCGCGCCTGCAGGTTCGCGTAGTGGTTGAGTGCGAACAGGGTCAGCACCTTAAAAGTGGAGGCGGGTACGCGTGCGGTGTCGGCGTTGGCGGCGTAGAGGTCGGCGGGTGCGGTGGTTGCCTTGATGCTGGGCAGGTTGCCGTCCATGCCGGTGACGAGCAGACTGTACTGCGGGTAGGTGCCGTCCGCGAAGAGCGCGGTGAGGGCGGCACGTAGTTGCTTCTGCTCCGCTTCGGGCAGTGCGGGTGCGAGGGTCGGGGTGGCGCTCGGGGTTGCGGAGGCGGTCGCCTCGGCGGTGCCGGTGGGGCTGCCGGTTGCGCTGCCGGTGGGGCTTGCGGAACCTTCGGGGCGTTTCTGCTCGGTTGCGGCGGATCCGCAGGCGGTGAGGAGGAACATGCCGCCGAGGGTGAGGGCGGCGCGGCGGGTGAGGGTGGTGGTCTGGGTGTTGTGCTTGTTGGAAGGCATCTTTTGAGCATAGCGGGAGGATGGGGTGCCTATCGAATTTACGCGCCGGTGCTGGGATGCTCATGCCGTGCTCCTGATGTCCATCACGAACCCTATCTGACCTGCCCGGCATGGCGGCGGGGTGTGCTGGCGGGCGCGGGACTAGGCGGAACGTTAACAGTGGTGTGAGCGTGGTAAATAACGGTGGTTTTGGCGCCGAATACGCGGTTTCGGTGTGCGTGAACGGGTTACAATGGGTGAGTTCAACACCTAACTTTCGCACCTTGCGCGCCGAAGTCGCCGCGAAAGTGACTCTAACTCACGAGAAAGAAGGTTCCGATGGAACTCGACGTCACTATTGAAATTCCCCGCGGCTCCCGCGTGAAGTACGAAGTGGACCACGAGACCGGCCGCCTGCGCCTGGACCGTGTGCTGTTCACCTCCATGCAGTACCCCACCGCTTACGGCTACTTCGAGAACACCCTCGGTGAGGACGGCGACCCGCTGGACGCAATGCTGATCCTGGACGTTGACGTTGTTCCCGGCGTGCTGGTTGAGTCCCGCCCGGTCGCAGTGTTCAACATGACCGACGAGGCTGGCGGCGACGCTAAGGTTCTGTGCGTTCCCACCGACAAGCGTTACGACCACATCAAGTCCCTGGCTGATGTTCCGGAGCAGCTGAAGGCTGAGATTCAGCACTTCTTCGAGCGTTACAAGGACCTGGAGCCCGGCAAGTGGGTTAAGGGCGAGGGCTGGGAAGACCTGGCTGCTGCTGAGAAGATGGTCCAGGAGGCTATCGACCGTTTCGCAGCTGAGGGTCACTAAGCTGCCGCACCGTTAGGTGCACCCGGTTTTTATCAGGGGGGCGTGTTCCCTGCGTTTGGTTCGTGCGATTTTTCGTGCGTTCTGGAGGCGGTGGGCACGCCCCCTTTTGCTGCATCTTTCGCCTTTGTTGTGTCTTTCGCCGCATCTGCTTGTACGCTGGGTGTAGTTGATTGCGCGAGGTGCAGATTCAGAGTATTTTCAAAGGGATTCACTCTTCTTCTACTCTCACACCTTTCACCGAGGATAGAAAATGAAGAAAAACCTTTCGACCCGCGGCGCGGCGGCACTGTTGGCGCTGGCTATGGGGTGCATGGGTCAGGGCGTAGCCCAGGCGGCATACATTCAGCCGAAATCTGCACAGCCTATTGAAGAGCTGGAATTTGATGTTGATTGTTTTGGCATGCACTTCTATTACGGCGCGAACATGATGACCAATTTGCACTGGGCGGAGTGTACCGGCCTGATTACGAAGAAGCAGGTTGTTGGGCTGGCCCGAATCAGTGAAGATAAGTTGCCGAACGGGGTCATGACCATTTCGCGTGGTCGCTTGCTGGAGTACCTGTACCATCTGGCTGGTTCACCCGAGGTGAAGAACCTGCCGGAGAAGTCCCCGTACACCGATCTGACTCCGGGCGACGCGCGTTATAAGGTTGCTATTTGGGCGACCCGCGTGGGTTTGAGTGCTGGTTGGTCTGATGGTTCCTTCCACTACGACACTCCGGCGAGCCGTGGCGCCTATTTTACCTTCCTCTATCGTGCCGCGGGTAGCCCTAAGGTGACTCTGGAATCCCTGGATGCGGCGAATGCTGTGCGTGCTGAGAAGGGTGCTGCCCCCATTAAGGAAGGTAGTGAGTTGCATCGAGCAATGAGCTGGGCGTACCAGCATGCGCTGGCGAAGGGGGAAGATATCCGGGCGTATAACACTAACTTCTTCACTAACGGGTACACGCCGGGGGATTTCAATGAAACACCGGATTTCTATTACGCTTCGTACCCCACTATTTTCACCCCTCTCATGGTTCTTGATTACCACGAGGAGCTGGCGCCCATTGTGGCTCGTCTGCAGTTGCTGTCCTAGTGGCAGGTGAGCGGAGGGCTTGCTGGGGGCGTGTTCCCCGCGTCCGGTTTGTGCGAGTTTTCGCGCGTGCTGGAGGCGGTGGGCACGCCCCCTTTTGTTGTGCTCCTTGATTGTGTTCGGAGGTTCCGTGGAAGGGTGCGTAACCGAACTATTCTTCGGAAAATAGCCTCAGAGAGCTTCTCGAGGTGCTATTATGGGCATATTGCGAAGAATAGTTCGTATAAATTGAGGTTCTGTAGCGGTGAGGAGGAAACCCCATGGCATTCGACGCAACGAGGTTCGCGCAAGAATTTGGTGCGCAGGTTCGCGCCGTCCGCAAGTACGAAAAAATCACCCAAATGGAGTTGGCGTGGATGGTCGGGCTCAGCGATAAAACAATCCGCGATATTGAGCGTGGGCTACCCGGCCCGTCAATTGGTGCGGTCCTCAAAGTCGCCCAAGAGCTCGGTATCGAGCTGGCTATCACCAACCCCCTCACCTAACCCCTCCCGCACGCCTATATAAAGGAACCACCATGCAGAATGGACGCGCAGGACGCCTGCACCCCGCCGTCGGCACTGCCCGCCGCCACCTCGCCGCCTCCCTCGAAAAGCTCCTCGGTGCCGGAAGCATCAAAGCCACCGGACGCTCCCGCACCGCCTCCACCGCGGACGCCGCCGACCTGCCCCTGCTCCTGGTCGCCTGCAGCGGCGGCCCCGACTCCCTCGCGCTGGCAGCAATTGCCGCGCACTTCGCCCGCCGCAGCGACGTACGCGTAGGCGCCATCATCGTCGACCACGACCTACAAGAAAACTCCGCCGCGGTTGCCGCGCAGACCGCGCAGACCCTCACCGACCTGGGGCTTCACCCCGTCATTACCGAAAAAGTGCAGGTTCCTGTCGGGAACATGGGCCCCGAAATGGCGGCACGCACCGCCCGCTACAGCGCCTTCACCAAAGCCGTCGAGGCGACCGGCGCCCGCGCCGTGCTGCTCGGCCACACCCTCGACGACCAGGCAGAAACCGTGCTGCTCGGCCTGAGCCGCGGCTCCGGCACACGCTCCCTTGCCGGTATGCCGCCGGTGCGCGTCGAAGAGGGCGTCACCTACCTGCGCCCTTTCCTCGGTCTGCGCCGCACCGACATGCTCGATATCTGCGAGGCCGAAACCCTCATCCCCTGGATTGACCCGACCAACGCCGACCAGTCCCTCATGCGTGCCCGCATCCGCCACAGCGTGCTGCCCTACCTGGAGGAGCACCTCGGCGGGGACGTCGCCCGCTCCCTGGCGCGCACCGCCTCCGTAGCTGGCCCCGACGCCGAATACCTCGATGAGCAGGCACAGGTAGCCTACGAGCAGGCGCTCCTACCCGGCGGAACCGCCGTGCGCGGCATCGAACGCGAGGACGCCGTGCTACTGGACCGTGCGCAGGTGGCGGCGCTGCATCCGGCGCTTCGATTGCGTGTGCTTGCGGCCGCCTGCAAGGCTGCCGGGGGAGAGAACCCCGGCTTTGAGCGACTGCAGGCGCTGGACTCTTTCACCGCCGAATACGCGGTAGCTGGGCCCGTTCAGATGCCCGGTCACGTGAGCGCGTACCGCCGCCGCAAAATTGTGCATCCGGCAACCGGTGAACGCCTGGACGTGCTCGTATTAGTGCCAACTCGACCCTAACTAGGTGCCCAGCTAGGTGCCCGTGGAGCGCCCTCAGCACACACTATCTGCGTGGTGAGGTGCGCCGCGGCGCCGTTTTAAGCCATACTTAAGGCGAACACCATCCACATTGTCCGCTGTGGGAAGGCATGAAACCCCGCACCCGGGGCCCCGGCGGAGGCGCAGAGCGTCTAAAGATACGAAGGAATACATCGTGCAGGCTATCGACGTGCAGGACGATATTAAGAACGTTCTCTTCAGCAAGGAAGAGATTAATGCGAAGGTCGCCGAACTGGCGGCGCGCATCGACGAAGACTACGCCGGTAAGGACGTGCTGTTGGTGGGTGTTCTCAAGGGCGCCATCATGATCATGGCTGACCTTTCCCGCGCTCTCAAGGGCCACTACACCATGGACTGGATGGCTGTTTCTTCTTACGGTTCCGGCACCAAGTCCTCCGGCGTTGTGCGTATCCTCAAGGACCTGGACACCGACCTGGTGGGCCGCAACGTCCTGATCGTTGAAGACATCATTGACTCCGGCCTGACCCTGGCATGGCTGCAGCAGAACCTGATTTCTCGCGGTGCAGCTTCCGTTGAGATTTGCACCCTGCTGCGCAAGCCCAAGGTCGTCAAGGCTGACGTTGAGGTCAAGTACGTCGGCTGGGACATCGAGCCCGAGTTCGTTGTTGGTTACGGCCTGGACTTCGCTGAGAAGTACCGCAACCTGGACTGCGTCGCAACCCTGCACCCGCACGTTTACTCCTAAGCCTTCACCTCAGCAACCATACTGTAGGTAGTTACGCCCCGCCTCCTCACTCTTGTGGGGGAGCGGGGCGTTGCTGTACCCGCCGGTGGATGTACGTGGAGGCGGGAGGCGCATCCGCCAAGACGGGCCGCCGCCGGTGTACCAGCCGCCGCAGATACCCGGCGAAGAAGATGCACTTTCACCCCCGCCGAGTGCTACAACCCTTTAGCCCGCAGGTGAAATAGAGAAGCCCGGTACCTAGCCGCCCGCCGGGGTAGGGTACATTTAAGGTTGCACCGTTGGGTGTTCCGGCAGGCATGCCGCACCCCAACGGGTTACAGCCGCAACGTAAGGACAAAGCATTGGCGCAAAACCCCAATACTCCGCAGAAAGGCTCGGAGGGCTTCCTGAAGAAGCTGATTAACGGCCCCTGGTTCTGGCCGGGTGCAGCTCTCGTAATCATGCTGGCTTTCCTCATGGCCTCCTTCTTCACTCAGCCCTCGCGTCAGGTGGACACCAACGTGGGTCTTCAGCTGCTCAACGACCACCAGGTCAAGAGCGCAAAGATTTACGACGGCGACCAGCGCGTCGAGCTGCAGCTTAAGGACGACTACAAGAAGGGCAACGACAACTACGGTAAGTCGGTGCGCTTCTACTACGTGCAGCCCCGCGGCGACGAAGTTGCTAAGGCAATGGAATCCGCCGAGCTGGAAAGCTACACGGACCAGCCGGTTGAGCACAGCTTCCTGGGCTCCCTGGTGTCCCTGCTGCTGCCGATTCTGCTCTTTGGTGTGCTCTTCTGGTTCCTGATGGGACGAGTCGGAGGCGGCTCCTCCGTCATGAGCTTCTCCAAGTCCCGCGCGAAGAAGTTCACCAAGGACAAGCCGGAGGTTCGCTTCAGCGACGTCGCCGGCGTGGACGAGGCGCTCGCCGAACTGGAAGAAGTCCGCGAGTTCCTGGCTGAACCCGAAAAGTTCACCCGCCTGGGTGCAAAGATCCCCAAGGGCGTTCTGCTGTACGGCCCTCCCGGCACCGGTAAGACCCTGCTCGCCAAGGCTGTGGCGGGCGAGGCTGGCGTGCCGTTCTACTCGATTTCTGGCTCTGACTTCGTTGAAATGTTCGTGGGTGTGGGCGCCTCCCGCGTGCGCGACCTGTTCAAGGAAGCGAAGAGCGACCCCGCCGCCATCGTCTTCGTCGACGAGATTGACGCTGTTGGCCGCCGCCGCGGCGTCGGCATGGGCGGCGGTAATGATGAGCGTGAGCAGACCCTGAACCAGTTGCTGGTTGAGATGGACGGCTTCGACGGCAACTCGAACGTCATCGTCATTGCGGCAACGAACCGACCCGACGTTCTGGACCCGGCACTGCTGCGTCCCGGCCGTTTTGACCGTCAGATTGGTGTGGACGCCCCCGACATGCAGGGCCGCGAACACATCCTGCGCGTGCACGCCGCAGGCAAGCCAATCGCTAACACCGTTGACCTGGCACAGGTGGCTAAGCGCACCCCCGGCTTCACCGGTGCTGACCTGGCGAACGTCATGAATGAGGCGGCTCTGCTGACCGCCCGCGATAACGGCAACGTGATTGACGACCGCGCTATCGACGAGGCGATTGACCGCGTCATGGCTGGTCCGCAGCGTTCCTCGCGCATCATGAACGAGCACGAGCGTAAGGTCACCGCATACCACGAGGGCGGTCACGCCCTGGTCGCGGCGGCACTGCGTAACTCCGCGCCGGTCACCAAGATTACGATTCTTCCGCGCGGTCGCGCCCTGGGTTACACCATGGTCATGCCGCAGGACGACAAGTACTCCACGACCCGCCACGAACTGCTCGACCAGATGGCGTACGCGATGGGTGGCCGTGCGGCTGAGGAAATCGTCTTCCACGACCCGTCCACCGGTGCGTCTAACGACATTCAGAAGGCAACCGACACCGCCCGCAAGATGGTTACCGACTACGGCATGAGCGCCGTGATTGGTTCCGTGAAGCTCGGCGGCGAAGACACCGAACCGTTCCTCGGTGGCGGCGGCGCTTCGGCACGCAACTACTCCGACGAGACCGCGGCAAAGGTCGACGCTGAGATTCGCGCCCTGCTGGAGCAGGCACACGATGAGGCGTTCCAGATTCTGCTGGAAAACCGCGATATTCTGGACCGCCTGGCGTTCGCCCTGCTTGAGAAGGAAACCCTGCTCGAGAACGAGATTGCCGAAATCTTCAAGGACGTTCGTAAGCGCCCCGAGCGTGAGCACTGGTACTCCAAGCCGACCCGCGAGCGTACCGACATCCCGCCGGTGAAGGCACCGAGCGAGCTGGCTCAGGAGGCACAGAAGGCTGAGGAAGCACCTGCCGAGGCGCCGACTGTTCCCGTAGCGCCGACCGCTCCTGTAGCACCGGCGGCACCCGCGCAGCAGGTTCCGGTAGCACCTACGCAGCCTCTACCGCCTCAGGCACCCCTCAGCGACCCGGACGCCGATCCGACCGTCGCAATGCCCACCCAGCAGTACCCGAACTACCCCGCCCCTCCGGCGCAGCGCCCGGAGAACGGCAACCCGAACCAGAATGGAGCAGAGAATGAGCGAGGCTAAGAACGCCGTCGACCAGCCGCGTATTGAGGCTGCCGTCCGTGAGATTCTGCTCGCGATTGGTGAGGACCCGGACCGTGACGGTCTGCAGCAGACCCCTGCACGTGTGGCGCGCGCCTACGCGGAGTTCTTCTCGGGCCTGCACCAGGACGCCGGCGAGATTCTGGGTACGACCTTCGACATCGCCCACTCTGAGATGGTGCTGGTGAAGGACATTCCGTTCTACTCGACCTGTGAGCACCACCTGGTGCCGTTCCACGGTGTGGCGCATGTGGGTTACATTCCGGGCCCGGACGGTAAGGTGACCGGTCTGAGCAAGCTCGCCCGCGTGGTGGATTTGTACGCTCGCCGCCCGCAGGTGCAGGAGCGTCTGACTACGCAGGTGGTGGAGGCTCTGGAGGAGCATCTGAACCCGCGCGGCGCGATTGTGGTGATTGAGGCTGAGCACATGTGCATGTCGATGCGCGGTGTGCGTAAGCCGGGCGCGAAGACCGTGACTAGCGCGGTGCGCGGTGCGCTGATGAACGGCGCAACCCGTGCGGAGGCGATGAGCCTGATCTTCTCGCAGCGCTAAGCGCATGCAATGAGCATATAGCTATACGCCAGGGGGCAGGATTCTAAGGAATCCTGCCCCCTTGCGCTATACCCCTGCGCTGTGCGGTCGCATGTGTTGGGCCGCATGACGAGTGCCCTTGCGTAGAGGGCGTCATCAGCTGTAGAGTAGTACCACTAGTACCGGCACCACTCCTTCGGGAGTACAGGACCGGTCTTCTTTTTGTTAACGCTACGTACAGTGCTCTTCACGTACCGTTGTTGATGAATATATGACTGTTCCTCTCCTCATCAGGAGCGAAAATAACCGTGGCCGGTTCCGCCCATCAGGGGTCTGGAGCCGGTCATCGTTTTTAAACGATGACCTTAGTAAGACAGAGATGACTTACATGCCGTGTAGTTATACCCTTAATATCCTTATATTGATATTATTAAAGAGTTCCGATGATGAAATGATATCAAGCGATGGATAGTGCATGTCTTCAATCGTAAAGCCATTTAAAACATATGAACAGCAGGTTGGAATCTTGCGGCAGCGAGGTATGCTCGTAGGTTCTCAGGAACATGCCGTTCACGTCCTTGAGCGTGTTAGTTACTACCGTCTGAGTGGTTACTACTATTCGTTCCGGCGACCGGCAGGAAGTGGGCGGCGCTCGGATACTTTCATGCCCGGAACTGTCTTTGAAGATATCGTGGCCCTGTATGAATATGACCGTAATCTTCGGTCTATTGCGTTTTCGTACTTCTCGCAGTTTGAGGTGTATTTGCGGTCCCGCCTAGGGAATTTACTGGGGGAAGTAGACCCTCTCATATACGAGGATGAAGCCCGGTGTGATCTTCAAGGTAGTAAAAGGCGCACTGCTTGGAATAGATTCACGAGAAAAAGCGAACAACTTATTCGTACTTCTGAGGAAGAATTCGTGAAGCATCACCGTGAGCAATACGGCGGGAAGTTGCCTGTGTGGGTAGTGGTGGAAGTTCTAGATTTAGGGGCTCTGCAGAATCTGTATTTGGTCTCCCCGCCAAATATTCGGCGAGATATCGCGAAAGCCCTGGGGTGTACTGACCCCCAACTGGAAACCTGGATTAACTCGCTGCGGGTAATGCGCAATATTTGTGCGCATCAAAGTAGGTTCTACAATAAGCTGCACCCAGAGCCTCGCTTACCGCGTGTGTTGAGAGGTGGAAGAGTTGAGAGCCCTGAAATCCGTGAGGTTGTTGACCTATTTGGTGTGCCACAGGCTGAAGAGAACCATAAGATGTGTAAAACCTTCGGCATGCTCACCCTCCTCAAATATCTGATGGACCAGGGTGGAATCGGGGATACGGAATCTCTAACGCAGATTCTGAAGGAACGTCCTAATATTTCCGTTCCTGGAGTTGATATCTCGCGTGCTATGGGTATACCGCGAGGTTGGGAAGAAACCCGTTTGTGGAGCTAAAATCTTCACTGCTTATAGACACGCTGAAAGGGGCGGAGGTGAAAACCTCCGCCCCTTTTTCGCATCGCCAAAGTGCTCTGAGAATGTATTCTGAGCCGGTACCTTCCGCGGCTGTGGCAGCGCCGGTAGTGCCGCACCGCAGAAGCTAGAAGAGCCCCGCCGCTAACGCTGCAGGCTACCCTTCGCCTCGCTCGGATTATCCCAGCCCAGGGCAAGAGTCGCGATCAAGCCCACGGCAATGAAACCGCAACCGGTCGCGGTGCCGAAAGCAATCCAGCGCACGGCGGGAGCACCTTCAGCAAGCACAATAGTCACCAGCGCGGCAAGAGCCACCAGGGAAAGGATCCAAGCTCCAGTCTTCATATTCACAACGAGTCACTTCCTAGAGTATGTATGTGTGGGTGCGCGCCACCGACCGGGAACGCGCCAGGCACGGTATGCGTGCCCTCCCAGCATACCCTTAAATAAGTATCTGTAATGCAAATATTGCATGTTGTGTCCCCAAAATCGTCCCGTCGCTGTCCCAACCCCCGCCTCAATCCCCCTTCCAATCACAGCGGCAAACATGGGAGCACCACAGATTCGGTACGATAAATTTATGACTGAATCCACACACACCACCCGTGTAGCCCCTCTGCCCTGCGACGCGCTCGCCGCCGAACGCACCCTCGTGATGGGCATCCTCAACGTCACCCCCGACTCCTTCAGCGACGGCGGCCAGCACTACGCCGCCACCGACGCCATCGCCCGCGCCGCCCGCATGATTGCCGAGGGCGCCTCCATTATCGACATTGGCGGTGAGTCCACCCGCCCCGGTGCCGTGCGCATCAGCGTGGAGGAGGAGCAGCGCCGCATCCTGCCCGTCATCGAGGCAGTCGCGCAGATGGGCACCACCATCAGCGTTGACACCATGAACCCGCAGACCGCTCGCGCCGCCATTGCCGCCGGTGCGCACATCATCAACGATGTGTCCGGTCTGAACGTGAGCAATGAAATGATTGAAACCGCCGCTGAACTGCAGGTGCCGTACATCCTCATGCACGCCCGCGGCACCTCCCAGACCATGGACAGCCTGGCGGAGTACCCGCGCGGCGTGGTCACCGAGGTTGTGGAGGAGCTGACCGATCTGCGTGAGCGTTTCCTTGCCGCCGGTGTGCTGCCGCAGAACCTGATTCTTGACCTGGGTCTGGGCTTTGCGAAGGGCGGCATGCAGGACTGGGAGCTGCTCGCCGCCCTTGACGAGCTACAGGGCTTGGGCCACCGCCTGCTCATTGCTGGTTCCCGCAAGCGTTTTATCGCGAACGCCCTCACGGCGGCGGATATGGCGCTGGCTGAGCGCCTGAACGCGAGCGGCTTCACCGCAACCGATGCGGGCGAGGCGGAACGCGAACTGTGGCAGTCGCTGTCGGAGCCGCGCCCGGCTGAGCACCGTGCGGCAGCCTCCGCGGCGGTGACCGCCCTGGTGGCGGCGCGCGGCGTGTGGGCGGTGCGCGTGCACGACGTGCCCGCCAGCGTGGATGCGGTGACGGTCGCCTCCGCGCTGCGCTCCGTAAGCTAAGGCTCTGCCAGCTAGAACCACTACCCACAACCTCCGACTACCCGAATACCCTCTAGGAGACCCCCCCAATGACCCAGGCAGATTACGCCCACCGCGACCGCATCACCCTCACCGGCATTACGGCCAAGGGCTACCACGGCGTGCTCGACTTTGAGAAGCGCGACGGCCAGCCCTTCGTCGTGGACGCGACCCTGTACAGTGATTTTTCCGCCGCAGCCGCCACGGATGACCTGACGAAGACCACGAACTACGCGCTCGTGGTTGACCTGATTCACCGCCACGTGACGAACGGTTCGCTGGACCTGATTGAGACCCTTGCGGTGAACATTGCCGAGGGTATCCTTGCGATGTTTGAGCTTGTGGAGGCGGCGGAGATTACCGTATCGAAGCCGCAGGCGCCGATTGAGTTGCCGTTCGGTAACGTTGCGGTGAGCGTGTTCCGTGAGCGTGCCGCGGAGCGTGTCGTGGAGGGCGGCCGCTAGTGGCTGGCACCCAGACAACCGATACGCAGAAGCCCAACACCCTGAAACACCGCGCGGTGCTGGCGTTGGGCTCGAATCTGGGCGAAAGCGAAGACACCCTGGAGCGTGCCGTCGCCGACCTGGTGGCGGGCGGCGTGCAGCTGGTGCGCGCCTCCGGGCTGTACCGTACCGCCCCGGTGGGTGGCCCGGTGGGTCAGCCGGATTTCGTGAACGCGGTCATTGAGGTGGCCACTGACCTGGGCGCCTACGAGCTGCTGAAGCTGTGTAATGCGGTGGAGGCGGCGCATCACCGTGAGCGCCTGGTGCGTTGGGGCCCGCGCACCCTCGATATTGACGTGATTGACTATGACGGCGTGATCTCTGAGGATCCGGTGCTGACTTTGCCGCATCCGCGGGCGCAGGAGCGTGCTTTCGTGCTGGTGCCGTGGGCGCAGATGGACCCGCAGGCACACTTGACGGTGACCCGGCGTGCGGAGCCTTCGGGGGAGCGGCCGGATGAGGTTCCTGCGCCGCTGAGCCGCGAGGTCGTGAACGTTGCGGAGCTGTCCCGCACGCTGCTTGGGGCGGATGAAGACGCTATCAGCTATATGCGTGAGATGCAGGTACCTGATCAGCCTTAAATGTGGCACTCTGGAAGGTAGAGGAACCTACCGAAAGGAAACACCATGAAGCCCCTGAGTTATCGGGCGATTATTGTGGCGGCTGTGTGCGGTGCCGCTGCCGCTCTTATGGTGAATTCCGTGATGATTGGCGCCGGTTTTGGTGAGATGAATTTTTCGTGGATGCTCGGCGCGGTGTGCCTGCTGGTTGCGGCGGGTGCCGTGTGGCTGGGTGTGCAGGTGGCTCGTTATCGTCGTATTCAGACGCGTGAGAAGGTGCCGCATATGGGCCCGATTCTTGCGGCGCGTGCGGTGGCGTATGCGCAGGGTTCCATCATGACCGGTGCCCTCTTGACGGGCTGGTGCGCTGCGATTCTTGGTTACCATGTGGCGATGGTGTCTGTGCGCGGTTTTTCGGTGGTCTTTTGGGAGGTCCTTGTTAATTGTGTGGGCAGTGTTGCCCTGCTGATTGCTGGGCTATGGGCTCAGCATTGTTGTCGTATTCCGCCGGAGGATGATGAGGATGCGGCCTCCTCTTCCGGTGCTGTAAAGCCGCGAGAGGGAGGAACCTATGTCGGCTCCTAACCAGAATAGTTATTCGCCAAATGGTCGGTACGGGCAGGACGCTCAGAACGGCCAATACGGTCAGTATGGGCAGAGTCAGCCCGGTCAGCCCGGTCAGCAGGGTCAGTACGGGCAGAACCAGTATGGGCAGTACCAGCAGGCGGCTTACGGTCAGCCTGGTGCCCAGCATGGACAGCAAACCCAGCATGACCAGCAGGCGCAGTATGGACAGCAAGCACAGTACGGTCAGCAGGTTCCGCCGGCTGCCGCGTACCCGAACGCGCCTCAGCAGGCACCTTCTCAGCCTGCGCAGCCGGTAAGCCCCCAGCCGGTTACCTCGCAGCCCGTGCCGGAGCCGCAGTGGGTGCCCGCCGCCTCCGGCTACCTGACGGTTCGTTTTGTTCACACTATTTCTGCTTTGGTGTTCCCGATTCTTGCGGGTGCGGCTTTGTATTGTGCGGGTGCGTTCTTTGGCGGCCCGGAGGTGCTACGCATCGTCGGCCTGGTGGTGGTCGCGGTGTTTGGTCTGTGGGGTCTGTGGTGGATTCTGACCACTCCGCGCCGTACTCGTGCGCTCGGCTACGCGCTGGAGTCGAATCATCTGATGGCTCGCCGCGGTATCGTGTTCCGTTCGATGAGCTCTATGCCGTACGGGCGCATCCAGTATGTTGATGTGGATTCTGGTCCGCTGGAGCGCATGTGCGGTGTTGCCCGCCTGACGGTGCGCACGGCGGGTACGACCACTGGCACGATGGTGCTGTTCGGTATTCCGCTGAACGTGGCGGAGGAGCTGCGTGCGGATCTGGTGCGCCGCGCCGATGAGCGAATGGCGGCACTCTAATGAGTACCCCGGTTCCGAATAATAACGCCCCGAACTCTCAGGAGCAGAAGTGGTGGCGTGCCGATATTCGCACGTTCATCATGAACCTCTGGTTCATTATTCTGTTGGCGTTTGGTTTCTTCCAGAGCATTATCCTGAATATTTTGACCACCCCGCCGAACGAGTGGGGCGCGCGCCTGACGCAGGCATTTGATGAGAACAGCAGCTACTTCAGCGCAACGTACTCGCAGCTTATAGGCTTCGCCGTGCTCGTGCTGATTCTGGTTGCTGGCTCGATTGACTGGTGGTTTACCCGCTACAGCCTGGACGATTTGGCGATTCACCGCCGTAGCGGTTTTCTGTTCAAGAAGAACCGCACGATTCGCCTGGAGAGCGTGCAGAGCGTGGACATTTCGCGTCCTCTGGTGGCGCGCCTGCTGGGTGTGTCGGAGCTTCGTTTTGAGGTGGCTGACGGCTCTTCGGAGGCGCTGCACATCAAGTACGTTTCCGCCCGCAAGGCGGAGGTTCTGCGCCGTACCGCGATGGCGAGCATCAACCTGTTGCGTTCGGAGGCGGCGGGCCGCCCGGTCGACGTGCTGCCCGAGAGCATGCAGATTTCGGCGGAGCGCATGCCGGACGCGGATCAGCTGCATCAGCCGTTCGAGGCATCTTACGAGGCGTCCTATGGTGCGCCCGTACAGAGCGGCACCCAGCCCACTAATCAGCAGATGGCACCTCAGCAGGGCGGCTACTCGCAGCCCGCACCCGAGCAGGGCATCCAGCAGCCCGGCGCATCCCGCCGCGGCGCTCGCATGCCGATGCCGGTCGCGGCTGACCCCTCGCAGCCGCCGATTTTCCGCATCTCGAATGTGCGTCTGATTGCCTCCATCATGCTGGAGCACCTGGTGTGGCTGGTGCCCGCCGTGGCCCTCATGGTTGGCATTGCCGTCTTCGCCGCGATCATGGGTGGCGAGAGCCCGTTCCTGATTTTCATGGCGTTGCTACCCGGCACCTTCGTACCGCTGCTTGGTTACTTGGGTACGTTGTGGGCACGTTTTGACGGTGCCGCGAACTTCAAAATCACCCCGAGCGGTCAGGGTGGCGTGACCCTGCGCTACGGTTTCACCGGCACGCACACTCAGAACGTGATGGTTGAGCGTATTCAGGCACTCGCCGTGGAGCAGTCCATTCTGTGGCGTGCGTTCGGCTGGTACCGCATCAAGATGACCATTGCCGGTATCGGTATTGAGAAGAACGACAACCAGAAGGTTGTGACCCGCAATGTTGCCCTGCCGGTTGGCAATAAGCAGGAGACGCTGATGGTGTTGCGCCTGCTGTTGCCCGCCCTGGATGAGGTGCAGGCGCAGGTGCTGCTGGATACCGCCAACGGTTCACTGAAGAGTCAGAAGCCGCAGGTTCCGGCAATGATTGTGACCCCCTCTTCGGCGCGCTGGATGGACCTGCTCACCTGGAAGCGTAACGGCGTGACCACGGTCGGTTACACTGCCGGTTCGGTGCAGGCGACCACCCGCATTGATTCTGATGCGGCGCGTTCGAGCGTTGGTGAGCATACGCGCGGTGACCTGCTGCTGATTCGTGGCGGCTACTTTATCCGCACGCTGTCGATTGTGCCGGTCAGCCGTGTGCTGAGCGTGAGCCGAGGCCAGGGTCCGCTGCAGCGTGCCTTCGGATGTGCGAGTGTGCATTTCGGTACGGTGCCCGGCCCGGTACGCACGCTCATGATGCACTTGCCGCCGCGTATCTGCGAGGATTTGGTGTGGTTGATGACGGTTCGGTTGGAGGGTATTGAACCCTACTACCGCGTACCTGAGCCGGTACTGAGCGGACGCCCCTAAGCCAGCCCGCTAGCTAAGCTAACCCGCCAGCTAAGCGGGCAGCAAAACTACAGAACGCGCCCTGCCGTCAGTGTTCTTCGTGACACCGGCGGCAGGGCTGCCGTGAAAGGGAGAATATACTTAAAGCCGTGATACAGCATTCAAAACCTGCGCGTTTAGGCATTGGAATTATTTCAGCCGGGAGGGTCGGATCCGTCCTAGGTGCGGCTTTGCGCGCCTGTGAGCACAGGATTGTGGGTGTTCACGCGGTGTCTGAGGCTTCCCAGGAGCGCGCCGCGATGCTGCTTCCCGATGTGCCGTTGCTGCCGGTGGAGCAGATTGCTGAGCGTAGCGAATTGCTGATTCTTGCGGTTCCCGATGACGAGCTACCGGGTCTTGTCACCTACCTGGCGTCCTCGGGAAGTATTACCGCCGGTCAGATTCTGGTGCACACCTCCGGCCGTCACGGCACCGAGGTTCTCGCACCGGCGACCGCGCTGGGCGCTATCGGTTTGGCGATTCACCCCGCTATGACGTTTACCGGCATGTCCGTGGACCTGCAGCGCCTGAACGGCACCTGCTTCGCAGTGACCGGGCCTGCACCGTTCATCCCGATTGCTCAGGCACTCGTGGTGGAGATGGGCGGCGAACCCGTGCACGTTGCCGAGGCCGACCGAGCGCTCTACCACGCAGCCTTAGCGCACGCCGCGAACCACCTCGTGACCATCCTGGGTCAGTCCCAGCAGATGCTCGCCTCCATCGGTATTGAGGACCCTGCACGCTACATGGGGCCGCTCGTTCGAGCCGCCGTGGACAATGCGCTCGCCAGCGGTGAGGGTGCTCTCACCGGGCCCGTGGCACGTGGAGACGCAGGCACCGTGAAGGCTCACCTTCAGGCTCTGAATGAGTACTCAGAGCATGAGAAAACAGGTGATATTACAGACTCTTATGCCGCTCTGGCACACGCAACCGCAAAAAGAGCGCATAATAGAGGTTTGTTAAACGATGAACAACTGGGACGAATTGAGAATCTGCTGGGTGAGTCTTCGGACCGCAACCACCCCGGCGATATTGATGATTCAGCCCCCGAAAACAAGGAGTTCTCGTCATGACTGAGACTTCGATGCCCCGAGTCGTGACCACCATTGCGGATTTCCGCACGGCAATCACCGAATCCCTTGCCGCAGCGCAGGAGGAACTGGACCGGGCCGCCCGCCAGGAGGCGGAGCAGAACGGCACCGCAGTTCAGTACACGAACGCATCCCTGGGCTACGTGCCCACCATGGGCGCCCTGCACGACGGCCACGCAACCCTGTTGCGTCGCGCCGCTGAACAGAATGATGTAGTGGTCGCCTCCATTTTTGTGAACCCGCTGCAGTTTGGCCCCGGCGAGGATTACGAAGCATACCCGCGCACCCTGGAGGCAGACGCTGCCCTGGCTGGTGCCGCCGGTGTTGACATTATTTTTGCCCCCGAGGTTGAAGAGATGTACCCCGACGGTGACCCGCTCATCCGCATTTCGAGCGGCGAGCTGGGCACCAAGTTTGAGGGTGCGACCCGCCCGGGCCACTTTGATGGCGTGCTGGCTGTGGTCAATAAGTTCTTCAACATTATTCGCCCCGCAGCCGGTAACCACCCGGTGAATGCGTACTTCGGTCAGAAGGACGCTCAGCAGTACATCCTGATTCAGCGTATGGTGCGCGATTTCAACCACGACGTGACCATGCGCCCTGTGGCGATTGTTCGCGAAGATAACGGCCTGGCGCTGTCTTCGCGTAATAGCTACCTGTCGGATGAGGAGCGCGAGTCTGCCCTGGTGCTGTCCCGCACCCTGGCTATGTTGCGTGAGAATTCGCTGAACCGTGGCTTCCACGAGATTGATTTGGACGGTGCGCGTGAGCGTATCAACTCCACTCCGGGTGTACGCCTTGACTACCTGGAGCTGGTCGACCCGATGACTTTCGGTGAGCCGACTGAGGAGTCGGAGCGAGTGCTGGCACTGGTTGCTGCGTTCGTTGGCCCGACCCGCCTGATTGACAACATGGACCTGCGCTAAGCGTTCGTTCGTTTAGAAGAGTCCCCAACACACTACACAGATAGGTATCACTGTGAGCACTGAGCACACTGCCGCACCGGCGATTGCTGATATGTCTGAGCAGATGCAGATTCGCCTGGAAAAGCGTGCGAAGCTAATCGAGTCGGGTCGCGAGGCATACCCGGTGGGTCTGCTGGATTCTGAGGGTAACCGCGTGGAGCCCAACCACATTGAGGATTTGCGCGCCGAGTACGATCCGAAGCTGGCTGCTGAGGAGCTGAAGGCTGGCGACGAGACTGACCGTGTGGTGCATGTTGGTGGCCGCGTGGTGTTCGTCCGTAACACCGGTAAGCTGTGCTTTGCGACCCTGCAGGGTGGTACCGAGGGTAAGCGCATCCAGGCGATGCTTTCGCTGGCTGAGGTGGGCGAGGAGTCCCTGGCGGAGTGGAAGTCCCTGGTTGACCTGGGTGACCACGTGTTCGTGACCGGCCGCGTGATTGTTTCTCGCCGTGGCGAGCTGTCCATTATGGTGACCGATTGGAAGATGGCGTCGAAGGCTCTTCGCCCCATGCCGGTTCTGCACAAGGACCTGAACGAGGAAACCCGCGTTCGCCAGCGTTACCTGGACCTGATGGTTCGCGAGGAGGCTCGGGAGCTGGTGAAGAAGCGCGCCCTGATTACCCGCACCGTCCGCCGCGTGCTGGAGGATCACGGCTACATTGAGGTTGAGACCCCCGTTCTGCAGCTGGTGCACGGTGGCGCGACTGCTCGCCCGTTCCGCACCCACCTGAACGCCTTCGATCAGCCGATGACCATGCGTATTGCGACCGAGCTGCCGCTCAAGCGCGCAGTGGTTGGTGGCATTGACCGCGTGTACGAGATTGGTCGCGTGTTCCGCAACGAGGGCGTCGACTCGACCCACAGCCCCGAGTTCACCACCCTGGAGTGCTACGAGGCGTACGCCGACCAGTTCGTAATGGCCGAGCGCATGAAGGAGATTATCCAGAGCTGCGCGAAGGCTGTCGGCACTGAGCGTATTGAGACTGAGAACGGCACCATTGACCTGTTTGGTGAGTGGAAGTGGGTTGGCGTGTACCCGGGCCTGTCCGAGGCCGTGGGCGTCGAGATTACCCCGGAGACCGACGCGTCCGTTCTGCGCGAAATTGCTGAGAAGCACGAGGTGGACATCGACCCGAAGTGGGACGCTGAGAAGCTGGTGACCGAGCTCTTCGGAGAGATCGTTGAGCCGACCCTGGTGAACCCGACCTTCGTGTACGATTACCCGCCGAGCGCTCAGCCGCTGGCTCGCCCGCACCGTTCCGGTGAGCCCCTGATTGAGGCGTGGGACCTGATTATTGGCGGTATGGAGCGCGGTACCGCGTTCTCCGAGCTGATTGACCCGGTCATTCAGCGTGAGCGCCTGACCGCTCAGTCGCTGCTGGCTGCTGCCGGTGACGATGAGGCGATGGAGCTGGATGAGGACTTCCTGCGCGCCCTGGAGCACGGTGCACCCCCGATGGGTGGCCTGGGTCTGGGCATTGACCGTCTGATTATGTTGCTGGCGGGCGATCAGGATCCGGAGCGTCCGGGTACTGTGGTGCGTCAGCCCGGTATTCGTGAGACTATTCTCTTCCCCCTGATGAAGCCGGAGGCCTAAGCTTCCCCTTCACCTGTGAGGGTGTTAATGCGGCGGGTGCCGCGGATACGGTTGTATCTGCGGTACCCGCCGTTTTCTGTGTACTCTTTTGCACGGTGTATAGCTTCTGGGGTGGGGTTTCTGTTTATTTACACAGGTCAGGGGCGTTTTTACTCTATTCTGGTGCTGATTTATGCTGCTCTATTCACTCTGGCGGGGGTTTCTGCTCTTATGCATGAACGCGTTACATAGAAAATAATGAGGGGTTGAGAGGTGGCAGAATTTCGCTTTTGAATAGGGCTGAAATGTATGGTGTGAATGGTCTAATGTGCAGGCTCGTGCGGGCGCTATATTGCGCTCAGATTGTCGGGGACGCCGGGGCGCATTATTAGGTGTCTTTGTCTCTGGGGGCTGTGTCTGCTGTCTGGAAGAATCCAAAGTATTTGCACTCTAAACTTCACTTTAATGTTCTTGTAGCGAGTGCAGATTTAGCGGGGATGCACAGAAGCGATATATCGCTGCGGGTGATTGGTGCATTGTTTCAATGCTCAGAATATTTTCGGAATTTTTAATACAGTTCTGTTACTATATGAAAGAAAATTAGTACATAAATATATCCGGCACATTATTTTCTCAATCCCGATAGAGGCTTTTGAGTTTACTCCACAGGATATATGCAACAGATGAGGAGGTGCCTCAATGGCACAGAAGGTTCGCATCATCCTTGAAGACGATCTCGACGGCGGCCCCGCAGACGAAACTATCCGTTTTGGCCTGGACGGCGCTCACTACGAAATCGATCTGTCCTCCGCAAACGCAGCTCGCCTGCGTGACGCTATCCGCCCCTTCGTAGCGAAGTCCCGCCGCGTGCAGGGCACCGCTGCCCAGCGCACCCGTGCTCCCCGTGGCACCGCTGCTCCGGTTAAGCGCAACCCCGAGACCGCAGCAATCCGCGAATGGGCTAAGGCTAACGGCCACAAGGTTTCTGACCGTGGCCGCATCCACCAGGATGTTCAGGACGCATACTACGAAGCAATGAAGGCTCAGGGCTAAAGGCTCTCAGTATTCACGTTGTCGGAGGGTTTAGTGCTTTAGGGTTCTAATCCTCCGGGCGCTAAAGGCGGATGGTGTTCTCACTGTCCGCCTTTAGTTTTGCCCCGGTATTTCTTGATATGAGTTGCATATCTGCTGGGGGTGGTGGGGTGTTTTTATATCACCCACCCCAATTAACTATTTACATGTAAAATATATTGATCCTTTGCTGATGCCCGCTTCTGAATTATTAGGAGGAATATCCGAGAATCGGATGCGCAATATGGTGTCGAGTTCAGGCTCCCCATTTAGATTTCATGCATCGGCAGGAACACTAAAGGTAATGGTGCATTAATCTCTTCAAAGCGGGGGATATGCACTGTGATATTCATGCGATCGTTGCGTTGGGTATTCCATCGAAGGGGCTGGAATGTACTGACTGAAATTTTCGAATAATTGGGAGCCCTGCATCTTCGGTGGGGCTTTCAGAACTTACGGATTATCTCTTGATGGGGCGCCGAAATGATGCGGGAATTATCCGGAAAATAAGCGCCGCGTTATCCGGCAAATATTTTTTGCGAATTATTGAAATTTCTCACTTAAACATATAAATTTTTAAAAATTTCTGCAATATATTCATGCACGTGCAGGAAACAAGCGGTTTAGGTGTTGGTCTATGTGGGTTCTTGTGTGTTCGCCCCTCCCGCAAACCCTCGTATCGGCACCGTAGACCCTCGGAACCCACTTGTAGCACCTGTCCGCGGTACATCCGACGGCAATATGCGCACACTCTGCACAGGAAACCCCGGGAAAAGCAGCCAACCCCGGGAAAAGCAGCTAGGACCGGCAAAAGTAGCTAGCCCCGGCAAAAACAGCTGGCCTCGGGAGAAGTAGTCAGCACCGACAAAAACAGCTAGCACCGACCTGGCGGCACCCATCCACCTTCAGGTAGGCTCACCTGCGTGAGCTAGACCCCTCAAAACTACCCCTGCACCCCGCCAGAAGCCCCGAAGCCGCGCCTAAACCGCCCCTAGAACGCCCCGAACAGCTCATCTGTTCTCTTGATGGCGAACAGACGCCCATCAGCCCGCCCTTTCAGCCGCGCTCAACGTACTCTTGTATCAATAGGAAAATGCAAGGAGTGCGTAAATGTTTGAACGCTTTACCGATCGAGCTCGGCGCGTTGTGGTGCTTGCCCAGGAAGAGGCACGCATGCTCAACCACAACTACATCGGTACCGAACACCTTCTGCTCGGTCTGATTCACGAGGGCGAAGGCATCGGTGCCCGCGCCCTGGAATCATTGGGCGTTACCCTGAACGCAGTACGTGAACAGGTTCAGGACATCGTCGGCCCCGGCCCCCAGGCGCCTAACGGCCATATCCCCTTCACCCCGCGTGCGAAGAAGGTTCTCGAACTGTCCATGCGCGAGGCTATTCAGCTGAACCACGGCTACATCGGCACCGAACACATCCTGCTGGGCATGGTTCGTGCAAACGAGGGCGTGGCAAACCAGGTGCTGGTCAAGCTGGGCGCTGAGCCCGCTGCCGTGCGCCAGGCTGTTATGGACCTGATTTCCGGCTACCCCGGTAACAACTCTGGCGATAAGGAAACCGCCGGCGTGGGTGCAGGTAACTCTCGCGAAGGCACTCCCGCGGGTTCGACCATCCTGGATCAGTTCGGCCGCAACCTCACCGCAGCAGCGCGTGAGGGCGAGCTGGACCCGGTCATCGGCCGCCACAAGGAGATGGAACGCGTCATGCAGGTCCTCTCCCGCCGTACTAAGAACAACCCCGTGCTGATTGGTGAGCCCGGCGTCGGTAAGACCGCCGTCGTGGAGGGCCTGGCACAGGCTATCGTGCACGGTGACGTTCCCGAAACCCTCAAGGACAAGCACCTGTACACCCTGGACCTCGGCTCCCTGGTCGCAGGTTCGCGCTACCGCGGTGACTTCGAAGAGCGCCTGAAGAAGGTCCTGAAGGAAATCCGCTCCCGCGGCGACATCATCCTGTTCATTGACGAGATTCACACCCTCGTTGGTGCAGGTGCCGCAGAGGGCGCGATTGACGCTGCCTCCATCCTCAAGCCCATGCTGGCTCGAGGCGAACTGCAGACCATCGGTGCAACCACTCTGGACGAGTACCGCAAGCACATTGAGAAGGACGCCGCTCTGGAGCGCCGCTTCCAGCCGATTCAGGTTGATGAGCCCTCTCAGGAGCTCGCTGTGCAGATCCTCAAGGGCGTGCGCGATAAGTACGAGGCGCACCACCGCGTCACCATTACCGACGAGGCTATCGAGACCGCCGTGAACCTTGCGGCACGCTACATCTCTGACCGCTTCCTGCCGGATAAGGCTGTCGATCTGATTGACGAGGCGGGCGCACGCCTGCGCATCAAGCGCATGACCGCACCCCCGGAAATCAAGCTGCTCGACGAGAAGGCCGCCAAGCTGCGCCAGCAGAAGGAAGACGCCATCAACTCCCAGGATTACGAGAAGGCCGCAGGCCTGCGTGATCAGGAGCAGAAGGTCCTGGCTGAGAAGGAAGAAGCCGAGAAGGCATGGCGCGAAGGCGGCGACGCATTCGGCACCGTGACCCCCGAGGTTATTTCTGAGGTTCTTGCCGCTTCCACCGGTGTTCCGGTCTACAAGATCACCGAGGAAGAGTCCAGCCGCCTGCTGACCATGGAGCAGGAGCTCCACAAGCGCGTTATCGGTCAGGAGCACGCTATTGCGGCACTGTCCCGCGCTATCCGCCGTACCCGTGCAGGTCTGAAGGACCCGCGCCGTCCCGGTGGTTCGTTCATCTTCGCCGGCCCGACCGGTGTGGGTAAGACCGAGCTCGCTAAGGCTCTTGCCGAGTTCCTGTTCGGCGATGAGGATTCGCTCATCACCCTGGATATGTCCGAGTACCAGGAGAAGCACACCGTCTCCCGTCTGTTCGGTGCGCCTCCCGGCTACGTTGGCTACGATGAGGGCGGCCAGCTGACCGAGAAGGTCCGCCGCAAGCCCTTCTCCGTGGTTCTGTTCGACGAGGTTGAGAAGGCTCATGCCGACCTGTTCAACTCGCTGCTGCAGATCCTGGAAGACGGTCGCCTGACCGACTCGCAGGGTCGCGTGGTGGACTTCAAGAACACCGTCATCATCATGACCACCAACCTGGGCTCGCGCGATGTGAACCGCCGCATCCCGGTCGGTTTCCAGGCGATGGATGACACCGCAGCCGACTACGAGCGTATGCAGGCACGCGTGATGGAGAACCTCAAGGAGCACTTCCGCCCCGAGTTCCTGAACCGTGTGGACGACATTATCGTCTTCCCGCAGCTCTCCGAGTCTGAGATTCTGCAGATTGTGGACCTGTTCGTGGGTCGCCTGGCTAAGCGCCTGGCGGAGCAGGATATGTCCATTGAGCTGACCAACGCTGCGAAGGTTCTCATGGCGGCTAAGGGTTACGACCCGTCCATGGGTGCTCGTCCGCTGCGCCGCGAGATGCAGCGCAACATTGAGGACGCCCTGTCTGAGAAGATCCTCTTCGGCGACATCAAGCCCGGTGAGAAGATCACCGTGGACGTTGAAGGTGAGGGCGACTCCGCGAAGTTCGTCTTCTCTTCTCAGCCGATGAAGGAGCTGGCTCTGGATTCGGTGCAGGAGCTGAACGAGGGCGAGTCTTCCGAGGCTCCCGCTGAGACTCCCGCAGCTGAGGCACCTGCCGCTGAGGGTCAGGGCAACGACTAGGCTCTGGAATAAGCTCTAGGTAGCTAGGCTTTAGCGCACTAAACGCCTGTGGGGCGGTACCGGAATCATCCGGTGCCGCCCCACAGGCGTTTCTATGCTTTTGGGAGGCTCCAGGAGCTCCTCTGCGGCGGGTACTAGAGCGAGACGAGCACACTATCGCCCTGCGTGACTTCGCGGGCGAGAGAGTCCGCCAGCAGCCCCGCGTAGCAGCGCTGCAGCTGCTCGGTGGCGGGGGAGAGGGCGTACAGCGCCTTCAGTGGACGATGCACCGCGGCGGGTGCATCAGCCGGGAACGTAAAGTCTGGCGAAGAGGCTGCAACGGGTGAAGAGGTCGTATCGCCAGCCGAGGCTACACCCGCACCTACTCCCGCACCCAGGATGAGCTCGCGATTCACCGGCTCATGTGCCGCACGCAGCACCGCCATGACCGCACCGCGCACCTGGCGGTCCGTGCCGTGCCAACTCTGGCCCTTGGGGGTGTAGTCCGCCTCCGGCTTGCCCGCCGCAACCCAGGCGCACAGATCCTCCACCGGGCACAGTTCGCAGGTCGGGGACTTTGCCGTGCAGACCAGCGCACCGAGCTCCATGGTCGCCGCATTCCACAGGCAGGAGGTGGGGGTATCGGCGGGCATGAGCGCCTCCGCCAGGCGAGTCTCAGCCGCCGTCAACGAACGCGAGGGTAGCGCCTTACCGGATACCGCACGGGCGTGCACGCGGCGGATATTCGTATCAATGACCGTGGCGCGCAGACCGAA
Source organism: Rothia sp. HMSC066G07 (assembly GCF_001814485.1). Classification (NCBI taxonomy): domain Bacteria; kingdom Bacillati; phylum Actinomycetota; class Actinomycetes; order Micrococcales; family Micrococcaceae; genus Rothia; species Rothia sp. HMSC066G07. The sequence goes on along the minus strand of NZ_KV816922.1, from coordinate 417,310 downwards.
CGCGAACACGCTAATCGCCGCCGCCGTGTAAGAACCCACGCCCGGCAGAGCCAGCAGCTCCTCGTAGTCGGCGGGAACCTTACCGCCGTGCTGCTCCACAATCGCCACAGCGGCACCGTGCAGACGCTGCGCGCGGCGCGGGTAACCCAGGCGGCCCCAGGCGCGCACCGCCTCCGAGGCGGGCTCGGCGGCAAGGTCGGCGGGGGTGGGCCAGCGGCGCATCCACTCCTCCCACACGGGTAGAACGCGCTTGACGGGGGTCTGCTGCAGCATAAACTCGCTGACCATCACGCCCCAGGGGGTGCACTCGTCACGACGCCACGGCAAATCGCGTGCCTGGTCGAGGAACCACCCGTTGATTCGGCGGTGGAGCGCCTCGGTATTCGTGCCTTCGGGCAGGGCCGGTTCGGGGCGTGTGCGTGCGGTGCGGTTGGGCTCTGAGGTCATCCGAAAAGCCTACGCCACAGGGCATATATTCCCAAAACTGCATGAATAGAGTTCACTGTGATTCTCAGGGTTAAACCCGGTATCCTTAAGAGTATGTCTGAAAATGGTCCCGTTCTGCCTCCCGAAGTCTACCGCCGCCGTCGCATCGTGGCGGTTATTGCTCTGCTCGCTGTCATTCTGCTGTTGGTCGCTGGCGTGACCTCCATGGTCGGCATGATTAACGGCAAGAAGGACGCCACTGTAGCCTCCACCGCGACGCCTTCCGGCGCGCCCTTCCAGAGCTTCAGCGCTCGCCCCTCCGAAACTGCTTCGGCCACCCCGTCCGCTAGCGCGACTGCCTCTGCAACCGCGTCGGCTACTGCTTCGGCAACCCCCTCGGTGACCGCTTCTGCGGCACCCACTGCAAGCGTGACCACCGCCGCGGCAACCCCTGCGGCAACCACCCCCGCGGCGACCCCGACTACCCCCGCACCGGCACCCTCGGTGACCACTGCGGCTGTTGCTGCGGCGTGCACCGCGAACGACCTGAAGGTGACCGTCACCCCCGCGAAGCGTACCTTCGCAGCCGGTGAGCAGGTGTCCTTCCACGTGACCTACACGAACTCCTCGAAGACCCCCTGCGCTGTGGGCGGCGAGGGTGCGAACACCGGCGTGGACCTGAACATTACCTCCGGTGCAGCTCAGGTGTACACCCGTAGCCTGTGCGCGGCGACCGCCGTTCAGAAGGCTGAGGTAGCCGCAGGTGCCGAGGGCGCAACCGACCTGGCGTGGGACCGTAAGATCAACGTTCTGGGTTGCTCCTCCGCTTCGACCGCTCAGAAGGGTTCCTACTGGGCTGCGGTGACCGTCAATGGTGTGAGCTCGGCTCCGGTGAACTTCGTGATTCAGTAGTTCACTTCTATAGTTTTCGCCCCCGTGCGGGCGTGAGAAGCCCCCGTGCTGGATGTTCTTCCGGCGCGGGGGCTTCTCGTATGAGCTTTTGTCTGGCTATTACTTGGAGGCGCGGGGCTTGGCGAAGCGGCGCTCGCCCAGGTACCCGAGCAGGCTACCGAATGCGGTCCATTGCAGTGCCGCCAGCAGCAGGGTGGACAGGTCGGTCACCTCAAAAGAATTGGGGATGACCTTGAACCACAGTAGCGGCAGGTAAATCAGGAACAGAATGGGGGACGCCCACACAAAGAACGGGACGGGGCGTTTGGTCGACGGATACTTGGTTTGTGAGTACGACATTGTGACCTCCAAGGGGTGTCATGATGCTTGAGGCATCAGGGTGCGGCGGGGGGGGGGAGGGGGAACTCCGCTGTTACTACATCATAATGCAAAAGGTTCTCGTGAGGTCAGAAAAAGCCACCGTGCCAGATAGTCTCCGGTGCGGGGGCTTCTCGTATGAGCTTTTGTTAGAGGTACTTCTCCAAACTGCTCTCCGCCATGCGGGACAGCTGCTCACGCACCGTGCGGGCACGAGCCTCACCCACACCGTCCACGGCGCGCAGATCCTCAAGGGACGCCGCCATCAGAGCCTGCAGGCTGCCGAAGCGCTCCACCAGACGCTCAGAAATAGCGTTCGGGATGCTCGGAATACCGGCGAGCAGACGGAAACCGCGAGGCTGCAGGGGGAACTCCAGGTCGGGGTTCTCACCAAAGCCGACAGTGCGGGCAATCGTGCGCAGATCCACGATGTCCATATCGTCCAGGTTCTGAAGCGCCTCAACGCCGGCGGTAATCAGCTCGTCGTTCACCTCGGGCAGGTAATCGCGCAGAATCAGGTCGCTAGCGGTCATCTCGGGGGCGCGCAGCTCCTCCAGCTGCAGGGCAATCAGGCGGCCGTGCACGCCGAGCTCCAGCACGTAGTGGCTGACCTCGCGGATAATGCGGTTCACCATCTCCATGCGCTGCAGGGTCATCGCCACGTCGCCCAGGGAAACGTTCGACTCAATCTCCTGAGATGAGAGGTTGGAGAGCACCGAACGCAGACGCTTCTTATAGCTTTCAAGGGTCTGAATCGCCTGGTTTGCGCGGGCCATCAGGTACTGGCTGTCCTCAACCATGTAGCGGGTGCCGTCAACGTACACCGAAATCACGGACATCGACGCGCTCACCGAAATCACCGGGAAACCGGTCTGAATCGCGGTGCGTTCGGCGGTGCGGTGGCGGGTGCCGGACTCGTTCGTCTCAATGGAGGCGTCCGGCATGAGCTGCACGCCGGCGTGCAACAGGCGGGTGGCGTCGCGGTCGCAGATGATAGCGCCATCCATCTTCGCCAGCTCGCGCAGGCGGGTTGCCGAGAACTCGGTGTCGATGTTGAAACCGCCCGAAGACAGGGAGGATACGGTGCGGTCGGATCCGAGTACGATGAGCGCGCCCGTACGGCCACGCATGATGCGTTCCAGGCCCTCGCGGAGCTCGGTGCCGGGGGCGATTCGGGCGATAGTTTTCAGCAAGAGGTCACTATAATTCATCTGCACGAAAACCATTGTACCCATAAGGGTGGTTATTGAGCCAGGTCAGGGGCGGAACGGCGGGCTAAAGTGCCTCAAAAGCGAACGAGTATTCTCGATATTTATACAGGAGTGCACGAGGTGAAATTATCTGCATATAAGGGTAAAAATACGTTCTGCGGTACCCCATTTCGCCGTGACCAAACACCGCGCACCATATCGCTCCAGACCCTAAAATAGACCCATGACCGCGCGCACAAAAAACACCAAAACCGCACCCGCCTACCGCTGCACCGAATGCGGCTGGACCACCGCCAAATGGGTAGGCCGCTGCGGCGAATGCCAAACCTGGGGCACCGTCGAAGAAGCTGCCGGGGCCACCCGTGCGCGCACCCGCGCCGCATCCAGCGTGCAGAAACCCGCCCAGCCCATCGCAGAAGTCGACTCGCGCGTAGCCGCCTACATGAGCACCGGAAACCCCGAATTTGACCGCGTGCTCGGCGGCGGACTCGTGCCCGGCGCGGTTATCCTCATGGCGGGCGAACCCGGCGTGGGCAAATCCACCCTGTTGCTGGATGTCGCCGCCACCTTCGCGCGCGGCACCGCCGGGATCGCGGGGCAGCAGGGGGTGCAGAATATCGCGCCCCAGCCGCCGCGCCCGGTCCTGTACATTACCGGCGAGGAATCCGCCGCGCAGGTCAAGCTCCGCGCCGACCGCATCCGCGCCATCGCGGACACCCTCTACCTGACCAGCGAAACCGACCTCGGCACCGCCCTGGCGCATATTGAGCAGGTCAATCCCTCCCTGCTGGTCATTGACTCCGTGCAGACCCTCGCCTCCGCGGAAGTTGAGGGTAGCGCCGGCGGTGTGACCCAGGTGCGTGAGGTTGCCGCCTCCGTGATTGCCGCGGCTAAGGAACGCAATATGTGCACCCTGCTCGTGGGTCACGTGACTAAGGAAGGCACCATCGCGGGCCCGCGCCTGCTTGAGCACCTGGTGGACGTGGTCTGCCAGTTCGAGGGCGATAAGCACTCGAATATCCGCATGCTGCGCGCGATTAAGAACCGCTTCGGACCCACCGATGAGGTGGGCTGCTTCGACATGCACGAGGACGGCATCGCGCCCGTGCTGGACCCCTCCGGCATGTTCGTCTCCAGCACCCCGCACCCGGTGGCGGGCACCTGCGTGACCGTCACGATGGAGGGCCGCCGACCCCTGCTCGCGGAGGTACAGGCGCTACTGGATCAGGCGGTGGCGCCCGCCCCTCGCCGTACCGTCTCGGGCCTGGATTCGGCGCGTATTCAGATGCTGCTGGCGGTACTGCAGCGCCGCGCCGGGCTGAACGTGGGCAAGCTCGACTGCTACGTCTCCACGGTGGGCGGCGCAAAAATTGCCGAGCCCGCCGCCGACCTGGCGTGCGTCATGGCCCTTGCCTCGGCGGCGCAAAATAAGCCGCTACCGCGCAAACTCGCGGTCTTCGGCGAGGTCGGCCTGGCGGGTGAGGTGCGCGCCGTTCCGGGCATCCGCCAGCGCATTGCGGAGGTGGGCCGCCTGGGCTTCACGCACGTGCTGGTGCCCGCCTCCCCGACCGGCGTGGGGGACGTGCCCGAGGGGGTCACCGTGCGCGAGGTGACCACCCTGGGCGAGGCGCTGGCACTACTCTTCCCGCAGAAGTAGCCGCCCGCGCATCAACAGCATAGAGATAGCGGAGGAGGGGGCTCCCGGCTGACGTGAAGGTCACCGGGAGCCCCCTCCGCTGTGTCTTGACGGTCGCCACTGACCCCGCTAGAACCCCGCTAGGAGGAGCGGCTCTCCTCCTCGTTCTCGTGCAACATGATGTTGATCGAGCGGGTGTGGAGCTTGTTCGTGCGGTGGGTGTTCACCGCGCTATCGGTCACGTCGTCAACCACCATGGAGTCATCCATGTCAGCGTCAACAATCGGGATTACCGAGGTACGCGGTGCATGTTTGGTGACCGCCTCACCCAGGGGCACCAGAACCGCCACGGCGTCCTGGTGGGACATACCGGTTGCCTCCATAAAGTCGACCACGATCAGGCGGAGCATCAGCACGAGCGACTCGCCCTCAAAGGTCGCCACACCCATTGTGCGCGGCTCGAGGGTGCCGGCAAGCTTAATCATGCGCTCGCGTGCCTCCATCATGTAGTGCTCGCGTTCGCCCTCCGTCGGGGCAGACATGCCCAAGCCGAGGCTCTGCGCCGCCACCGACAGCTCGGTCAGCGCGTCACTGAGTGAAAGCTGCGCGGCGGTGCGTAGCTGCACGTGGTGAATCGTGGACGCCATACGGCGGTTGAGCACACGGTCGTTACGGATCGCCAAATCCACCGCGGCGAGGGTCTTTGCCATGCGCGCCAGCTCGCCCTTGCTCTTGCGGCTATTCCAGGACAGCTCATTCATACCCTGCGCGGTGATCAGGTCGCCTCGGCACGCATCATACAGCGGTTGCAGGGCGCGTGCATCAAGCAGGCTCTGGTACGCCTTGTTGTAGTCGTAGTAGCGGATTGCTTCGGAGGAAAGCTGGAAAACCTTCGCGAACGCATCCATGAGAGCCTGCGCGCGGGCACGCGGGTTCTTACGCGGGTCGCGTGGCATCAGGTACATGGCGAGGAACGCAAAGGCGCCACCAACGATACCGTCGAAACTGCGGGTAAACGCATCGTCAGGTACGGGCAGCAGCAACGTGAAACAGGCCTGGAAGCTGAGCTGAATCGTAAAAATAATGCCCTTATCAATAAATCGGGCAATAATCACGGTCAAGAAAAGCACCACTGCCGCCTGCCAGGTGCCGTGACCGAGCAGAATCAGCAGAAGGTCGCCAATGAGAATGCCGAGGGTCACGCCGAAGGACACCTCAAGGATTCGGCGGGAATGCTTAGCACCGCTTACATAGCCGAGGGATACGAGGGCGGCAACCGGCGCGAAAATGGGTTCCTGGTGGCCCAGGATGTGCTCAGCGAAAAGCCAAGCGCCCATAGACGCCGCAACAATCTGCACAGACTGAAAGAAGTCAGCCCGGACTCGGTGAATACCCTCATGGACGAACTGCCGGGTGTTCTGTTCAGTAGTGCGTAGAATCTCTGCGAAGCGTGCCATGAGCACCATCATACCGGCGCGTGTGCTCTGTACAAGGGGGTAGGGGAGTGTTGGGTGCAAGTGTGAGAGACCCCGCGCCCCGTACCCGCCCTATACCCGCTCCGAAGCCGCGTTTTTCGCGGAAACCTAGCTCCAAAACCGCTGCTCTAGCTCCGTTACGCAGCCTGGCCCCCGTTATGCAACCTAGCCGCGGAGGCGGCGCGCCACCCTCGCCAGCAGGCCCGGATTCGTCTCGGCGGGCGCTTCAGAAGATGACTCAGACTCAACGGCGACAGGATGCGTTTCTTCGGCGCCGTGTGCCCCGTGAACACCGTGCGCGCTGTACCCGCCACCGATTGCGCGGGCACGTTCGAGCTGCCGGCGGTGCTCAGCATCCCAGGAGTGCGCCCGGTCAGACATCGCCCACTCGAAACCCGCGGTGAGGGAGGTTTCGGTAAAGAGATCGCGTGCGGCGCGGACGGTTGCACCCAGCGGCTCGGGGAGAGCCGGGGTTTGCTCTGCGGCAGGGAAAGGCGCGGGGGCTTCTGCCTCGCCGCTAGTTTCTGTATCAGAGCCAAGAATCTGCGCAAGCAGGTAGGCACGCTCGGTGCGCAGCACCTCCAGCAGCTCGGTGCGGCGTGCATCCGATGCCACCGCCGCGTGCCGCAGGGCGGCGGCAACCATCAGCTCGGGAACGCCACCGGCGAGCATGCCCAGCGGCAGGGTGAACTCGCCCAGCCCGTACTGGCTCAGCGCGCCGCCCACGCGCATCTGCGTGAAGGCGTCCGGCACGAGGGCGAGCACGGGAATACCCGCTGCGGCGGAGAATACCGCCGGGTGGTAGCGGCTGGTCAGGGTGAACGCCGCCGCCCGGTGCACGGTGATGCTCTGGTCGGCGTGCAGAATCGGCAGCAGGGTCGCCGGGGTGGAGGGGCTGAGCTGCTCGGCGATGCGCTGGTGTGCCTGAATATCGCCGCTTTCGGGGTTCTGCGGGTCGCCAAAATGGCTCAGGAACACGGGTGCGTAGTCGTGCTCGCGCCACATGCCGTCGAGCAGGTGCGCGATTTGCTGTGCCTGCTGGTCGGTGCACTCGTTGACGGTCACGCAGACGTAGTGCTCCGGCAGCTCGTTAAGCGCCTGACCTGCGGGAATACCCTCCGCATAGTGCAGGGTACGCGCGGGGGAAGTCGGCAGGTAGTCGGTGGCATCGTCCACGCTCAGGCGCGCGTCAATACCCCGCTCACGGCACCAGGCGAGGGAAGAATGTTCACGCACCGTCACCGAACGGGCGGTGCGCAGCATACGCTCCAGAACCTGCGCATCCTCAGGATTGAGCACCGGGCCCAGGGACTGGCCGGTCACGTACACGGGCACGCCCGCATGCTCGGCGGCACGCACCGCGGCGGCGCGTTCGTAGAGCAGCCAGCCGTAGCGGGAATTGAGGTTGCCGCCGCCGGAGACCACGACCGCGTCCATGGTGGCGATAGCGTCCGCGAACTCCACCATGCGCTCAACGGTCTGCGCCAGCGGATGCAACACCTCCGGCAGCGCCTGCACCTGCGGCAACACCGACAGCTCGGCGGTGGAAGGGTGCTCCCGGTCGGCGTGCAGCTCCGTCAGGACGCATTCGAACGCCGCGAGGGTCAGCTCGCGTTCAGCCGGTGCCCAGGGGAAGAGGAGGAACAGCAGGTATCCGTAGGGCGTGCCCGCCTCATGCTGTGCCGCCTCATGATTCACCGCCGCGCCAATATAGCGCGCCGAATGATCCACATCGCGGGTCATGAGGGTGACCGCCGCGCCGCCTTCGGAAAGCGCCGCAGCGCTCGCAATGGTCATGGCTTCGTCGCCTACGTGGTAGGTGTGCTGGCCGATATCGCCAATGACGAGCACGCGCGGTGCTTCAGTAACGGGCAGTGCTGTAGAAGAATGATTGTTCTCTGTCATGGCTATGCGCCCTTCTGATCTGCCGACTCAGCCTCAGCACCGCGACGAACCAGGGAACGCTTCGCCAAGGAACGCAGCGCGCGGCCCGGAGTGCGCAGGTGCTTGAGAACCCGCAGACGCTCCTCAATGCTCTGCTGGCGGGACTCAATAGCCTGTTGACGAGCCTCGATACGCTCCAGGCGGCTCTCGATAGAGCGCAGAATGTCCAGGGATTCACGGGTCAGATCGTGCCCGTCAATCACGCGGCGCTCCAAGTCAGCCGCCAAATGCGCCTGGTACAGGTACGCACCCGGTCGGGCACCCGCCTGCAGATCCTCGCGGATAGCGCGGGCACGCACCATCGAATCGAAGCGGGCATGCTCAGCCTGACGCTTCACGCTATTTGCCTCAGCACCTTCTGCATCGGGGCGTAGCGACCAGTACGCCAGCGGCTCATCCACCAGCAGAATATCCGCAACGGAGGCGGCACGCATGTTGAACTCCCAGTCGCCGACCACCGGCAGGGACTCGTCGTAGAAACCGACCAGCTCGTGTAGGCTGCGGCGGTAGAGAATACCGATTGGCACGGCACGGTTCGTGCGGAAGAGGAACTGCAAACCCATGCCGGGCAGGCCGTCGTGGAAAATACGCTCCTCGTACACCTCGAACTCGCCGTCGGCGTTCTCACGTTCGTACCGCTCCACAACGCGGGTGGTGCACATGAGCGCGCCGCTCTCTTCCAGCGCCGCGACGGTGCGCTCCAGGAACTCGGGTGCCCATAAGTCGTCGTCATCGTGAATCGCCACGTATTCGGAGGTGGTCGCCGCCAAACCGGCGTTGGATGCCGCCTCCATGTTGCCGCCGGCGGTGGTCAGCAGCTGCACGCGGCTGGAATCGTGCGCGTTAGAACCCAGCAAACCCAGTGGAGAAGCCTCAATGACGGCGCGGGTTGCCTGCTCGTCGCCTCCGTCGTTAATCACGCAGACCGTGTAGTCGGTGAAGGTTTGCTGCGCAATGTTCTCCAGGGTGCGGCTCAAGAAGCGGGGGCGGTCCTTTGTACGGACCAGAATAGCTACGGTAGGAGAAGACATAACCACAATCAGTCGAGGGTGAGTGGGCGCGTGCCAGCCCAAGAACTCAACCATTATGAGGGTGTGCACCGTTCAGACTCAACCCGCCGCCCGGCTATCCCGCGGCAGTGAGCATGCAGGGGCATGCACCGCCCCTAAAATCTAGTGGATGGATTGTAGAGCCACCATCGCCAGCACTCCGAGCACAAAGCACGCCGGGATGGTCACCAGCCACACCAGAAGAATCTGCAGAACAATCCTGGACTTCAACGCGTTAAAACGCTGATTCACGCCCGCGCCGAGCGCCGATGCCGTTGCCAGGTGCGAGGAGGAGAACGGCACCTGCAGCAGGAAGTAGCCGATTACCTGCACCACAGCGGTGGTACCCTGAGCGACCGCACCACGGAACGGGTCTAGGCGCACCATCTTGTAGGCGAAGGTGTAGCCGATGCGGCGGCCGCCGGTCAGCGTACCGGCACCCAGGCTGAGGGCAATGATGAGGGTGCCCAGCAGCATCCCGCCTCGGGTGAGAGATTGAAGCAAATCCGGGTCTATGATGCGTTCGCTCAGCAGCGCCCACAGCAACAGGTACAGGTAGCCGGTCTGCAGGCCGTGCAACAGCGAAATTGCGGAGGCGGACACCGCCAGCACCTCGCGGGCGTGCTGATTCACCAGGCGCGGGTTATGCCCCACCACGAGCCGGTAGAACGGCACCACCATCAGCCAGGACAGCAGAAAAATGAGCGGCGGCAGGTAGAAGAGCGGTAGCAGGGTCGCCCCAAAAATATGCGGCAGGAAGGCGAGTGAACCGAAGGCTTCAGCACCGTCCTCGAGTTTCGTCTGGGTCCACCAGCTCACGCCGGCGAGGGCGCCAACCAGCGCGTGGGTTGAGGAAGACGGCAACCGCAGGAACCAGGTGAGCACACCCCAAATAGCGCAGACCAGCAGCGCCGCAACAATACCGTTCAGGCCGGTGACGCCGTCCGGGGCGCTCACCCACGAGGCGGAATACTCACCGAGCAGCAGGAACGCACCGACCACGCCGAGCACGTTGAAGAGCGCGGCAAGGTACAGGGCGGAGCGCTCGCCGAGGGCGCGGGTACGCACCGGAACAGCGACGGCGTTTGAGGCGTCATGCACACCGGTGACGTAGACCGCGGCAATAAAGGCGCAGCAGGCGAGAAGACCCAGGAGCATTAGGATTCCTGAACGATGATGCGGCCGATTTCGGCGGACACATCACGCATAGCGTTGGAGGCGGCGGTCAGCTGCGCCAGGAAGGTGGCGTAGCGGCGGTACCGTTCGGGGGTGTAGCGTTCGGCAATGTACGCGTCGTATTCTTCGGCGGTGCGCAGCGCCTGGCGGGAGATGCGCAGCATGTCCATCCAGTAGTTGTCGAGGCCGCGAATGTCGGCGAGTTTGGGGATGACGGCGGCGGTCAGCACCGCCTGACGCTGAATAATGTCCAGGATCGAGGTGATGTGCGTAGCGAAGCCGTCAATGCTGTGCAGGGACAGCACGTGCGCGGCGCTGGTGAGCTTCTCAACGGCGTTGGTGAGCTTGCGTGCCAGCGTGTACAGGTCTTCACGCGGGATCGGTGGGGAGAAGGAGCTACGCACCTCGGTGAGGGTGCGGAACAGCAGGTTCGTGGAGTCCGCCTCGTGGGTGAGCATGCGTTCGAAGAGTTCGGGGTACTCCGCGACGGGGGAGCCGACCATTTCAGAGAGCAACGCGGCGGCCTCACCGACCTGCGCTGAAATTTCAGCGAGGGAGGCGAGGGATTCGTTAGCGTGGGGAAAAAGTCGGTGCAGCATAGTTCCCAGTCTAACCAGTATCGGGGGTTGCGGGTGCGCGCAGCTCGGGGGTATCTCACGGGGCACACGGTTTTTATGCGCAATCGCGCCGAGCTGACGGCTGCTTCTAGACGGGGTTTTAAACGAAAAACGGTGGGGGTCGATTTCTCGACCCCCACCGGAACGTTTAGGGATGTCGGGTTGGGAGCGCCTCTCGGCGGAAGGCCGCTCGAAGCGGCTAAAGATTTGGAGCCCGGGGCTACCTATTAGCAACCCGACATCTTGTAATTATTATCCACCCGTACCCGGCACAGAGTCAATCGGAAACAGGCTTTTCACGCCTGCGTGACCCAATGTGGAACCTGTGCCAATTCGCGGCATGAACCCGCATTTTTGGGCGGCTAAACGGCGCAGAAGACTAGAATGCTTCGAGGTTGGGTTGCGATTTTTCCTGCGCAGAATCAGCCCCGGAACCCCCGTTAGCCTGTTAACTAGCCTCAACGGCGCGCAGCTGGGCGGCGACCGCCTCCAAATCGTGCGCGATCTGCTCCATCTGCTGAGCCTGACGCGGCAAACGAGCACGACGCTCCACCGCCTCACGCTTCACCTCGTGGCTACCCGGAACCGCACCATCCTGCCCGGCAGAGCGCGCATAATCGGCGCGAATACCCAACGCCACCACGTGCGCAAACGCGGCGCAGCGTTCCATCGCAATGTCCATATCGCCGGTGTACAGGCCTGCCAGAATCTTATCAATCGTGCGGACCACCTCCTCGGCACTCGGCGGGTCGGGAACACCCGCCACCACGTGCGAACGGTAATCCTCCGCCATGCCCAGCTCAAAAGCACGGCTCACCCCGCGCGGCGAACGATGCACCACGTCCCGCAGCCAGTACATACGCCACAGCGCACCCGGCAGGGAGTGGGCGCTCGCGTGCGACCAGAGTTCGGCGAGCATCTCAATACCGTAGTCGTCGGTGAAGCTGACAAGCCGCTCGGTCATCTGCTGGTCGGTGCCGCGTCCACGCATCAGTAGGATGCGTGCGGAGGCGTGCGCCGCCTCTTCGCGTGCGGCGGGGTCCATGCCGCCTTCGTGGCGTTCAAATTTCTCGGCGGAGTAGAAGACGGGGCGGTGGTGAGTGCGGTGACGTGAGCGCCCGGAGGCGCTGGTTGATGATACGGGTGTAGACATAGGATTTCCCAGTGTACCGTTCATTGGCGGGGAGTCGGTAGTGTATAGTATTTCTATCTGCACACTTTCAGTTTTGTGTGGATAGGAGCGCCTTTAGCTCAGTCGGTAGAGCTACGGACTTTTAATCCGCAGGTCGTGGGTTCGAGCCCCACAGGGCGCACTAGCCGACCCGTCGCCTCCCGCTTTGCGGGGGTCGGCGGGTTTTTGCGTCTTCACCCTCGTGTGCGGGGTTTTACCCCCGTGTTGATTCCGTGTGGTGGGGCGTGTCCTGCCGGGTTGGCCTGGCAGTTTTTGATTTGTGTACGTTGACCCGAAAAGATGAGGAAACCCGTGAGCGTCACCATTAAGAACCCTGAAGAAATCACGATTCTTGCCACTGGCGGCACGATCGATAAGTTCTATTCGGTGGCGGGCACCATGGATATTGGTGAGCCTGCCGCTAAGGACCTGCTGGACCGCGTCATCACTGACGTGCGCTTCGATATTCGTCCGCTGATTGGCAAGGACAGCCTGGACATGACCGATGAGGATCGTGCCGAGCTGACCGAGGCGCTGAACGCTGTCACTAACGACCAGGTGCTCATCACTCACGGTACTGACACCATGCCGGAGACTGCCCGCTACCTGCTGGAGCACGCCGACCTGGGCGATAAGGTTGTGGTGCTGACCGGTGCGATGCAGCCCGCCGTGATGGCTCGTTCGGATGCAGGCTTCAACCTGGGTGCCGCTATTGCCGCCCTGAATCTGCTGGAGCCGGGCGTGTACATCAGCATGAGCGGTCGTATTTTCCCTGCTGAGAGCGTGCGTAAGGACCGTTCGCGCGGCATTTTTGAGGGCTAGGATGGCTGATTCCGCTCGTACTCCGCAGGCGCAGTCGGGTTCTCACGGCGCACCGCGTTCTGCTGCTGAGCTTGAGCAGGTGGAGGGCTCCTCGGATCTTGTGCCGCAGGAGCGTATGTCACAGGCGCAGCTTATGCAGCTGCAGGCTATGGATGAGCTGGAGCAGCAGGCTGATGAGTTCTGGAATGTCACCAGTGATTACCCGCTGCCGGCTAAGAACCTGTACCTGGTGCGTGTGCTGCTGCTGGTCGTACCCTCGCTGATTACTGTTTATTACTTCATTCGCGTCACGCTTTTCCCGATTGGTGCGGTGCCGCTGGTCTATCTGGTGATGCATATGTGGGTTGCCATGATTTACCGGGCGAACCGTTCGGTGAAGTTGGTGTTGCTGGCGAATGCAGCGTCCGGGGTCGCGGCGGCGATTATGACGGCGTTCTTTGCCTATGCGCTTGTGACGGTGCAGGGTCCGCAGACGCTGCTGGACCGTGTGGGCGTGTTCTACACGGTGAGCTTGCTGACGGTCATGGCGTCGTTCGCGTTGGAGGTTCTGTTCTCGCTGTTCTATAGTTTGGCGGTTCGTAGGAGCTTGCGTCTGACGCAGAAGAAGCAAGAGGAAGAACAGCGGAACGCAGAACAGCAGCATGCAGAGGACCCGAACGCGGAGGCTTCGCAGGTAGCGGAGTAGGGCTAACGCGCCCCGGCGGGCGGGGATTCTACCCCGCGTATCCACGCCTCCGACGGGGTGATAACGAGGCGATAAGCGGCGGTGTGACACGCTCCCCGCGACGCCCAGCTACTGCTCAGATTCCCTTAAAGTACGCGTGATACGGTAGAGACAGAAACACGACCCGCACCTGCCAGGAGGCCACTCATGGGCGCTACACACCTGAACACAGATGCCGCTTCATCCGCAGAACACCCGGATGAAGATATCAGTATGCAGACCCGCTTTCAGGCGCCTATCCGTCACGTGACTCCTGCTACGCCGGAGGTGTCCGTTCCGCTGAACGTGCCGCCGGTGGTGACTGGTTCGCATCCGGTTATTTCGGCGACTTCTACCGTCATCATTCAGGATGGTACGAACCCTCCGATTGTGGTGCGTACACACCCGACGGGTCCTCTACCGCCGTTCCCGGGGCAGGGTCAGGTTCCCGCTTTTCTGCGCACCTATACCGCTGATGAGGTGAAGGAGCGCAAGCAGAAGCTCAAGAAGAACCTCCTAGTCCGCGCGGTTATTCTGTGTATTTTGACCCTGGTTGAGGGCCTCATTATCTCCCAGTACACGCAGCCGTTAGCGATTTGCTTTGGTTTTGTGGCGGCGCTTTACCTGGTGGTTCAGATGTGGCCGCTGATGCGCCCTCCGAATGATTCGACGGACGCCTCCGTGTATAGCGTTTGGGCTATCTGCTCCCTGATCGGGTATGTTGCCGTGGGGCTGGTGCTTTCACCGATTACGTTCCTGCTGCTGATGCTCGACTGGGCTGGAGTTTCGATGGGGCTTGACCCCCTGCTGATACTTGTTGTCTTGGGCCTAGTCTGGTTGAGCGAGGTCGGTTTATCGTTGCTAACCATTTACCGCTTCAACAACTTGCGAATTGCAATGGCGAACCGGGCAGATTCTCCGTTGCTACCTGACAGTATTTCTGCGACGGTTGATCCGTCCACTTCTGCCTAAAGTTCTGAGGCGGCGCGGTAGACGAACGCCGCGCCGCCACCCACACACCACACACTCGCTCATACATCTTCCACACACACTATCAGCCGACATTCGAAAGATTCAGCTATGCCCGCCGTCGAGTCCTCTCCGCCATCCGCTCCGAACACCACGCATCCTACGAAGCCCGCCACCCCCACTCTCGTGTCTGTGGCGGGTTGGGTTCTGCTTGTTATTGCTGTGGGCTGGCTGGCGCTGATTGCGTACACCGGCGTCTCCTATGCGACTACCCATTTGTCGCATTTTTCGACCTGGCGCGCCCAGTCGCTGGTGGAGGCGCAGGCGTACTACCCGGTGATGTTCTTGCTGGTCAGCGCGTTCGGTAACGTGACCCTGCATGCTTTCTGCACGGTGGCGTACCTGCGTGGCTACCGTTGGGCGGCGCTGGTGCTGTCGGTGGCGTTGGCGTTGGGCGTTTTGGCTTCTTTGCTGATTATGCTGACTGTGGCGGCTCTTCTGGGCACGTTGAATGGTGCGCCGAGCCAGGATGTTGAGTTGCTGCTCAGTAGCGCTTCGCCGCTGTACACTCCGGTGTATATTGCTGGCCCGTACATGCTGGTGTGCGTGGTAGCGTTGGCGTTGGTGTGGTCGCGTCAGTCGCGTTCGTACATGCAGGCGCGCCGTGATTGGCGTTTGCGCCGTAGCGAGGACTACCTGATTTAGCCTTGCAGATTCTGGCTGCGGGTCCCGGACCTGCGGCTCACCGATAACTTTATTCACCCAACCACAGTTAGGATGACTCGTGCACCCTACTTCCGAACCTGCGCACGAATCCACATCGCAGACTACCCCCGGCGCTGCTAAGCGCACATATGATGAGCGGGCGGCGTTTGAAGAGGCGAAAAGAAACCTCGGCATAGTCGGCGATAAGGAGCAGCAATTCGACCGGGGAATGGCGATTCTCGGTAAAGCGTATTCCATCGCGATGATGCTCATTCTGGTGTATTTCCTCCTGGATGCGTACCAGATTATCGTTACCGCGGGCCGGAGTGTGAACATCGGCTCGTTCCTTAGCTATGCCCTGCCGAAGGTTCTGTCTGACGCTGTCTTGGTGGTGCCGTTCCTCTGGTTCGTTCTGGACTATACCAAGTCAGGGTACGTTAATCCGCGCCGCCTGCTGATGCTGTACCTTCTGCTGTGTTCCTTGAGCGGTGTGCTCTCTTTTGCGGGTGTCTTTGGTCTGGCTCAGGTGCTTTTCCCTGCGTTTACCGCACTGGATCCGGTGTCGCATCCTGCCGCTGCTTCGTCTATGGTGTCGCAGGCTCTGGTCGGGGTGATTACGGCGGGTAGCGCCGTTCTCCTGTTTTTGCTGACTCGCCCGGCTGTGGGCACGGTTCCGAGCTTTGCGGTGATTCGGAAACAGATGAGGGCTATCGAGGAAAGCACCTCGGGTGCTGAGGACGAAGAAGAGCTGACTCGCGAGGATGTTCTTCGTCAGCTTGAGAAGGAAGAAGGCCCGGTCAAGGACTCTACCGAGCAGCTGTTGCGTGAGCTTTCTGCCGATTATGCGCTCTCGAATGATCCGGTGGAGAAGAACCGCCTGCTGGCTGAGATACAGCAGATTCAGCGCGCCCAGAAGACGGGTGTAAAGCCTAACTTCGGAGGCACGTCTGGCGGGTCGGCTAAGCCCCAACAGGAAGCGCACGAGGGTGCGGAGGCGACCGCCGCCTCCACCGCGCCTGCCGCCCCTCAGGTGGTGCTCCCGCCCCGCCCGAAGACGCTGCGCGGCGTCATGTGGCTCGCTACAGCCATTATTATTCTGTCCGCAATCCAACGTATCTATGTATCTATCCATAACGAAGTGCCAGACCGCGTTATGGAAAATATGCCGGGCATCATCATTTCAGGCATATTTGCTACCTTCATCTTCTCTCTCATACCGATTTTCGTCCTCCGTCGACTGTGGAAGGGCCGTAGATGGGCGTACTTCCTCACCCTCTTCGGTAGTGCTTTTGTGGTTTTTATCGGGGCGATGAGTTTGCAATCTTTCATCTCGGCTGATTATTTCTCCAGGCTGGCGGATGAGTCGTTGACTTCAAGGCCCCGAGACTACGTAGTTTCCATCGTGGTGAGTGACATTATGGGAGCTTTTCTTACGGCCTTCTACCTGCTGATAGTCGTGCTGCTCATGAGCCGTCCCACCAGGTCGTTTATGGCTACCGCGAGGTTGGCATGGATAGAAGCACGTGAACAGGTGAACGCCGGTGACGGTTGGATTGTTGCGCATCAGGATGCAGAAACGCGTACTCATCTGGAAGAAGAACAGACCCGCAGGGAAGAAAAGGAAACTAACCGACGGGCTGAAGAAGCGGTCGCTCAGCAGTACAAGAGGGCCCGCCGTACGGATGCGCGGAAGAACTCCCGCAACGAACAGCGCGGCTACAAGGATACTTCCGTGTACACCGAGGAAGGCTACCGCCTCAACTAGGGCGGGAAGCCCCTCCCCATGGGGAGACTCTTTGCCACCTGCCCCGTGCTACAGCGCGCGAGGCAGGTGCGAAGAGAAGAAAGGAACAATGATGTCAGAACGTACCCCAAAGCAGCCGTTGAACGATCCGGAGTACACGGTTCCCGAGTACAGCGTGCTGCTACCCTCCGACGAGGCTGAAAATAGCACGGCAGAGGGCGATGCCGTCTCCAGCAACGTAATTTCCGGTAATGTCGCAGACACTAGCGCGGCGGAGGATAACGCGCCCGGCGGCAGCACCTCCGAGCACGCCAGCACCCCCGAGCAAACCACTACTGGCTACCGGGAGGCGACCGCTGGCTACACTGTGTACCCCGCCTCTGAGCAGATAATTCCGGAGCGCCCGAAGGCTATGCGCAGCGTTATGTGGTGCGCTGCCGCCATTATCGTGCTGGGGCCCCTGAGTAATTTTCTGCCGATTCTAAGCGGGTCATATATCGATTTTGAGACGGTGGTGAGTGTTCTCTTCTCTGCCCTGGTGGTTACCCTCATCATCTCCGCCATCCCGATTTTTATTCTCTGGAAGATCTGGGATGGCCGCGAGTGGGCGCGCATTCTTACCATCATCTACTGCGCTCTCGCGGCTGCTAGCGGTGTGCTTATTCTTGCGGATAATTTCTCGGAGTTAAGCTCTAGAGCGGCTGCGGCGTCCAGCCTGGGGCGTGTCGCGAGCGGCATTTTTACTCTTGTTCTTTACCTCCTGATGATTGTGCTGCTGACTCGTGCTCCTATTAGGGTGTACACACAAATCGTTAGCGGGGCACGTGCGCTAGAACGCCAGCAGATGATGTCTGAGACGAGACAGGCTGCCGGTCAGGTGCCGGCGGAACTTCGAGAGCTTTTCGCTGATGATGAGGATGGAGAACGCACCTCATCAAAGGAAAACAACCCTCGCCCGCCACACCGTAGTGCGGGATGGGGAACATAGAAAGGGGCACCAACGTCAGGAGTTCCGAGGCTAGCTCTCGGAATGGTGCACGTGGTGACTCGGGTACCTCTGAATACGCTGAGAAAGGGTACCGCCTTCCTGGGGTGTGGCGCGCCTCCTTATATCCTTGGGGTAAGACTCTTTAATGCCCGCTCCGTGCGCTGTAGCGCGGGGTGGGTGCCAGGGGAGAAAGGAACGACGATGTCAGAACGTACCCCGAAGCTGCCCTTGAATAATCCGGAGTACACGGTTCCCGAGTACAGTGTTTTGCTACCGTCCAATGAGCCTGAAAGTAGCACGGTAGAGGGTGACGGCACATCCAACAACACCGCCACCAACAACGCCGCCCCCACCGGTGCGGTAGACAATAACGCGGCAGAGGATAACGCACCCAGCAACGGCGCTCCCGAGCATGCCACTACCGGCTACCGGGACGCGACCGCCGGTTACGTTGCCGCCTCCGAACATGCGGGTTGGGTACGACCGAAGGCTCTGCGTAGCGCCAAGCGGTGCACCACCGCGATTATTATTCTGTCGCTTTTCACCACTATCCAGCTCTTCCTGCTCTTCGGTAAACCAATCGCCGGTGTGGAGACGCTACCTGACCTTGTCGTGCGTATGCTGGGATACCCTCTCCTCTTTGTTCTTATCCAGATTTGCCTCTTCTGGATGACCTGGAAAGGACACAGGTGGGCGCACATACTTACCCTCATGTACAGCGCCTACGAGGTCTTGAGTCGCATGTATTGGTTTGCGCAAGATTTCCTCGTGGACTCCCGCTATATCACCTTGTTGATGGATGAGTTGCAATCCTCCGACTCTGCAGATTTTGCGGTCGCTTTTCTCATACGTACCGCGATTGGTGTTTTCATTACTGTCCTCTACGTCCGGAATATTGTGTTGCTGACCCGTCCATCTGTGTGGGCGTACACGGCTACCGGCAGAACGTCGCATAGTCAGGTGGTTGATCAGAATCCACAGGCACCTAACACGAACTTCAATGAAGGCGGGAACCGCCTCAACTAGGATGTTTGCCTCAAACGGCGCCACTATCACCAAAAGGCTCAGAGCGTGAAAAGGGTGGGGATACCAAACGGTATCCCCACCCTTTTGCGTTAAATATCGAAATCTTCTAGCTGGTAAAACCCTTTGAGTTGCCTAAAAGGTTCCAGTCTTTCTATAAAAAGCCCTATTTTCCTCTAAGGGCTTACCCTATACTGAAAAAGTATTATTCTCTCAGCTAACTACATCAAACAACTCTTTTAGGTATGTTTCAAGCAAATCTGCCTATACGAGCACAACAATCACCGACTGACGCACCACAGTGCGAGCATATGAGAGAAAGAACGACGATGTTTAACAACACTTCCGGCGCCTCCGCGGGCACGCTGGCACCGCAGGCAGCTCAGTCTAACGCCGCAGCATCGAATATTCCGGCACCGAACTTTCCGGCACCCGCCGCAGCGGCACCTCAGCTTCCGGTTCCTGCAGGTGCCCGCCCTGTGTATGGTGTGCCGGGTGTCCAGCGCGCTATCAATCATCCGCCGCGCCCCATTGCTATCTGGATGGTAAGCATTTGCGTGGTCTTGCTTCTGGCTACGTACCCCCTACAGCCTCTTGTGGGTCTAGAGTTTATGTTTGTGTATTGGCTGGCAGCTTCCACTATGGGGCTTACGATGATTCTCCCTATTGTTCTTGGAGTAGTCTCTGCCTGGTACCTCAATGAGGGTTATGAGTGGGCGCGAGTGGTGATTATTATCGAGGGCGCACTGCGTATGCTTCTGGATATTTTGGTTGTAGCTGGCTCTTCCCGATTCTTCCTGAGCAATGACTATGATTCGCAAGCGTTCAGGTTTATGTTTTTTGGTCCGTTTATGACCCTTGAGGGTATGTATGTGAAGCTCGCCTTTGATTTCATCATCCGTATCTTCTTTATTGTTCTTCTCTGCCAGCCGCAGGTGGGGCGATACATCCAAATGCGTGGAGACCTGCGACGCATGAGCGTAAAGTAACCTCGCAGAGGCATAGCTCGCTTCCGGGGCGTCGCCTCCACCGGGTTTGAGAGAACACAAAAAGGTGGGGATACCAGACGGTATCCCCACCCTTTCTCGTCCCCGGCTCAGCAGCTGAGAAGGACTCACGTATTACTCAGCAGATTCCTGCTTCGCCTTCGAACGGCCACGCAGGTACTCGATAATAACCGGCACCACAGAAACCGCCACAATAATCACAGCAATGTACTCAATGTTGTTGTGCACGAACGGGATACCGCCCAGCAGCACACCCGCCAGACCAATCGAACCAATCCACGCAACCGCACCAACAACATTCCACAGGTGGAACTTCTTACGGTCGTACGAAGAAATACCAGCCGCAAGAGACACAAAAGTACGAACAATCGGCACGAAACGACCCAGAACCAGAGCCAAACTACCGCGCTTCTGGAAGAACTCCTCAGTAGTGTGCAGGTTCTTGGTGCTCAGAATCTTCGCGTCATCCTTGAAGATCTTACGGCCGTAACGGGCACCAATCTGGTAGCCAACCTCAGCGCCAGCAATAGCAACCAGCACCAGGACCGGGAACGCAACCCACAGGGACAGGCCCATCTGCTCATGCAGCATACCCAGAGCAAAAATCAGGGAGTCACCCGGCAGAACAGGGAAAAGAACACCGGACTCAATAAATACGATAATTGCCGAAACAACCAGAACCCAGGGGCCGGTATCGAGCAGGAACTGCTCAAGGTCGAGACCCAAGAGCGCAACCGGAAGATGCGCCAAAGCGGTGGCAAGAAAAGTCATGAAAAATCCTGAACTGTGAGTGGACCGCACACACGGATCGGCGGCGGAGTAACACCAGCATAGAAAGCGTACCTATGGTGAACATTGTGCAAAACTATGCGGAGGCTGTGTATTACTGGCACAATTCTACCGGCATTTACGCCGGACGCACGGGTGAGCGAGGCGTAAATCTCCTCGCCCGCATGGCGAAACAACCTGAGGTGACGCGGCGCTCGCGTGCCTCCCCAAGAAATGACCATCCGCAGAGCCGGGCGATACCGGGTGTGACATGATGGAAAGAGAGCACGGCGCGTCGCGGCGTAGCGATTGCCCCAACCACCCACCGTTGGAGAGAACCATGAACCCCGAACAGCCAGCGTCCAGCCCCGCGGACTCCCTGCGCACCGATTCCCTGCAGGCTGACCCTCTGCACGCTGAAGCCCGCGAAGTGTTGCGCCGCCTCACCGATGTCGCTGATGCTGAGTTCCACGATGGCCAGTACGAGGCGATTCGCGCCCTCGTCGCCGACCGAGCCCGCACTGTGGTGGTGCAGCGTACCGGCTGGGGTAAGTCCGCCGTCTACTTCATCTCCTCCCTGCTGTTGCGTGCCCGCGGTATGGGCCCGGCGCTTATTGTCTCCCCACTGCTCTCCCTGATGCGTGATCAGGTTGAGGCAGCATCCCGCGCGGGGGTGCGCGCCGCAATGGTGAACTCCGCGAACGTGACCGAATGGGATGAGATCCGCACCCGCCTCGAAACTGATGAGCTCGATGTGCTGCTGGTGGGCCCCGAACGCCTCAATAACCCGGCGTTCCGCGAGCAGTGGCTGCCGTACCTGCTGCCGCGCCTGGGCCTGCTTGTTATTGATGAGGCGCACTGTATTTCTGACTGGGGCCATGATTTCCGCCCCGATTACCGCCGTATTGGTTCGCTCATTAAGTCTCTGCCGGTGGGTGTGCCGGTGCTGGCGACAACCGCGACCGCTAATGACCGCGTTAGCCGCGATATCGCTGAACAGCTCAGCACTGACACCGCCCCTGTGCACGTAATCCGCGGCCCGCTATCCCGCGAGTCCCTGCGCCTGGGTGTGCTTACCCTGCCTGATGAGGCGCAACGTATCGGCTGGCTACTCACGCACCTGAACGACCTGCCCGGATCCGGCATTATCTACACGCTGACTGTCTCTGCTGCAGAAGATACCGCAAACGCTCTGCGTGCCAGCGGCTACGAGGTTCTCGCCTACACGGGTAAAACCGACCCCGATGAGCGCCTGGTTGCGGAGCAGGCGCTCAAGGAAAACCGTGTCAAGGCTCTTGTGGCGACGAGTGCCCTCGGTATGGGTTTTGATAAGCCTGATTTGGGTTTTGTGGTGCACCTGGGCGCGCCGTCGTCTGCGGTGAGCTACTACCAGCAGATTGGTCGTGCCGGTCGAGGTGCCGTCAACGCTGATGTTTTGCTCCTGCCCGGTCGTGAAGACCGCGCCATTTGGGAGTATTTTGCGACCGCCTCCATGCCTAACGAGGAGCAGGCGCTGGCTGTTCTTGATGCGCTGGCTCAGGCCCCGGAGGGGTTGAGCATTACCGCTTTGGAGGCGCGCGTTCAACTGCGCCGCTCAACCCTGGAGCTTCTGCTGAAGGTGCTGGATGTTGAGGGCGCCGTCGTGAAGGAAGGCAACTATTGGCGTCGAACCTCTTCGCCGTGGCGGTACGATAACGCTCGCTATGCGGCGGTGGCGCAGGCACGTGTGCTGGAGCAGAACGCCATGCTCGAGTATGAATGTACTAGTCAGTGCCGCATGCTTTTCCTGGCTCAGCAGCTTGATGATGCTTCCGCTGTTGCGTGCGGTCGTTGCGATGTGTGCGCGGGCCCCTGGTACCCGGTTGAAGTTCCCGCTGAGGCGCAGCAGGCGGCACAGAGCAGCTTCAATACGGTGGGCGTGCCCCTGCAACCGCGCCGCATGTGGCCGAGCGGGCTGGACCAGCTGATGGGTGCGGATGCGCCGCGCGGTCGTTTGTCTAAGGACGAGCAGGCTGAATCCGGTTACGCTTTGGCGCGTCTGAGCGACATGGGGTACGGTACTCGTCTGCGTGAGCTTCTGGCGACGAATGAACTGGGTGAGCCGGTTGATTCTGAGGTCCCTGCCGAGCTGGGTCGCGCTTGCGTGAAGGTGCTTGCCGCTTGGGAGTGGTCTGAGGCGGGTCGTCCGGTGGCGGTGTTGACTCTGCCTTCGCCGGTGCGTCCTCGTTTGGCTCAGTCTCTGGGTAGGGGGCTTGCGTCGGTGGGTCGTCTGGTGGATTTGGGTCAGGTGTATCTGGTGGGGGAGCCTCGTTTCTTTGGCGGTAATAGCGCGTTCCGCTGTGCGGATGTACTGCGCTCGTACCGGGTACCTGCAGAGGTTCTGGACTATGTGCGTGAGCATCAGTGCCCGGTTCTACTGGTTTCTGATGTGGTGGATTCGCGGTGGGCGTTTACTGCGGTGGCTCGCGAGCTGAGGTTGGCGGGCGCTTCTGCGGTGTATCCTTTCTCTTTGGCTGCTACTCACTAGTCGCGCTCGATAATGCTTCATTTATTCCCCTGACGAGGATTTATGTCATATTCGGAATATTCAAAATTAAC
Source organism: Rothia sp. HMSC066G07 (assembly GCF_001814485.1). NCBI lineage: Bacteria > Bacillati > Actinomycetota > Actinomycetes > Micrococcales > Micrococcaceae > Rothia > Rothia sp. HMSC066G07. The sequence goes on along the minus strand of NZ_KV816922.1, from coordinate 394,009 downwards.
GGTCACTGATGGTTCCTCCGCTGTGCTCAGCGATATTCCCTCTCGCTCTGAACACAGTGAGTGGATGGCGCACGCCCTCGTTGAGGGTGCCGCCGCTGGTGAGCGTGGCGAGATTCCTATCGGCGCCGTGGTGGTGGATGAGCAGGGCATCATTATTGGTTCAGCGGGCAATACCCGCGAGCAGGAGCATGACCCCAGCGCCCATGCGGAGGTGAATGCGATTCGTCAGGCGGCGGCGCATCGTGGGCAGTGGCGCCTGGACGGTTGCACCCTGGTCGTGACCGTGGAGCCGTGCCTGATGTGTGCCGGCACGATTTTGGCGTCGCGCGTTTCGACGGTGGTTTTTGGTGCCTGGGAGGAGAAGACGGGGGCTGCTGGTAGCCGTTACGATGTGCTGCGTGACGGCAAGGTCGCTCCGGCTCCCGAGGTGTATGCGGGGGTGCGTGCTGATGAGTGCGCGCAGCTGATGGTGGACTTCTTTAAGGAACGCCGCCCCTAACCGTCACCCGTGGTGGCGCTTCAGGAACTGTTTTGTATAACGTGGAAAGCTGCGTGAGAACGCGTGGCTTTCCGCGTTATTTGTACGAAACCCCCATTTATTTGAAAAATACTTCAAAAATTTCAAAATTGGTACCCAATTTCAGGCAAAAAGCCCACTACATCACACATGTCCGGGTCTACCATATATAGGCACTGGAGCCTCCGTCTGCCCGTGACTGAAAATAGATACCCCACGCAACCTGCGGAGTGCTCCCCAAAACTCACCTGAACCGTCCTGTATTTAAAGGGGATTTATTCGTGCTTCGCGTTGACAATATTTGGGCTAAGGGGCGTCACCACGCCCTTTTTGGTCGTACCTCTTTTTCTGTAAATCAGGGCGAGGTCATCATTATTCAGGCGGATAGCCAGATGGAACGTACCTCGCTGGGTTTGGCTCTTACCGGCCGTTTGCCTCTGTCGGGTGGCGAGATTTTTTGGAGCGATGGTGATGCGGAGCCGCAGCCGATTTCGATGAAGAAGCTGCGTCGTATCAGTGACATTGTTGATTCTCCCGATGTGACTGCCCCGGAGCAGCACATGCGTGTGCACGATTACGTGTCTGAGATGCTCTCCTATAATCTGCCGGTTTTTGGTCGTTCCCGTGCGAGCCGCTGGCTGAAGGAACGCGGTCTTGAGGACCTGGACGGCCTGTGGATGGATGAGCTTGATGGTGAGATGAACATTGAGTTGATGGCGGCTTTGGCGCAGGCGAGTCCTTCGGACCTGCTGGTTTTTGATACGCCCTCCCGTCATTTGAACCACACCTATATGTGGCTTCCTTACCTGGAGGAGCTTGCCACTGACGAGGATCGCCCTCGCACTGTGGTGGCGATTGTTCCGCATATTTCGGAGTCCTGGCAGGGCGCCCGTGCTGTGGTGGGTAGTGTTCACATGGATCAGGACGGCGAGTTTGAGCCGGCTGAGGAGCCTGTAGAAGAGCTGACTGAGACGGAAGAGCTGACTGCGGCAGAGGAACTAACCCAGACCGAGCCTGTGATTGACGTGCGTGAGGTTGAGGAAATCCCCTCGGCCTCTTCGATTTCCCTCACCCCCGCGGCATCCGGCACTTCCGGAGCCGCTCAGACCACTGACCATAAGACTGATAACCAGAAGACCGGCAACCAGAAGACTGTTGCCCAGAAGACCGCTGAGAAGGAGTAAGAATGACTGTTCTGCGTGTGGCTCTTGTTGAGCTTAAGCGCCTGACCAGCGGTGTTTTGCCGGTTCTGGTGCTTCTTGCTATGTCTTGCATCCCGCTGCTGTACGGCGCCCTGTACCTGTACGGTAACTGGGATGCTTACGGCAATGTGAATGGCATTGTGGGTGCTCTCGTGGTTGAGGATGAGGGCGCGACGGATTCCGAAGGTAAGCAGGTGAATACCGGTGCTGACGTGAAGAAGAATCTTCTGGATGCTGGCACGTTTGATTGGCGTCAGGTGCAGACTCGTACTGAGGCTGTCGAGGGTGTGGAGAACGGCACCTATGACTTTGCGATGGTGATTCCGAAGGATTTCTCGCGTAATTTGCAGAGTGCCGGTTCGTTTAAGCCTGATGCTGACGGTAAGACGGGCCCTATTGATGCGCGTTCGGCGGGTATCGAGGTCATTACGAATGACGCGAATAACTATGTGCTGACGAATATTGTCACGAAGGCGGGCACTGCGGTGCGTGATTCGGTGGCTGAGAAGGTCGGTAATTCGACGGCTAATTCGCTGTTGGCTAGCTTCACGACGATTCATTCGAAGATGGATGAGGCTGCTGATGGTGCGTCGAAGGTGAATAACGGTACGGTGAAGCTGGCGGACGCTATCACTCAGCTGAAGGACGGTACCGCCACGGTGAATGATGGTGCCGTGAAGCTGAAGGATGGTACCTCCTCTCTGGCTGATGGTCAGTCGCAGTTGTTGGATGGTCAGAAGCAGTTGGCTGAGGGGGCCGCGAAGCTTGCTGATGGTGTGTCGACTTTGGATTCTGGTGCGGCGAAGCTGGATTCTGGTGCCGCGAAGCTTGCCGATGGTGCTTCGAGTTTGAAGGATGGTTCGTCGACTTTGGCTTCGGCTGCGGCGTCTGCTTCTGATGGTGCGTCGAAGCTGAAGGATGGTTCGGCGACTCTGGCTGAGGGTACCGCGAGCTTGAAGAGTGGTTCGGCTTCGGTGGCGAAGGGTGCTAATGATTTGGCGTCTGGTATCCATCAGTTGCGTGAAGGTATGGATCAGGCGGGTATTCGTGAGTTGCCGGCCGAGTTGAACGCGATGTGCATGCGCCTGCATGAGACGGATACTTCTGCTGGTAGCGGCGATTTTGGTCGTGACTTGTCGAATACTGTGGTGTCTGCGAGTGCGCAGAAGGTGCGTGCTCGGGTGACTCCGCTGGTTGAGGCGGGTACGTTGACTCAGGAGCAGGCTGATCAGCTGGTCGCTGCTGTTGATTCTGAGGAGACGAAGAATGAGGTTGCTGAGCTGAATCAGAAGGCTCTGCAGTCGCATCTGGCTACTCGTGATGCTGCCGCTGCTGATGCTCTGTCGAAGTTGCGCGCGTTGAAGTCGAGCCATTGTGTTTCTGATGGTTCGTCGTCGACTGCGGTGAAGATTCAGACTTTGGTGACTGGCGTGGATTCGCTGGATTCCGGTGCGTCTTCGCTTGCCAAGGGCGCTTCGTCGGTGGCTGATGGTGCCGCTCGTGTGGATGCTGGCGCGTCCTCGTTGGCGTCGGGTTCGGCGACCCTGGCTGATGGTAATTCCAAGATCGCTTCGGGTGCTTCGAGCCTTGCGAGTGGTTCTGCGACTCTGTCGGGTGGTGCTTCTGAGCTGAAGGAGGGTACTGGTTCTTTGAAGAGCGGTACCGCCGAGCTGAAGGATGGTAGCGGTACTTTGGCGGAGAAGGAGCAGTCTGCGGTTGAGGGTCAGCAGAAGCTGGCTGATGGCGCGAATGAGCTGAAGGATGGTGCGTCGCAGCTTTCTGACGGTACGGCGAAGCTGTCTGATGGTTCTACTCAGCTGAATGATGGTGCTTCCGAGTTGAAGGATGGCACTTCGTCGTTGGAGAGCGGTCTGGCTTCTGGCGCTAAGCAGGTTCCGAGCCTTGCGCCGACTGAACAGGCGAAGGTTGCGGATACGATGTCGAACCCTGTGACTTTGTCGCATGAGTCGCTGGCGTCGGCTCGTAACTATGGTGAGGGCATGGGCCCGTTCTTCATGTGCTTGGCGCTGTGGATTGGTGGCCTGATGCTGGTTCAGACGCTGCGCGTGATGAATAACCGTGCGTTGGCTTCGCATGCTCCGTCGATTCGTGTGATGCTCGGTAGCTGGATGCCGTTCGGACTGGTAGGTATTGCTCAGGCGACTCTGATGTTCGCGGCGATTAAGTTTGGTTTGGGCTTTGAGATGGCTCATCCGTGGCTGGTGTGGCTGTTCCTCTGCTATGTGGCTCTGGTCTTTACCGGTTTCATTCATGGTTTGACGGTGATTTTGGGTGCGCCGGGTAAGCTTGTTGCTTTGGTCATTCTGATTCTGCAGCTGATTACTGCGGGCGGCACGATGCCGTATGAGACTTTGCCTGAGTCGATTCGTTGGATGCATGATTTCTTCCCGATGGGTTATGCGGTGGCTGGTACGCGTCGTTTGGCGTATGGCATTAATGAGTCGAGCCTGTGGGGCATCATGCTGGTTTTGACTCTGTGGGGTCTGGCTGGTCTGATGTTGGGTTACATTGGCACGCGTCGTGATCGTACGTGGTCGCTGAAGAAGCTGGCTCCGGAGATTACGGTGTAACAAACCCTGTTTAGTCGCACCGGGGGAAAACTGTCTAATAAAATAGAGATATATCTGCAAAAAGGGAGGGAGGACTGCTGATGTTGCAGCGCCCAGCCGCTGAAGCTTCAAGTCGTCGTCCCGGCCGTACAGGTAGAACTCAGTTGAAGTTGTTCAACGCTGCTATGGAAATCATGACCGAAAAGGGGCTTGAGTACGCCACTGTTGAAGAGGTGGCTGCCCGGGCGGGTGTTTCTAAGGGAACCGTGTATTACAACTTCGGTTCTAAGAAGACCATGGTGGATCAGCTGGTTCAGTACGGCACGCAGTTGCTGCTGAGCGATGCGCGTCGCGCGGCGTCGGTTCATTCTGATCCGCGTGAGGCGTTGCGGAGTGCTGTTCGCGCCGCGTTCCAGTATCTTGAGGACCGTCCGGGTTTTACTCGGATGTGGCTTTCGGAGGCATGGAAGGGTGCGGATGGTTGGACTGAGGCGATGAGCGATAACCGTCTGAATCTTCTGGATTTTTTGGAGGAGATGACGGAGGCTGTGGCTCGCCGCTATACGGTTGATACCGCTCAGAATCCTCGTGCGATTGCGATCTCTATGTTCGGCGCGATTTACATGTTTGCTATGGATCGTGAAGTGCATCAGGCGGAGCGCAATGCTGAGGATGCAACGCGTGCTGTCATGCTGGTTGTAGATGGGTATATCCGTCATTAGGCGGACCTGTTAGGGTCTGTAGACGTAGCCGGGACTTCGGTGTCGGGTGTCGAAAAGGGCACGGTGAAAGGGGCCGTGAAAGGGGCGACACCCGGCTGCCGTACGCGCACGATATGTAGGCTCATTCTTGCCCTCCTGTTGGGGGTGTGCTATAGTTTTCCACTGTTGGTGGTGTGTCCGAGCGGCCGAAGGTGCATCACTCGAAATGATGTTTGGTGTAAAAGCCAACGGGGGTTCAAATCCCTCCACCACCGCACCAACGAAAACCCGTCGAGATTCGTCTCGGCGGGTTTTTGCATGTCCGGATTGTTTCGGATTGTTCTGGGGTGGTGCTGGCGGGTGCATTGGTGGGTGCGCTGGTGGGTTCTGCGCGGCGGTATTCGCCTAGTTTTATAGGGTGTGTGCCACTTCCGGGGCTTTGCCGGTGCTTGCTGATTCGGGGGTGGGTAAAATCGTATTATGCGTATTAAGATTCTTGACCACCCGCTGGTCTCTCACAAGATTAGTGTTCTGCGTGATAAGAGCACTCCGTCCCCGATTTTCCGTCAGCTGGTTGATGAGCTGGTGACCCTTCTGGCTTATGAGGCGACTCGCGAGATTCGTGTGGAAGAGGTTGAGGTTGTGACTCCGGTGGCGACTACTACCGGTGTTCGTATTGCTGATCCTAAGCCGCTGGTTGTTCCGATTCTGCGTGCTGGTCTGGGCATGCTGGAAGGTATGACTCGTATGGTTCCGACCGCTGAGGTGGGCTTCCTGGGTATGGCTCGTAATGAGGAGACCCTGGATATTGTGACGTATGCTGAGCGTCTGCCGGAGGACCTGACTGGTCGTCAGGTGTACCTGCTGGATCCGATGCTGGCTACCGGTGGCACTCTGATTGAGGCCATTAAGTTCCTGCGTGAGCGTGGTGCTGAGTCTGTGACTTGCGTGTGCCTGATTGCTGCTCCTGAGGGCATTGCTGCTCTGGAGAAGGGTATTGAGGGTATGGAGAATGTTGACCTGTTCCTGGCTGCTCGTGATGAGCGTCTGAACGAGAAGGCGTACATTATTCCGGGTCTGGGCGATGCTGGTGACCGCCTGTACGGTCTGGCTGAGTAGTTTTTCAGCGTTATTCACGTGATGTGAGTGGGGCGCCTCTGCATATGTTTAAGCATGTGCGGGGGCGCTTTGTTGTATCTGCTGGAGGCTGTGCGCAGGTTATATGGTGTGGTGTTGGGGGATGTGTGTCTAACGGTCTGCTGTCTTGGGTGTTTATGGTGTTGTTGGGCGCTTGTGTGGGTTTATGAAACACCCTTAATAGTATGTGATGAGGAACACTATAATGTTTTGAAGGGTTCAAAATATATTGAGCATATTCACAGCTTCACATGAAAATACAGGGTGGAACCAGTAAATAAAAGAAGCTATGAATATTTATAAGGGAAAAAAATACTGAAAGCTTCAGGTAGTCCCTGAAACCCTAAAACATGAGAGGGGGCATTGTACTCCTCTCGCCCATAAAGATGAATCCACTATGCTGAATCCGCTTGATTTATCCGTCAAATAGGAGAAATATTAAGTAAGAGGATTGAAGCTCGAACAGGTATTGGGGACTGTTTGACTCGGCGTCACTTCCGGCGCACCCCACACTACGTACGACAGGGATCCCGTACACAGACTTTGAGAGAAGGTTGAACCATGTCAGGCGCTGTACCTGGATATGTCCACATCTCCCAGCGCGGCCGCGCCGCTAAGCGCCAGGTCGTGCAGCCTCAGCGTCCCGCTGCGCAGGCCGCAACGTTGCGTCCGATGACTTTCTCAGCCGGTGACTCTGCCCATAAGCAGGCTCAGGAAAATGAGGCACGCGGCTTTGTGCTCTATGTGGGTTTGAATGAGGAACTTGCTGCAGCGAACGGCACCTCCCTGGTGCGTATCGTTCAAGATCTGCGCACTTATGCACACCACCTGGCTCCCGAGTCGGAGTCGTACGCCGCTGTGGCGTTGGCTCCGGTGAACGCTGAGGGTAGCGACCTTGAGGTGGTACGTAATGCGCTCGGCGACCCGACCGCAATGTACATGCACCCGGAGGCGAATGTCGCCCGCGAAGCAGAGACCACGAATAGCCACTCTTCGGGTGTGCTGATTGATTTGGCACGCCGCGAGGTGTTCCTGGATGGTGAGCCGCTCATGCTGACTTTCAAGGAGTTCGAGCTGCTGGCACACCTGGTGGAGAACTCTTCCCGCACCGTGGGTCGTGAGGAGCTGCTGAAGGCGCTGTGGAGCTCCGGTGACGAGCATCCGCATGAGCGTACAATTGACGTGCATATTCGTCGTCTGCGTTCGAAGCTGGGCCGCCTCTCGGGTACCGTGCGTACGGTGCGCGGTCAGGGTTACCGCTTCTTTGAGCACCCCGAGGTTGTTGTCTGGGCTGCTCCGGAATACTCGATTTAGCGTGTACAGAATTTAGCTTCTGTAGAGTGCACCCCGGTGTGCTGGCGTCATGCCGGTGCGCCGGGGTTTACTTGTGCCCGCCTGGGGGTGTTAGTGTGCGTGCTGTGGCGGCGTGCGGCACGATCCGGCGCCCTCTAGATAGAATGGGTGTATGGCTGAAAATTCTTCCAACACTGCATCTGGCTCGCACCGCAGCGGGGTCAAGCGTCTGATTATTATGCGCCATGCGGAGGCTGATTGGGGTCTGAATGATTTTGATCGTCCGCTGACGAAGCGCGGCCATGAGCAGGCTGCCGCTGCTGGCGCCTGGCTGGCGGCTCGCGGTTATATTCCGGAGCAGATTATGTCGTCATCGGCTTTGCGTACTCGTCAGACGACGACTTGGGTTTCGGATGGTTTGGGGGCGAAGGCGCCTACTGCTCATCTGGATGAGGGGCTGTATGAGGTGTCTGCGTCCCGCATTATTGCGCGCATTAACAGCGTTTCGGAGAATGTTCATTCTCTGATGGTGGTGTCGCATCTGCCCGGTGTGCAGGATGCCGCGCAGCATTTGATGAGCCCTGATTCTGACCCGAATGCGTCCATGGATGTGTATTACGGTTTCCCGCCCTCTTCTATTGCGGTGTTTGAGGTGCCGGGGGAGTGGGCTCTGCTTGATGGTGCGGATGCGCGCCTCGTGGACTTCAAGAGCTTCTAGACCAGGAGTTTCTAGACCAGGATTTTCTAGGCTTTGTACCTGGAAGAAATGGGTAAAGCAAAAGCCCCGTACCAGCCGGTACGGGGCTTTTTGTGGCGGAGACGGGGGGATTTGAACCCCCGGTCGAGTTTAACCCCGACCCTTCATTAGCAGTGAAGTCCATTCGGCCGCTCTGGCACGTCTCCACGGTGCGCTCGTGAGCGCATCCCTATAAGAATATAGGCTGTTTTGCGCTTGGTCAATTCGGCCCGTGCTTTGGAGATATCTCTGAGTATGTGTTGCTTTATAGGGCGGATTATGGATTGTGCGCTTTGAGGCTCATATACATTTTCGATAGACTGCTACTGTCCAACCGATAAATAGAGGGCGTCTCTGGCGTGTGATTTTTCCATGCAGCGTTGCCAGAGTCGTCTTATTTACTCAACGAAATGAGAAATCATGTCTGAAAACCCCAACAACCCCCAGCCCCAGTTCAACCAGGACCCCCAGTTTAGCCAGCAGGCACCCCAGTTCAATCAGCAGGTTCCTTACGGTGTGCCCGTTCAGACCCCTGAGCAGCAGGCTCAGGCGAAGAAGGCAAAGACCCTGTCGATTGTCTCTCTGGTGAGCGGTATTGTGAGCTTCTTTGTCCTCGGTTTCATCCTTGGTGCTGTAGCTATTGCGACCGGCCGCCTGGCTATGAATAACCCCGAGCTGAAGAACCGCGGTATGGCTATTGCCGGTACTGTTCTGGGTGTCGTCAGTATTATTTTGCTGGTCGCTCTGAAGATTTTTGTAAAGCAGTAAGATTGAAGCTACCTGCAGTAGCCTCATGATTTGAAGAAGCCCGCGAGCGCCCCGTGTGTTCGCGGGCTTCTGTGCGCCTCATCAGTTTTCTGGTCAGTGCATATATGCTGCGGATAGCTCCAGAATGACGAATCCGTTTGTGCCCACCTCAGCGATAGGTTAGGGTGAGTAAGGTTCAATACACACCATTCACACGAAAGAGGGACCACATGTCTCAGAACCCGCAGGACTCTAACTCCTACGACTACAACCCGGAATACGGCAACCTGAACGAGCAGAACGCTCAGAACGGTCAGCAGCAGTACCAGCAGCCTGGTCAGTACGGTCAGCCCATGATGGTGCCCGTCGGCATTGTTCAGAAGACCCCCGAGCAGCTTGCTGGCGAGAAGGCTGGTCAGACCTCCATGGTGCTCGGCATTATTGGTCTGATCTGCAACTTCTTTGTTAGCTGGTGGCTGTTCGGTCTGCCCTCGCTGATCATGGGTGTTATCGGCATTATGAAGGCTAATGAGGCTGAGCGTTTTGGCACTGCAGCTTCGGGTGGTCGCATCATGGGCTGGATTAACGCAGCTTTTGGTGGCCTATTCTTGGTTGTAATCGGTGGTTTCCTGCTGCTGGGTCTTATCGGCGCGGCAGGTGCTGCTTCTTCCTCTTCCAACCACTTTACTGAGCTGGTCAGCACCCTGGCACTCTTCTAAAAGGTCTCGCCCTCCTAGAGGGTACATAAAAGCCCCGTTTCTCGTATTGAGGAGCGGGGCTTTCGCGTACCAGCTGGCACTCTACTGCCCTCTTAAAATGTATTGCGCGGGTTTGTGCGACAGATGTAGTTGTACCCGTTTCGGTGATAGGTTAGGGTGAATACTGTTTAACACACACCAGCCGTACGAAAGTGAGATGCCATGTCTCAGAATCCTCGGGGTTCAGACCCCTACGACTACAACCCGGACTACAACCGTCTGAACGAGCAGTACAACCAGAACGGCCAGTACGGGCAGAACACTCAGTACGGTCAGTATGGCCAATACGGTCAGTACGGGCAGAGCTCCTACGATCAGTATTCTTATGACCAGTACGGTCAGAATTCGTACGGCCAAGACTCGTATGGTCAGAATCAGTACGACCCGTACGGTCAGCAGTACCAGCAGCCCGGCCAGTACGGTCAGCCCATGATGGTTCCTATTGGCATTGTTCAGAAGACCCCCGAGCAGCTTGCCGGTGAGAAGGCTGCTCAGACTTCCACGGTGCTGGGTATTATCAGCTTGGCGTGTATAGTGACTCTCAGCTGGTGGCTGTTTGGTCTGCCTTCCCTGATTCTGGGTGTTATCGGTATTTTCAAGGCGAACGAGGCAGAACGTTTTGGCGCGGCTGCTTCGGCTGGGCGTATCTTGAACTGGATTAGCGTAGTCATTGGTGGCATGTTCCTGGTGCTTTTTGGTGGCGGTATGCTGCTGGCGATTATGCTGGCTCTTTCTGATTCTGCCGCAAATTCTAGGCTCGTGGAGACTGCGCAGATGCTGGTACTTTTCTAAACACTTTCACCCTCATTGGAGGGTACGCAAAAGCCCCGTTCCTCACGTTGAGGTGCGGGGCTTTTCTGTATGTATGCCGTATGTTTGGTGAAATCGGCTCGACATACTTGTTCCCTTGGTGGGGGAAAGTCTAGGGTGGGCATAACGCCCGGTATTGAAAGGTTATGATGCCCCAAAATAATGAAGTTTTTGATTACAATCCCGAATATGCCAAGCTCTACCAGGGAAATGGCAGCCCGCAGTCTGACGCTGACAACACGGACGATTGGACGCAACATGCGAGCAAGCAACCTTCCGACGAGCAAAGGGCACAAGACGGTAAAAAGGCAGCGAACGTATCCCTGCTTTTCGGCGCCCTCGGCCTCCTATTTTTCTTTCTAGGGTGCTGGTTGTTTGTCCACGATTTTGACAGTGGTGGTCTGCAGATAGTTGTTGTTGCACCGTTGCTGAACGTCCTGGGTATTTGGCAGGGGCGAGTAGCGAAACAGCACGGTGTACCTGCCCTAGCGGGTCGTATTCTCAGCTGGGCGGGTGTAATTTTTGCCCTTCCCTTCGCCATCATCGTCGCATTGTTCTTGATTGTCCTGACCGGCGGAATATAACTATGTCGACTCCACAGGGAGCCTGCGTGTCCTCTTGTTCTAGTGGATTAGGGGAGGGGCTAGGGGGTAATACTTCTCTAATGTTGAATGTGAAAGGTTGTGGATGCGATGTCGCAGCTA
>NZ_KV816922.1:382048-382734 GCF_001814485.1 Rothia sp. HMSC066G07 | reverse complement strand
GGATGCGATGTCGCAGCTACCCCAAAACAACGAAGCTTTCGATAACAACTCCGAATACAACATGCTCAACCAGACAAATGGCAGTTGGCAACCCTACGCTGGTGTTTTAGGCAACCAGCTACTACCCGGAAAAAAGGTTTCACCTGGCTTCTCGAAGCGGCGGGATGGGCAGAACGCGGCAAGTCTTTCATTGTTTTTCGGCGCCCTCAGCCTACTGTGTATCCCGCTATTGACCTGGGTCTGGGCACCAGATTTCACCGTTATCTCACTGATACTGGGCATCTTGGGTATCTGGCAGGGGCGAGTGGCTAAACGGCACGGTGTGCCTGCCCTAGCGGGTCGTATTCTCAGCTGGGCGGGTGTAGGTATTGTCCTTGCGCTCTATCTTTTTGTCATCTTGTTTCTGATAAGCCTCAGTCAATCTTTATAAAAGCACCAATAAGGTGGTGGGTCTGAAGATACTCTCGTTTTGTTGGGTATGACCGGTCAGAATGCATGCTGGTGAGCATGAGAAAGCCCTGTTCCTCACGTTGAGGTGCGGGGCTTTGTTGTGTGTATGCCGTATGTTTCCTGGAATGGGCTCGACATGCTTGTTTCCCCGGTGGGGAGGGTCTAGGGTGAAGTTAACGCCCCTTGCGTGTGGAACGTGAAAGGTCGTGGATGCGATGTCGCAGCTACCCCAAAAC
>NZ_KV816922.1:304108-381948 GCF_001814485.1 Rothia sp. HMSC066G07 | reverse complement strand
GGATGCGATGTCGCAGCTACCCCAAAACAATGAAGCCTTCGATTACAACCCCGAATACGCCAAGACCCACCGGGGGAACGACAGCGTGCAGTCTGGTACGGACGACCAGCCGCTACCCGCGAGTGAGTTCTCTTCGAGCGTGTGGAAGATGGGCCCTGGCGAAAAAGCCGCAAACCTCTCCCTGATTTTCGGTGTCTTCGGTATGCTTATTCTCGCCCTAGCGTTTTGGTGGGTTTCCCATGGCTTTGGTATCGGCATGCCAATAATCATTGCTGCGCCATTACTGAGCCTCTTGGGTCTCTGGCAAGCACGAGTGGCAAGACAGCACGGTGAGGACGCCAACGTGGGTCTGTTTCTCAGCGGGATAGGAATGGTCATTGTCATCGCCATCGTCGGCTTCATCATAATGATTGGGTTTGCTCTGTACGGCTTCAATGATGCAGGCCCGTCGACGAGCCTGAGCGCTCTCTCACTTCGATAGACACGTAACACCCGGTATTGAAAGGTTATGATGCAACGATGCAGGATCCAATCCTAGGCCCGTATTCCGACCCAGCAGCTGGTCTGCGCTCGAAACCTCATCGCCACAAACAGGGTGCTGATATTGAAGAGCCCCCTATGATGCAGAGCGGTGGGAAAACAGCGACTAATCTAGGGGAACGAGCCTCCCAACTTTCACTCACTTTCGGTGTGCTCAGCCTCATCAACATCATGGTGTCGGGTCCGTGGTTTTTCGGTATCCCCACCATCATCTTAAGTGTCCTTGGTCTACATAAAGCTAAGGAAGCGGATAGTTACGGCGTAGTTTCTCTTGCGGGTCGAATCCTGAGCTGGATAGCTATCGCCAAGCTTGTCCTCGTGTACGTACTGATTGTGTGGGCGTGGTTCAACGGCGAATAGGTTTTTGCGAAGCACCAGGCTGAGGTATTCAACTAACGCGTGTAGATCCTGAAAGGTTGTGGATGCGATGTCGCAGCTACCCCAAAATAACGAAGATTTTGATAACAACCCTGAAGACGCCAAGCTCTACCAAGCGGATGACAGCCAACAGCCGGAGACTGACGGCACGGACGACTGGGAGCAACCTGCGAGCGAGCAACCTCCCGCTGTGCAAGGAACACAAGACGGTAAAAGGGCTGCGAACTTCTCCCTGCTTTTCGGCTTCCTCAGCCCGCTGTCTTTCGTTCTAGGGTTTTGGTTGCTTGTCCAGGGTCTTGGAGAAAGTGGTCTGCAGGTAGCTCTCGCCGCGCCGGTGCTGAACATCCTGGGTATCTGGCAGGGGTGGGTAGCGCAGAGGCACGGTGTACCTGCCCTAGCGGGTCGTATTCTCAACTGGCTGGGGCTATGCTTTTTCATCGGTATCGCCGCCCTCTTCATGTATATTGCGAATGCCTTGTCACAAATCAACTGACGACGCCCTCCGGTAACTCAAAACGGCGTATGCAAAGAGCCCCGCTCCTCAATACGAGGAACGGGGCTCTTTGCGCTCCACACGTGGAGCAGAAGCTAAAACGCGGATGGTAAGGGATTTGAACCCTTGAGACGGGGTTACCGCCTACTGGTTTTCAAGACCAGCTCCTTCGGCCGCTCGGACAACCATCCATACGCACCAGAGACCGGCATTTTATGGCAATACCGTGCCGCAGGGCACTACGAGATTATCTCATGCGATAAGCTTTCTGTAAATCGCGCACCAACGATGGTGCTTCCGGCAATGAGGAGGACTCATGAGAGCAATTATTGAGAACAGTCACGGTGGACCTGAGGCCCTGACAATCAGCGAAGTCCCCGCCCCCGTACCCCGATCCCACGAAGTTCTCATTCGTGTTCACGCCGCCGGAATCAACCGCGCCGACGCCCTGCAGCGCCGCGGATTCTACCCGCCGCCCGCCGGAGCGAGCGCCATCTACGGCCTCGAAGTAGCCGGTGTCATCGAAGCCGTCGGTGAAGGCGTCTCCGTAGAGAACCGCGGCACCCCCGTCATGGCGCTCCTCGCTGGAGGCGGCTACGCCGACTACGTGACCGTACCGGTCGACCACGTGCTACCCGTACCCGAACAGCTGAGTTTTGCCGAAGCCGCCGGTATTCCCGAAGTCGCGGCAACCGTCTACTCGAACCTGGTTCTCACCTGTGGTATGAGCATGAACCCCGCCGAAAACCTCAAGGAAGACGGTGAACCCGCGGTGGTGCTCGTGCACGGTGGTACCGGCGGTATCGGTGTGCACGCTATTCAGCTGGCGCTCGCCGTAGGTACCCGCGTGTTTGCAACCGTGGGAACCGAGGAAAAAGCAGAATATGTGCGCTTACTAGGTGCGGAACCCATTATTTATACAGAACATTCGTTCCGTGAAGTTCTGCTGGCTGAAACTGGCGGACGCGGCGCTGACTACATCCTCGACGTCGTGGGCGGAAAGTACCTGGACGACAATCTGCACACCCTCGCCGACGGCGGGCACCTGTGCATTATCGGTCTGATGGGCGGCGCCAAAGCAGAAGTGAACCTGGGGTATATGCTCTCCCGCCGCCTGTCGGTGCACGCTACGAGCCTGCGTACCCGTTCGGATCATCAGAAGGCTGAGATTCTGCGAGGTGTACGCGAACACGTGCTGCCGCTGATTGAATCCGGCAGGATTGGCGTGGGTCTGGACCGTATCTTCGACATGGAGGAGGCGGCTGCCGCCCACGAATACTTCGACTCCGGTCAGCATCGCGGCAAGATTGTGCTGCGCATGGTCTAGAAATCGCTGCGCCCCTGCGGTGCTATTTTAGGCCGGTGCCATTTTAGACTGGCGCTGCGGGGAGCGTCGCGTGAGCGGCGTGAAGAAAATCTGGGTTTGAAATAAACAGTTGACTGCTGACATCTCGTCACCAAAAGAGATTTAGGGTAACCTAAGTATAGGGAGGTTTGCGGGTCGCCGCAGAGCCCATCGCCGGCAGCCTCCACCGACCAACCAACACGGCACACACACCACGCAGAGGAGGGCACATGGGACTTAAAAGCTACCTGCAATCGCGCCGCGACGACGCCGAACTCGGCAAAGGCATCTGGCGCCGATCCCACGACCGGTTTATTCGCGGCATTGACCGCTTCCACCAGGTCCTCGAACGCCTAGCGGCAACCGATTCGTCCGCCTCCATGATTGAGCTCATCGTGCCGGACGCAAACGCGCTCGCCGACCTCATCCCGCGCGTGCGTGCAGTCGCCATGGAAGCGCACCGCCTCGCCCCCAGCGACGGCGATATTCCCGCCTCCCCGTTCGGCACCTACTCCGACCTGAACCGCGCCCTCTCCAAGGCAGGTAACGCCGTGGCACTCTGCGCCGAAGCGCTCGCCATGGCACGCTGCTTCGGCAATTGTGCCACCGGATGCGACCGCCAGGTGAGCGTGCACCGTCGCGTGGAAACCGTCATCCAGCACATTGAAGACGCCGAACGTCTGATTCAGCGCGCCCAGAAGGAAGCCGCCGGCGAGCTGACCTTCGACGATGGAATCCCCGTGGGCCGCACCCAGCTGATTGAGGCATAACACAGGGCCTAAATTGCGGTCAACAGGCGGGTTAGTTTGATGTGCACCTCAACAGGCGATACGCTTAAAGAAGAGGTGTAGGACACTTCTTATGCGGTTCCGTCACAATGGAGGTGACGACACAATGCGATGGTACGCGCGGAAGAACCGCAGGCTTTTTCCTGTCCCTCTACGGCACAACCCAATGCATATACAATTCACGGAAGAAGTCACACACCATGTTTGAATTCCACCGCAATGAGCGTGCGCGTCAGCTGCGCCCCAGCCTCTCACGCTCCTGGCTCCTCGTGCGCGCCAACTCCTCCGAAGAAGTCTTTGAAGAGGCCTTCGAATCCGAGGCCGACTCCATCATTATCGACCTCGAAGACGGCTGCCCCGCCGAAGAGAAGGACGCCGCTCGCGAACAGGTCGTCCGTATGCTCAACTCCGGCGTCGTCGCATGGGTGCGAATCAACGCCATCACCACCGAACACTGGTGGAAGGACGTCAAGGCCCTCAAGAACGTGAAGGGCCTGCGAGGCGTCATGCTCGCTACCGCAGAGCACGCCACCGACATTGACCGCACCGCAGCCGAGCTGCCCCCCGGAACCCCCATCATCGCGCTGATCGAGTCCGCACTCGGCGTGCACCACTCCATCGAAATTGCGCGCGCAATCGGCACTTTCCGCCTCGCATTCGGCGCAGGCGACTACCGCCGCGACACCGGCTCCTCCGCAACCCCCATGGCGCTCGCCTACGTGCGTTCGCAACTGGTGATTGCCTCCACCCTGGGCGGTCTGCCCGGCCCCATCGACGGCCCGACCCTCGGCGCATACGGCGCTGACCTCTCCAAGGCATGCGGCTACGCGAACGACCACGGCATGACCGGTAAGATCACCCTCGACATTCGCCAGGCTGAGACCATCAACGCGGCATTCTCCCCGAGCGAGCTCGAAATCGAAGAAGCACACCAGATGCTCGACGTGCCCCTCGACGGCCCCCGCGACGGCTCCTACCTGCCGCGCTACCTGCGTGCAAAGAAGGTCAAGGAACTCGCCAAGGTCTACGGCCTGTGGGGCAAGACCGACAGCGACTTCCAGCGCGCATCCAAGTAAGGCGCTGGTCTAAAGTACACACGTAAAAAGCCGCGCATCCGACCCCCGAGCGGGGAACCGGATGCGCGGCTTTTGTCTGCCTGAAACCTCACGAGGCTACAGCCTGGCGGGCTGCTGGTCGGCGGTCTAGTTGCGGGGCGATTTGCCGCCCGTCAGCGCATGAGCGCACACGTACGAAGTCACCAAGGAAATCACAATCGGCACCAGGAACGAGGTGTCATCCTCATACACGGAACGGTAGAAGAACCACACCGCCAGGGAAACCACCAGCGCCAGCACGTACACCAGAGCAAAACGCATCGTGGGGCTCATCGGGCGTGCAGAGCCCGCAGCGGCGCGACCTGCCTGCGCACGGCCACTCTGGCGCTTAGCGGATGCGGATCGAGAAGACATGAGAATCTCCTAAAGTTCGACGGTGACATCTTCGAGAAAACGACAACTCTCAGATGCTAAAAACCGCCGCAACACACCGGAAACCGGCACGCGTTACGGCGGATGTGGAGCCCCCAGTGGGATTCGAACCCACGACCTTTTCTTTACGAGGGAAATGCTCTACCCCTGAGCTATAGAGGCGCATATGCTGCCGTTCTCAACTGCCCGAAAGCAACCGGTGAACAGTGCATACCCCGCAATAGTACCAAAAAGGCGGGGGAGAGGCTAATTACTTTCAACACCGTGACCGCTACCGAGAGCAGGCGACAGGGCGGCTATGGTGTGCACTGCATTCACCCCGCAAACCCGCCCGAAGATAGGGAAAGTTCAGGGCAGAGGCATACAATAAACCCTATACCCACGGCGGCTGACAGCACCTCAGAGTGCACATCAACCACAGATTAATCAACCACAGATGTAGCAAACAGGCCAGCCCGCCACCCGTAGAGAGAGGAACCACCATGACTTCACCCCTCAACCGCCGCACCCTGCTACTGGGCGTAGTGCCCGCCGCCGCCCTGGGGCTGAGCGCATGCGGTTCCAGCTCCTCCCAGCCTTCCGCATCGGCGTCTGCGAGCGGTTCGGCGAGCGCATCTGCAAGCACCGCCGCTACCTCCGCAAGTGCTACCGCGAGCGCTTCGGCGTCTGTCGACCCCTCGGCTACTGCTTCGGCAACCGCCGATGACGGCTACGTCGGCTACCGCCTCAACCGCGAAGTACCCGGTGCAGGCACCGCAACCCTGTACACCGACTACCAGTGCCCCTACTGCGCCAAGGCAGAACCCAAGTTCGAAGAAGCCGCCAAGAAGCTTGACGGCATCATGAACGTGACCGTGCGCCACATGCCGCTGAACATGCACGCCAACGCCGTACCCGCCGCACTCGCCGTAGAAGCCGCAGCAGCTCAGGGTAAGCACGTTGAAATGGCGAACAAGCTCTTCAACACCCAGAACGACTGGAAGAACATCAAAGAGCGCGACAAGCTGCGCACCCTCTTCAACGACTACGCCAAGGAACTGGGCCTGAACGTCGAAGAATTCGACAAGGTCCTACTCGCCTCCGACACCGTCAAGCCCATCCAGCGCGACTACGAGCACGCCGTGAAGATTGGCGTGAAGGGCACCCCCACCTTCGCCGTGAACGACAAGGTCATTGAGGGTCTGGATTCTTCCTCCTCGGTGGATGACCTGGTCAGCACCTTCAAGCGTGAAGCTGGCGTGAAGTAGTGGCACACATTCAGCTCTCCGGCGGGCAGCGCGCCGAAATTCACCCCGACGGGTTCAGCGACCACGGCCACGTCCTCGAAATCGGTGGCGCCGAGCAGTCCCACGTGGACGTACAGAACCCCGACTACGTGTTCTACGAGTACCTGCGCCGCATTGCAAACACGGTGGATGCGCTCGCACCCGCCGGCGAACCCATCACCGCAGCACACCTGGGCGCCGGTGCGCTCACCCTCGTGCGCTATATTCAGGCGACCCGCCCCGGCTCCCGCCAGGTTGCCGTGGATATTGAACCCGAGCTCATGGGCTTCGTAACGGACCGCCTGCCGCTACCCGCCGGAACCGACTGCCAACTGGTGGTCGGTGACGCCCGTGAGCAGCTGGCGAACCTGCCCGAACTGCTGGGCGTGCCCGGCTTCGATGCGATTATCCTCGACATCTTCACCGGCATGGACGCACCCGCCCACCTGGCGAACCGCGACTTCTATCGCGAACTCAAGGACGCCCTGAGCGAGCGCGGCATGGTCGCCATCAACGTGGGTGACGACGCGGGTTTGCCCTTCTTCCAGCTGCAGGCAACCGCCATGCTGGAAGTCTTCGACCACGTGTGGTGCCTGTGCGAGAGCTCGATGCTCAGTGGCGAGAACGAGGGAAACCTCGTACTGATCGGTACCTCCCGCGAGCTGGACGAGGACACGCAGGATCTGCTGTACGCGATGGGACCGCATCCGGCGGAGGTGCTCACCACCGACGAGCTGCGCGACCTGCTGGACGAGCTGGCCGAGAGCTAAAACTGAAACATAAAACCGTTGAGGCGGGTACCAACCAGGTACCCGCCTCAACGGTTTTGTATATGGGTTTTCTCTATGCCGCGCGCCGGCAGAATCTTGGTTTTATTCGGGTAGCGGCACGGGAACGGGGTCCTCACCGTCATCCTTCTGTTTGGGGGAATCGCCCTTCGTGGTGGTGAGCGTAATACCCACACTCGCCGTCATCAGCAGACAGATTGCCACCCAACGAATCGGGCCGGTCTCCTGATCCAGCAACGCCCAACCGGCAATCGCCGCAATCGCCGGTTCCATGCTCATCAGCACACTAAACACCTGCTGCGGCAGGTTACGCAGAGCCATCAGCTCCGCGCTATAGGGAATCACCGAAGCGAACATGGCGGTACCAAAAATCATGAGGAGCAGCATCGGATCCTGCGCCGCATTCCAAATCGGCTGAGGCGCCGGAACAACCGCCGCCACCGGGGCAATAAACGCAGCACCAACAAGCATCGCCACCGCCAGGCCGCTCGCACCCGGAACCAGGGCACCCACCTTCGCGCTAGAGCGAATATACAGCGCCCAGAACACGCCAGCAATCAGCGCGAACGTCAGACCCAGGTAGTCGGTATCCTTACCGACCGCCGCCTCGTAGCCGAGCACCAGCATGCCCGCCAGGGCGCAGAGCACCCACACCGCGTCGCGGAGCCTGCGCGTCAGCATGGACGCCAACGCCAGCGGGCCCAAGAACTCCACCGCAACCGCCAAACCAATCGGGATGTGGTCAATCGCGCAATAGAAGAAGCCGTTCATCAGACCGAAAGTCATACCGAAAATGATGACGGCACGCCACTGCTCCTTCGACCAAGACAGCGCACCCGGCGGCATTTCGCCGCCGCGGCGGGTATGCCAACGCGCCGCCAACCACACGGCGCTACCCACCACAATGGAAGCAATCGCCAGGCGGCTGACACTAATAGCCAGAGCGCCAAACAGCGGGAAAAGAGTAATCGCGAACGCGGCACCGAACTGCAGCGATGAGCAGGACATCAGCACAAACATAATGCCCAGTGCGGGGCGTTGAGATGAAGTATGCGGCATGATTCTCCTTCCTGCGCCTCACAAGGCGGTACTTCTCCACGTGTGCATGCTGTGCCGCTACGGGGCAGAACGAACGCTCCAATAGCGCCGTTTAAAGAGCGCGCCCCCCGGGCAACACGAGATACTATCCTACTCGTTACCCGGGGGGGGCTAGAAGCCGTTGACACGGCTACAGTTCAGTAGATTAGAGGCCCTTCGCCTCACGGTCAGCCTTAATCTGTTCAGCCGACGGAATCGTAATAGAGTTAGTCGCCATCTGCGCAATATCCACCGCGTGCGCATCCACCGCACCCGGCAGGTAATGGTCCGCATCCTCCAGCGTGCCGTCCTCCTGCGCCTTCTTCTGCGCACGAGCGTGAGAAATCGAAATACCGATACTCGCCGCCACCAGCAGAGCAATAGCAACCCAACGAACCAGGCCGGTAGCTTCACCAAGCATCACAATACCCACAGCCGCCGCAATCGCAGGCTCCAGGGACAGCACCACGCTATAAATGTGCGCGGGCAGCAGACGCAGCGAAGAAACCTCACCCAGCGCCGGCAGGGCAGAAGCCAGCAGACCCATCAGGCAGCCAATAGCCAGCAGGTGCACATCCTGGGTGACCTTCAACAGGTTATTGCCGCTTATCAGGAACGGGAACGGCAGAACCAGCAGGGTAGAGACAACGTTACCCACGACCATGCCGCCCATACCCGGAATCAGAGCGCCAACCTTCTCAGTCGCCAGAATATAGGCGGCACGAGAAATAGCGGTCAGGATTGCGAAAACCACACCCATCAACGCGAAATCTTCAGGCTTCGCCTGGGACTCAGCAGTCAGAATCGCCATGCCCGTAAATGACAGAGCAATCCACACCAGGTCCAGCTTACGGCGCGACATAACCGTCGCCAGCACCAGCGGACCCATAAACTCAATAGCCACCGCAATTGCTAGCGGAACCTGCTCAATAGCCACATAGAAGAAGGCATTCGCACCGGTCAGGGCGACACCGAGGACAATGACCGCCATCCACTGCTGACGGGTCCACGAACGAATCTGCGGGCGGAAGAACACCCACAGCAGGATAGAAGATGTCAGCAGGCGCAGAGCGACCACGCCCCAGGGGCCCAAATCGCCCATGAGCTGCTTGGCAAGAGCCGCACCGAACTGCGCCGAAATAATCGCGCCGGTCGCGTACGCAACACCCAGCCCCTGAGTCGCCAGGGGAGAACGCGCAGCATTGGGCGTATGGGTGGAAGAAGTCATAGTATTCCTTAGGATTCAGAAGAGGTATTAGCCGCTATCTGTCATCAGGCGCAACCCGAATCTCCGTGAAGCAGGTCACGCACTATGCAAACAATGAATAGTGTGTAATCTACGACAATTTTACGCGCTTTAAAATTGGGCGCAAATAAAGACCAAAACACCCTAACAAGCGATCAAAAACCTCCACGCCCTCGGTGAAATTTCACCCCCCAAACCCCACCACAGGCCCCATATTCAGGAAAAATTCACCAAGCCGTGATTTACTGAGAGCATGCTTGACCCGAAGAAGTCTCTATTCGATGAAGACGGCAACCCCCGTCCCGCACTGACCACCACCCTCGACAACGTACTGCGCATGCAACGACCGCTCGCGCTGTCCATCGTCAAAAAACTGCGTGAAGCACACCCCGACGAAACCCCCGAACAAATCCACAAGCGCCTCGACCGCACCTACCTGCGTGACATCACCGCCATCGGCGGCGTCACCGGCGCATCCGCATTCGTGCCCGGCGTCGGCACCGTCACCTCCATGAGCCTGTCCGCGCTCGCAGTCGGCGGCTACCTCGAACGCACCGCACTCTACGCCCAGGCAGTCGCAGAACTGCACGGCGTGCACGTACACGACCCCGAAACCGCCCGCTCCATGGTCATGGCAATCATGCTCGGCGAAGAAGGCTCCCAGCTCATGAACACCGTGCTGCTGCAGACCGGCAAGGCAGGCGGTGTCTCCAACAAGTGGGGCATGCTGCTCGGCAACTCCTCCAGCGGCAAGATGTTCAGCGTCGAACGTACCATCCGAAACATGTTCATCCGCCGCTTCCTCACCCGCCAGACCGGTGCACTGCTCGGCCGTGCCCTGCCCTTCGGCGTGGGCGCAGTCGTTGGCGGTGGCGCGAACCTGACCCTCGGCAAGGACGTCGTGCGCAACCCCCGCCGAGCCTTCGGCGACGCGCCCGCCTACTTCCCCGCAGAGCTCATGATTACCCCGCGTGCACCGCGCGTACAGGGCGGCGAAGGTTCGGACGGCTCCTCCGGCGTGGCTGGCTCCCTGCTCAAGGGCGTCAAGGACGCAGGTAAGGCTGTAGGCAAGGTCTTCACCCGCGACAAGGGCAACGACACCGAAACCGGCCACCGCCGCATGCTCGGCCGCTAAAATCCTCGCCAGCTAACAGAACATAGCAAAGACCCAACACACTAAAGACCCCGGCTCCCTAAACACAGGGAACCGGGGTCTTTAGTTTTTAATCCTTTGCTACGGACTAAGCGTTCTTCGCGTGATCCAGCAGCTGAGCCGCAATACCGTTGTAAGTGTGCGGAGTCAGAGCCGACAGGCGCGCTTCAGCCTCGGGGGAGAGACCCAGAGTAGCCACAAACTCCTTCAGACGAGCTGCATCCACGCGGTGACCGCGAGTCAGCTCCTTCAGACGCTCGTACGGGTTCTCCATGCCGGGAACACCCGCGATAGCCTCAGCGCGCATCACCATCTGAATTGCCTCAGCCAGGACCTCCCAGTTCGCATCCAGATCAGCGGAAATAACCTCGGTCGCAATATCCAGACGCTCAAGGCCCTTCACCACATTGGAGATAGCCAGCACCGAGTGACCAAACGCCACACCAATATTGCGCTGCGCCGAGGAGTCAGTCAGGTCACGCTGCCAACGAGAAGTCACCAGGGTCGAACCCAGCGAATCCAGCAGAGCGTTAGAGAGCTCCAGGTTAGCCTCCGCATTCTCAAAGCGAATCGGGTTCACCTTGTGCGGCATAGTCGACGAACCGGTCGCACCAGCCACCGGAATCTGACGGAAGAAACCAATCGAAATGTAGCTCCACACATCGGTGCAGAGGTTGTGCAGCACGCGGTTGAAATGAGCGATATCCGAGTACAGCTCAGCCTGCCAGTCGTGCGACTCGATCTGAGTGGTCAGCGGGTTCCAAGTCAGACCCAGGTGCTCCACAAAACCACGAGAAATCTTCTGCCAATCAGTGCTCGGCACCGAGGCGTAGTGCGCGGCGTAAGTACCGGTCGCACCATTAATCTTGCCGAGGAACTCGGTCGCCTTCACGTGCTTGACCTGGCGCTTCAGACGGTAGGCGAGCACGCCCATCTCCTTGCCCAGGGTGGAGGGGGTCGCCGGCTGGCCGTGAGTGCGGCACAGCATCGGCACGTCGCGGCCTTCCTCAGCCAGCTTCAGCAGAACCTCAATCAGGTTCTCAGCGGCAGGAATCCACACGTTCTCAACGGCGTCCTTGATGCCCAGCGCGTAGGCGAGGTTGTTAATGTCCTCGGAGGTGCAACCGAAGTGAACCAGCGGCACCAGGTGACCCAGGCCCAGACCCTCCAGACGGCGGCCAATGTAGTACTCAACCGCCTTCACATCGTGAACGGTGACTGCCTCAATCTCTGCCAGCTCAGCGACAGAATCAGCGTTGAAATCGGTCACAATGGCGCGCAGGCCCTTCTTCTGCTCCTCGCTCAGCGGGGACAGACCCGGCAGCACCTCGTGCTCGCACAGGTAAATGAACCACTCAACCTCAACGTGGAGGCGGTCGCGGTTCAGCGCCGCCTCAGAGAGGTAGTTGGTCAGGGGTGCGGTCACGGAAGCGTAGCGTCCGTCCAGGGGGCCCAGCGCAAGTTCGCCGGTGCCCAGATCAATACGGCCAGAAGGCAAGAAGGTGTTATTGGTGTGAGACATAACTCTATTTTTGCATGAATTCGCCGAAAAAAAGAGGCGGGCAGAGCATATGGACGTGATGGGCGGCTTGGCTAGTTGCAGAAATATGACAAAACGAGGGGGTGCGGAGGGGGCATTTTTCGGGTGATAAGGGGCAAAAACGTGCGAATTTTTCGAAACAAGCCGGAGTTATCCACAGGTTGCCGTACCCCGCCTGCACGGTCACCGCAACAGATTTAGCCTAAAACAAACCCAAACACAGGACAGAAACAGGCGCATAAACAACCAGTCCAACCATCGAAAGGACGCCCCATGAACACAATCGTCGACACCGCACCGCCTCCCGCACCCCAGCTGCCCCGCATCGAACCAACCGATATCCTCCGCGCAGCAGGACACATGGGCATCGGCACCGCAGCCGGACACGCCCTCGCCACCCAGCTTATGGCCGCCGCCGCGCTCGCCCGCACCAAAGGCGCAGAACTCTCCCACAGGATGCGCACCGAAGCCCAAGAAATCCGCACCGCACACCAACGCGCCAACGAACTCAACGGCGACCACTGGGCCTCCGAAGCCGGACGCGCCTACCGGCGACAACTCGAAGAACACCGCGAAAAAATCCGCAACCAGGCCGAACAAGCCGAAAGCGCCGCAGCCATGATCGCCGCCGCCGGTGAAGAACTCGCCAACGACCTCACCGCCAAAGCGCAGGCAATCCAAGCTGCCGCCTCCGTTGTAGACGGGCTACTCGGCAAACTCGCCGACGGCGCAGCCGACGCACTCGAAAAACTCAACCCCGGCGAAATCATTGCCCGCTCAGGCGTGCAAAAAGCCCAGTCAACGCTGGATTCACTCATGCACGTGAACCTGCCCGACGGGCTGAGCTCGCTCATCCGAACCCACTAACCTCACCCTAGGAGACACCATGATTACCGGACCCACCGTTGCGCCCATCGGTGACCTCACCGACTCCGCAGGGCCCACCGCAGGCACCATCAGCGTTACCCTCGAAGAAATGCCCGCCATCGCTGACGGCCTCGACACCGTCAGTCGCACCTGCGCCGACCGTACCGTGCCCATTCTCGGCATCGCCAATGAGACCCGACTCTTCCTCGGCATCAACGGACGCGCCCAGCTGGCTGCCACTCTCTGCACCGGCCTCGCTGCAGACCTCGGTGTGAGTGCCGCAAAGTTCGGCGCCACCGCAGTCGTTGTCCGAGTCGCCCACAGCTCCTACCTGCAGGTTGAAAACACCGTCGCAGGCTGGTTCGAATCCATGGGCATTGCAAAGGACGGCAAGCTGCCCGACGGACGTAGCACCCAAGATCACTTGCGCGGACTCATCGCCGGAGAACCCGGCGAAGCTGAATACCTCATCAAGCTCACCATTCCCGAGTTTGGGTACTTCTCGGCATCTTGGATGCTGCCGTATTCGCCTATCATCGCGGGTATTCTGTTTGGTTTTACCGCCTATATGGATGCCAAATGGAATCCTGAAATTGCCCGTCAGCGAGCATTTGACCGCCTTGCAAGCATGTTTGGCATTCCGCGAGGACTTGCTCGAAAGGCACTGGGCGGTGGTCTATCTAACCTCATCAAGGCAGCTATCGGTGGAAACGCGGTTTACAACGTCCGTACAGCCTCTGCGGAGGAATACGGTATTGCTACGCATCGCGGCGAGAAAAACCAGCTCTCTGTGGGCGCCAGCTCGGAACGTCTTCTGGCGGCGGCGCAGGCGCAGGACCTTGAACTTGAACGTTCCCGGCAGGACCCTTTGACCGCTGAACGTAGTGCCGTACTCGTCACCGTTATGTACGAAGCAGGACATGAAGGCGACCCTGCCCATGCGCTGTATGTGGTGAGCATTCCGGGTACTATCTTTGGATCTTGGGGTGGATCCATCATAGATGGCGAGGGGACTCTCCGTGAAGCAGCGGGCCCAGACCAGATGAACTCTGCGTACATGATGATTTTGCAGGCTCTGCGTGATGCTGGTGCTCCCAAGGGTGCTCGTGTATACATGGAGGGCTTCAGCCAGGGAGCAATGATCGCCCACAACATGGCGAATAGTGCTGAAGTCGCCAAAGAAATCAATATTGTGGGTGTCTATGCCCAAGCTGCCCCGATGCGAGGTATGTCAGCCAAACAACGTGACTTTGCCGTGGATTACGTGGAGGGTGACGGCGATGGGGTTCCTGATATAGCAAAGAAGATTCCCTTGCCACAGATTTTTGGAGAACCGTGGCATCCTGATGAACGCGATACGGTAATCACCGTCAATAACCATGAGCATCATGCCGTAAATTACCACGAAGCCCTACACCGTGAAGGGCATAGCGGCAAGGTGCCTGGCGGCATGCGCGCCGCAATGGATGGTAAAGAGTATGTGCTGGGGGAACAGAAGGTTACCTCCGCCTCAAACCTGCCGGACGGTCTGCCTCCCGCTCTACGAGTGGGTATAACTATCAAACGTACCGAGGGCTACGCTGTTGCAGCCCTTGCATCAGGAACTATCCCTGGTGGCTTGGGTATAGTTGAGGGGATTGATCAGCTGACAGGCGGGCGCCTGGGGCAAGCAAAGCGTGGTATCGAAGACCGTCTCAGATGTCCAACAGGGCATGGAGATTGCCAAGCAGAGGGCCGAGGGTCTCCAGCGAGAAGCTGGAGAAACCGTACAGGCGGCTGCTAAGCAAATCCCCGCCGTCATCGAGGGCATCAAAAAGACCATCCCTCACCCCGAGCCGACTCCGCAGGAATCTCAGAACCCGCAGCCTGCATGGCCCGAAATGCCTGTGCCGCAGATGCCCAAGGTGCCCCTCCTGCAGGGATACAACCCGCAGCATCTGCCGCCCGCCATCAAGATGCCGAGCGACCTGAGCCGCCCCGAGCCTGCCCACATCAAGATGCCGAGCGACCTGAGCCGTCCGGAGCCTGCGCCCATCAAGATGCCCACTCGAATCGAGGCAGAGGGGCAGCTACCCCCTGCAGGTCTAATCCCGCCGGACATTCTGCCCAAACCTGCAGATCTGCATACGCACATCGAAAAGGCTGTTACTCAGCCAATCATCGATCAGCTGCAGCTCCCTAACGCGGGTTCCGCGCTCAAGAATCCTCCAATCTTCGGAGCCAGGCAAGGCGGAGACTACGACGGCGTTGAGTCGCTCATTCCCATCCTGCCAGGCCAGAAGCCGGCACCCATGCTCCCGCCCAAGAGCATTGACCCCGGCTTCCTCGCACCAACTCCGCCCGAGAACATCGACCCCGGGTTTCGCGCCCCAGGCCCTCCCGAGGATCTGACTCCCCTCGAGGAGCGTGAACCCCTGATGGTCTAAACACCGAGTCTAAAAGCATCAATCTCAAGGACTCTGTATCTCAAAGACTCGGTGGAGGGTGGAGGGGACGAGTAGAGTAGAGAAGAGAAAAGGAGGGGCGCCACCGGGAACAACCCCGGCGGCGCCCCTCCATCTTTGCGTACAGCACTCGCGGCCAGTATCTGCTGCCTGCACAGTTACAGCTTGCTCGCGACCTGCTCTCCAGGTGAGAAGCGTTAGCCTCCGAGCCGCCCGCAGGCACATACTGGAACCATGAGCCAGTCAGCTGAACACGCCAACATCCCGGTCCGCCCCGTCTTCAACACCCTGCCCAGCTACGCGGCAGGCAAGCCGCCCACACCCGTTGAAGGCCTCACTCAGTACAAGCTCTCCTCGAACGAGAACCCGCTGGGCCCCGTACCCGAGGTTGCGCGCGTCCTCGCAGAATTTGCGACAGCGCACCGCTACCCCGACCCGCTCTCCACCGCCCTGCGTCAGAAGCTCTCCGCACGGCTCGGCGTGGACGCTGACGACATCGTCACCGGTGCCGGAAGCCTCGGTGCGCTCAACCAAATCCTCAAAACCTTCGCCGGCGTAAACGCCGACGGCGTGCAGGATGAAGTCATCTACGCCTGGCGCTCCTTCGAGGCATACCCGATCCTCGTCGGCATTATGGGCGCTCGCAGCGTGCAGGTGCCGAACCTGCCCGACGGCTCACACGACCTGGACGCCATGGCGGCAGCCATCACCGACCGCACCCGCCTGATCCTGGTCTGCACCCCCAACAACCCGACCGGCCCCGCCGTCACCGAAAGCCAAATCCGTGCGTTCCTGGAGAAGGTGCCCGCCCACATCCCCGTGGTGATTGATGAGGCGTACTTCGAGTTCTGCGCCGCCTCCACCGTGCCGGAAGGTGAAGAAGCCCCGCTGAACGGCCTGGACATCTACCGCGACTATGAGAACGTCATTATTCTGCGCACCTTCTCCAAGGCGCAGGGCCTGGCGGGTCTGCGCGTGGGCTACTCGATTTCGCACCCGCAGATTACGCAGCACCTGCGCGTGGCGGCAACCCCGTTCGCCGTGACGGCGCTGGCTGAGGCGGCGGCTATCGCCTCCATCGAGCATGAGGATGCGGTGATGGAGCGCGTGAGCCACCTGGTCTCTGAGCGTGAGCGCGTGACCGCCCGCTTGCGCGAGCTGGGGTACGAGTTCCCGAGCACCTACGCGAACTTTGTATGGCTGCCGCTGGGGGAGCGCACGGGTGAGTTCGTGCAGCTGATGGCTGAGCATGCGCTGTCGGTGCGTGCGTTTGGTACCGAGGGTGTTCGCGTGAGTATCGGTGAAGTGGAGGCGAACGACCGTTTCCTCTCGCTCTGCGAGGTCTTCGCGAAGGGTCTCTAGAGCCTCTTGTGAAGGGGCTTGGGTGATGACCCGACCATAATTGAACAATGTACTATTTTCCCTTGTCGAGGATCGTTTAAGCTTTTCAAATGGTTCTCGCGTGGGAAAAATGGCGGCTCGAAAAAGCGCTTAATGGCTAAACTAAACCTCCTATATATTCTAGAAAAAGAATATATGGGAGGTTTAATTTAATGATGTTCAAATAGTGAATGACAGGGCACAATACACTGCGTTATCAGCGTAACTGCCGCGAGATAAAGCCGGAAAGAGTAGACTGGTAACTATATATACCCAGACCCTCACAGGCCTGCCGGAACACCTCAAACCCTGCACCATCAGGTGAACGTTGAGACTAAAACCCGGGCCGCTGAGGGCCAAGCCCTCGTCACGTGTGGAGGTTAGATGCACGAGAACGACAAGTACCCGGGAGTGCCCGAACGCATCCAGCTCATGGATGAAAACGGCACCGTACACGAACACCCCACCTACAGCCGGTACATCGAAGACGTCAACGCAGACACCCTGCGCGAGGCATACCGCCTCATGTACCCCACCCGCCGATTCGACGACGAGGCAACCGCCCTGCAGCGCCAGGGTCAGCTCGCCCTCTGGGTACCCAGTCGAGGCCAGGAAGCCGCACAGATCGGCTCCGCACTCGCCTACGCGCCCAACGACTACATCTTCCCCTCCTACCGTGAGCACGCCGTCGCCCTGGCGCGCGGCGTGGACTTCCGCGACCTGATCACCATCTTCCGCGGCTCCACCACCCACGGCTGGGACATGAAGGCACACAACTTCCACACCTACACCAAGGTGCTTGCCGCCCAGACCCTGCATGCAGTCGGCTACGCCATGGGTCTGAACTTCGACGCCGACATCGAGGCTGAAACCGGCATCCGCCGCACCGGTCAGGGCCAGGCAACCGACCCTGCCGAGGACACCCAGAAGCCTGCCGTGGCGGTCTACTTCGGTGACGGCTCCTCCACCGAGGGTGATGCGCACGAGTCCATGGTTTTTGCCGCCTCCTATAACGCACCGGTGCTCTTCTTCGTGCAGAACAACCGCTGGGCTATCTCCGTGCCCTTCGAGGTGCAGTCCCGCGTGCCGGTGTCCACCCGCGCCGCAGGCTACGGCTTTGAAGGTATCCGCGTGGACGGCAACGACGTTCTCGCGGTGCTCGCCGCGACCCGCTACGCCATGGAGAAGATTCGTGCCGGTGAAGGCCCCGTGCTGATTGAAGCTGAGACCTACCGCCTCGGCCCGCACACCACCGCGGACGACCCCACCAAGTACCGCACCGATGCCGACCTGGAAGGTCCTCTGCGTCGCGACCCCATGCTGCGCCTTGAGAAGCACCTGCGTGATAACGGCTACGCCGATGATGCATTCTTTGCTGAGGTTGCAGAATCCGCGCAGCAGGTCGCATCCGGCGTGCGCGAGGCAGTGCTGAACAGCGAAGTTGCCGACTTTGAGCATTTTTTCGACCGCGTCTACGCGCAGGAACACCAGCAGGTGGAAGACGACCGCGAGTTCTACCGTAACTACGTTGCAGGCTTTGAAGAGGAGTAAGCATGAGCGAGAAAATTGAACGTTTGACCCTCGCCAAGGCGATTACCCGCGGCCTAGAAGACGCCATGGAAGCCGACCGCACCGTCGTCATGCTCGGTGAGGATATCGGCAAGCTTGGTGGCGTGTACCGTGTGACCGAGGGCCTGCAGGCGCGCTTCGGCAACCGCCGCGTCATGGATGCGCCCCTGGGAGAGTCCGGCATTATCGGCACCTCCATCGGTATGGCCCTGCGTGGCTACCGCCCCGTGCCGGAGATTCAGTTCGACGGCTTCGTGTTCCCCGCCTACAACCAAATTACGAGCCAGCTGGCGAAGATTCACAACCGCACCGATAAGCAGTACACGGTGCCGGTGACTATCCGCATTCCGTACGGTGGCGTGATTGGTTCGGTGGAGCACCACTCCGAGTCCCCGGAGGCGCTGTTTGCCCACACCGCGGGTCTGCGTATTGTGACCCCTTCGACCCCGCACGAGGCGTACTGGATGACCCGCAAGGCGATTGAGTGCCCCGACCCGGTCATTATTTTTGAGCCGAAGCGCCGCTACTGGCTCAAGGGTGAAGTGGACTTTAGTGACACTTCCTTTGATCCGTTTAGCGCCCAGGTGGTGCGTGAGGGTACGGACGCGACCATCGTTGCGTACGGTCCGCTGGTGCCGGTTGCTCTGGCTGCGGCAGAGGCTGCCATGGAGGACGGCCGTTCGATTGAGGTTATTGACCTGCGCTCGATTTCGCCGCTGGATGTGCCGACCGTTGCCGCTTCGGTGGCGAAGACTGGCCGCCTGATTATTGCGCACGAGGCGCCGACCTTTGGTGGTATGGGTGGTGAGTTGGCTGCGGCGATTACGGAGCGTTGCTTCTACAGCCTGCAGGCGCCGGTGATTCGCGTTGGCGGCTACTACATGCCGTACCCGATTTCCCGCGTTGAGGAAGAGTACGTGCCCGATATTGACCGTATTCTTGAGGCGGTTGACCGCGCTTTTGACTACTAGGCATTCCCTGATCTGACGTATCAGCGTGTTGCGCTATGGCGGGTTGCGAGCCCGCACAGAATATTCCGTATAGGGTATATGCCCTAGTGAGAGGTAAAAATGTCCCAGATTTTCCCGCTCCCTGACGTGGGTGAAGGCCTGACCGAAGCAGAAATCCTCAGCTGGAAGGTTGCCGTCGGCACCGAGGTCGCCATCAACGACGTCCTCGTTGAAATTGAAACCGCGAAGAGCGTCGTGGAACTTCCCTCGCCCTTCGCCGGCACCGTCGAGGCGCTACTCGTTGCCGAAGGTGAAACCGTTGAGGTGGGCACCCCAATCATCAGCATCTCCGGCGGCGACAACGCCCCCGCAACCCCGGCGGCACCCGCCGCAGCAGAGGCTGAGTCCGGCACCGCACTGGTCGGTTCCGGCCCCAAGGCGGACGCTGTGAAGCGTCGCGCCCGCAAGCGCCCTGCTTCCGCAGCCCAGCCCGCACAGGCTGCTACGGCACCGGTAGCACCGGCTGTTCAGGCACCCGTGGCACACACCCCCGCCGACTCGGTGAATCGCAACCAGGGCCTGCTGAGCGAGCTGGCTGAGCGCGCCTCCCGCTTTGTGGAGAACACCCCGCTGAACTCGGTGGTGCAGCGTCTGGCACCCGAGCCCGCAGCGGCTCCCGCGCCGACTTTGGCTCCTGAGCAGGTTCCGCACCGCCCGACCCTCGCGCCGCCTCCGGTGCGTCTTGCCGCAAAGGAGCTGGGTGTTGACCTGGCGAACGTGACCGCTACCGGTGCGCGCGGCCAGGTGACCAAGCAGGACCTCATGAACTATGTGGCGCACCTGAGCGATGTGCAGCATAGCGGCGCCCGCCAGCCGTTCTGGCAGCCCGCAGCCACCCCCGGTGACCGCATTGAGCGCATCCCGGTGCGTGGCGTGCGTAAGGCTACCGCGAAGGCTATGGTTGCTTCGGCGTTTAGCGCCCCGCACGTGTCCATCTTCGTGGATGTTGATGCCTCCCGCACCATGGAGTTCGTGAAGCGTTTGAAGAAGTCCCGCCACTTTGAGGGTGTGAAGGTCACCCCGCTGCTGGTGCTTGCCGCCGCGGTCATTTGGGCTGCTGAGCGTAACCCGCAGGTCAACGCGACCTGGACCGATAGCGAAATCCAGATTAAGCACTTCATGAACCTGGGTATTGCTGCGGCGACCCCGCGCGGCCTGATGGTTCCGAACATTAAGGACGCTCAGGAGCTGTCCCTGCGTGAGCTGGCTATCGCGCTGAACAACCTGACCACTCGCGCCCGTGAGGGTAAGACTCAGCCCGCTGAGATGGCGAACGGCACCCTGACCATTACGAACATCGGTTCGCTGGGTATTGATACGGGTACCCCGATTATTAACCCCGGTGAGGTGGCGATTGTTGCCTTCGGTACGATCAAGCAGAAGCCGTGGGTGGTTGATGGTGAGGTCATTCCTCGCTGGGTGACGACCCTGGGTGGCTCCTTCGATCACCGTGTGGTGGATGGCGACCTGTCAGCTCGTTTCATGGCTGATGTGGCTGCGATTCTTGAGGAGCCTGCACTGCTGCTGGACCACTAAGCGGAACATTTTGGCTAGTCAGCGCCGTATTGCTGGGTAGCTAAGGCCGTTTAGGATACAGATACTTAGATACAGAAAACCTCCGGTACCTTTCGTAAGGTACCGGAGGTTTTCTGCACGTTTTATCCCTATCGCAACGAGGCGCGGGTGCTTAGAAGACTAGGCGTCCTCGCGTGCCACCTGGTCGCTCGGGTACTTGTCCACGCGGCGGTGGTACAGGCGTCCCAATAGGCCGCCGAGGATAGCGCCGAGGAAGCTCAACGCCAGAACCAGCAGAACCGCCAGCAGGCCGTTCGCGAAGTCGCCCCCCATCAGCTTCTGCAGGGACAGGGACGCGACACCGTTCTGGAACAGCTGAGGCGCGAGGAAGGTCGCCAGGGACCCGATGATGAGCACCATAATCTGCCAGAGCCATACGGCAATGCCCTGCTTCGCGCCCGCGAATCGTGCCATGCGTCCGGCCGCGTAACCGCCCACCAGGTAGGCGAAGAAGGTGAGCACACCCAACGCCACCGCGACCGGCACAGCGTTCGATGCGCCGCTGAAGAGACGGGAGACCACCGAGGCGTACTCGACGGACTCGGTCTGACCGGTCAGGGTCAGCCACGACTTGATAGCCCACAGGCCACCGTCCATGAGGGAGATGGTAATCAGCCAGCCGAGCAGACCGGGCAGCAGGTGCATGCGGGAGTAGCGGCTCTTCTGCATGGACAGTGCGGTTGCGGCGGTGAGGATGGGGTCCGAACCAGCGGCATCACCTGCGGGGGTGGGGATGACGAAGCGGTCATCTGCCGCGGGGTCAGCCTGCGGGGTGCTCGATGCCGCGTGGGCGTTGCCGGGTGCGGGCACCTCGTAGCTTGCAGCGGTGGCAGGTGCGGTAGTGGGGGCGCCACCGCCGCGTACGTTGTCCGTGCTGGGGGCTGCAGGCTTGTCGAGCCAGCTGAGGTTGTCATCTCCGGGTTCGCCGAAGTGAGCGCCGGATTCTGCGCCTTGAGAAGTGGCGCTGGGGGAGAGGATCGGCTGGGTTGCGGTAGCCGCCTGGGTGAGGGGGCGGGTCGCATCCTGCGAGGACTGTGCGGAGGACTGCGCCGAAGAGCTCGACTCGCGCGCCTTTTCGTGGGCGCGGCGTGCCGCGTTCAGCTCCTCATCGGTCAGGACCACGGTGGGGTCGTCGGAGGAGAATGCCGCCTCCCACAGGTCACTTTCGGTGGGGGAGGACGCCGCGGCAGCCGGACGCTGCTGCGGGGTGTTGTTCTGTGCGTTCATTAAGTCCTTTGGATCTAATCCTGGGGTCGTGGTGTGCGGGTTGCCTTAGAGCGCGCGGTCAGCGTAGAAGGCGCGTGCTTCTTCCATAGCTTCTGCGGAGAAGGTGTGCGGGTGCGCGGGGCGCTCGTTCTCGCCCAGGGTACGAATGACGCGGCCGGGGTTGCCCACCACGAGGGAGTTAGCGGGGACGTCCTTGGTGACGACGGTGCCTGCGCCGATGACGGAGTTCTTGCCGATGGTCACGCCGCCCAGGATGATAGCTCCGCTACCGATCCATACGTTGTCTTCAACGGTGATGGGTGCGCCTGCTTCCCAGTAGTCGGCGCGGTCGCCGGGGTGGAGCGGGTGGGTGGGGGTCATGAACTGTACGTTGCTGCCAACCAGTACGGTGGAGCCGATGCGGATCGGGCAGACGTCCAGGAAGACGGTGCCGAAGTTGAAGAAGGAGCCGTTACCGATGTAGGTGTTCACGCCGTAGTCGAAGCGTGCGCCGGGGCGGATGTGGGCGTGTTCGCCCAGGTGGCCGAGGTGTTCACGGTAGACGTGCATTGCCTGCGCCTGCTCGCCGCGTGCGTAGTGTTCTTCGGCGAGGATGGTGGCGGCGTAAATGCGCTTGAACTGTGCGGCGCATTCGGCGTCGGCCATGTAGACGGAACCGTTGGTCATGCGGTTGAAGTTTTCACCAGTGGGGCGCTGCGGGGTGTGCATTAGTGGGCTCCTCCCAGAAGGTAGACTAGCGCGATGATGGCCATTCCGAAGAGAATGACGACTCCTCCGGCGATAGCGAATCGTTTGGAAATTTCGCGGAGGAGCTTCTTGAACTGTTCGTCAGTGATCTCTTGCTGTCGTTTACTCATGCTTTAAGTATCCCAGAGTTGCTTGGGTTTACCTTAGTGTTTCGGTGTTTATTGCGGTATCTGGGGCGGGCGTACCGTGTGATTTTCAGCGTGGGAAGAAGCGCTGCAGAGTTGAAGCCTGCGGGGGCGGGAAGGCACAATCATTGCATGACTGAGGCTCAGAAGAACACGAACCTGCAGGATGCGGCGGCTCCTGCATCCCCCGCTGGCGCGTCGGCTGGCGCGCATCCGTTGGCGCATCGTCCCTGGTTGAAGAACTATGCTACGTGGACTGCACGCGATATTGAGCTCCCGGAGACGTCGTTGAGTCACCTCATTGATGAGGCGGTCCGCACCGTACCCCACAAGGTGGCGCTGGAGTTTTTTGGCGCGACCACGACCTACGCTGAGTTGGGGGATCAGATTGAGCGTGCGGCGGAGGGTCTGCGTGTGGCGGGCGTGCAGCCGGGTGACCGTGTGGCGCTGATTTTGCCGAACTGTCCTCAGCATATTGCGGCGTTTTACGCGATTCTGCGTCTGGGTGCGATTGTGGTGGAGCATAACCCGCTGTATACGGGCGCGGAGTTGCGCCACATGTTTGAGGATCACGGTGCGAAGGTCGCGATTGTGTGGGATAAGATTGCCTCGCATATTACGGGTCTGCCGTCGGATATCCGCCCGAACCATATCTATTCGGTGAACATGATTTCGGCGATGCCCGTGCTGATGCGTACCGCGCTGAAGCTGCCGGTGAAGAGTGCGCGTGCTTCGCGTGAGAAGCTGACCGGCTCCGCGCCGGGTACGGTGTCGTGGGCTCATTTGGTGAAGAGTGAGCGTATTGACCCGTCGCATCGCCGCCCGACCGCGCACGATATTGCGCTGCTGCAGTACACCTCGGGTACGACCGGCCTGCCGAAGGGTGTGATGCTCACGCACCGCAACCTGGAGTCTAACGGCCGCATGGGTGAGGCATGGATTAACCCGGGCGATGACGAGGTGATTTACTCGGTTCTGCCGCTGTTCCACGCGTACGGTATGACCCTGGGCGTGACGATTGCGTCCCTGTGCCGTGCCCGCCTGGTGCTGTTCCCGACCGTGGACATGGACCTGATTTTGAAGGCAATGAAGAAGACCCGCCCGACCATTCTTCCTGCGGTTCCGCCGGTGTACCGCCGCCTCATGGATGAGGCGAAGAAGCGCGGCGTGTCCCTGGAGGGTATCCGTTACGCGGTCTCTGGTGCGATGAACCTGCCGCCTGAGCTGGTTGCCGAGTGGGAGGAAGCATCCGGCGGTTTCATGGTGGAAGGCTACGGCCTGACCGAGTGCGCGCCGCTGGTGTCCTGCAACCCGCTCAATGACACTCGCCGCGCCGGTTTTATTGGTGTTCCGTTCCCCTCCACCGATATTCGTGTGGTGGACCCGGAAACTGGTGAAGACGTGCCCGATGGTGAAGAGGGCGAGCTGTGGGTGAAGGGCCCTCAGCGTTTTGCTGGCTACTGGAAGCGCGAAGACGAGACGGCGAAGACCATCACCCCCGATGGTTGGCTGCGTACCGGCGATATTGTGCGCCTGGACGAGGACTACTTCATCCAGATTGTCGACCGCATCAAGGAGGTCATCATCACCGGTGGCTTCAACGTCTCCCCGACGGAGGTTGAGGTTGCCCTCAAGCAGCACGACATGGTCGCGGATGCGGCGGTCGTCGGTATTCCGCTGCCCGCCGGTGGCGAGATGGTCGTTGCCGCTGTGGTTGCCGCCCCGGGCCGAGTGGTGCAGGAGCACACTCTGCGCGAGCACTGCTATTCGAAGGTGACCCGCTATAAGGTTCCGCGCCGCATCGTGGTGGTGGATGACCTGCCCCGTTCGATGCTGGGTAAGGTTCTACGCCGTAAGGTGCGTGAGCAGCTGATTGCTTCGGGCGAGTTCGATCAGTAGTACTGGTTGATTCGCCGCCTGCTCGTAATGA
The DNA here is from genome assembly GCF_001814485.1 of Rothia sp. HMSC066G07. Lineage (NCBI taxonomy): Bacteria > Bacillati > Actinomycetota > Actinomycetes > Micrococcales > Micrococcaceae > Rothia > Rothia sp. HMSC066G07. Next base: position 356,974 of record NZ_KV816922.1, on the reverse strand, counting down.
GTGGGTTAGATGGACGCTGGCTTGGGTTTTTGTGCCCTTGCCGGCGTTTTGTGTGCGCCTGAATACACCGGTAATGACGCTTTATAACCTGGAAATAATCACCGCATGACGAAATATGACAAAATATGACGACCTTGACGTTCTGTGTCTCATGAATAGCTCTTAACTTCCACACCCGCCCCCGCCCGTGCTGTAATTGTCCCATCATCATTCCCATCGGACGTGCTAATACCAACGTCAGCACCCGGTGGAACGCATCATCATTCAACAGAAAGATTCATAGCCGTGAAGAAGTTTGCTGCTGCACTCGCAGTTGTCCCCATGGTCTTTGGCCTGGCAGCCTGCGGTTCCACCAACTCCTCCTCTTCCTCCTCTTCCGCATCCAAGAAGGTCACCATCGGTGTGGTTGGCTCTGAGAAGTTCAACAAGACCCTGAAGGAAGAAGCTAAGAAGCAGGGTATCGACATTGAGTACAAGGAGTTCAGCGCTTACACCGAGCCGAACCCCGCACTGGACGCCGGTGACATCGACATGAACCGCTTCCAGCACATCGCGTACCTGTCTAACTACAACGTGAGCGCTAACAAGGACCTGCAGATTGTCGGTCCGACCGTCATCTACCCGATGGCTCTGTTCTCCAAGAAGCACTCCAAGTTGGCTGACATCCCCCAGGGCGGCGAGATCGTTATCCCGAACGACACCGTGAACGAGGCACGCGCACTGAAGCTGCTGAAGACCAACGGTCTGGTCACCTTCAAGAACGCTGACGTTGACGCACCCACCATCGACGACGTGGACACCGCTAACTCCAAGGTGAAGGTCACCCCCGTCGACGCAACCCAGACCGTGGTTGGCATGGAGTCCGCTGACGGCGCAGTCGTCAACAACGACTTCCTCAAGGATGCAGGCCTGAAGCCCGCAGACGCACTGGCTCAGGACGACCCCAAGACCGACCCCTCGGCCATCAAGTATGTGAACCTCTTCGTTGCTCAGAAGGACAAGGCTGACGACGAGACCTACAAGAAGATCGTCGAACTCTTCCACTCGAAGGCCGTCATGGACGTCGTTCAGGAAGAGACCCGCGGCACCGCTGTTGAGGTCAACGTGAGCACCGACGAGCTGCGTCAGTCCCTGGCTAACGAAGAAGCCAAGCTGCGCGCCAAGAAGTAATCTTCTGAATACACGCCTCTTCTAGGCATACGCAAAGGCGGTAAGTCTAAGAACCCGATGCGGGTGAAGGCTTACCGTCCTTTGCGTAACGGCGTTAAGGCCCTTTAGCGCCCCAACCACGACATTTACGGATACATATTTATGAGTGAACTGGCACAGAGCTTCGGCGACAGCACCTCGCCCATGGTGGTTCTGGACGGAGTCTCCAAGGTCTTCGGCAACGGCCCCAAGGCAGTAGTTGCTGTCGACAACGTCTCCCTCACCATTAACCGCGGTGAAATCTTTGCAATTATCGGCTACTCCGGCGCCGGTAAGTCCACCCTGGTCCGCCTCATTAACGGCCTGGAAACCACCACCAGCGGCACCCTGACCGTCGGCGGCTTCGAAATTTCCGGCAAGCGCGACTCCGAACTGCGCGAAGCACGCACCAACATCGGTATGATCTTCCAGCAGTTCAACCTGATGAACTCCCGCACCGTGCTCGGTAACGTCGAGTTCCCCCTGAAGATTGCCGGCTGGTCTAAGAAGGACCGCCGCGCCCGCGCCCTGGAAATGCTCGAGTTTGTGGGTCTTGCCGACCGTGCAGGCCACTACCCGAACCAGCTTTCGGGCGGTCAGAAGCAGCGTGTGGGTATTGCCCGTGCGCTCGCGACCAGCCCCGCCCTGCTGCTGGCGGATGAGTCCACCAGCGCGCTGGACCCGGAAACCACTCATGAAGTGCTCGCTCTGCTCAAGCGTGTGAACCGCGAACTGGGTGTGACCGTCGTGGTCATTACCCACGAGATGGACGTGGTCTCCAGCATCGCTGACCGTGTGGCGGTCATGGAGTCCGGCCGCGTGGTCGAGCAGGGCAACGTCTACGACGTCTTCTCCAACCCGCAGACCGACGTGGCGAAGCTGTTCGTGGCAACCACCGTCAAGCTTGCCCCCACCGGCAAGGAGGCGGCTGAGCTGCGCGCTAACCACAAGGGTTACCTCATCAACGTTGAAATCGTGGAGGGTAACCAGGAGCTCGGTAAGGTGCTGTCCTACCTGGGTGCCCGTAACGTCCGCTTCAACATTGTGGGCGGCGGTATTGAGACCCTGCAGGGTAAGGCGTACGGTACCCTCACCCTGGAACTTCTCGGCGAAATCACCAGCATTGATGCCGCCGTTGCCGAACTGAAGACCGTTGCCCGCGTGCAGGAGGTGCGCTAAATGTTTGCTACTACTCTTCCGCTGGCTGCGTCTAAGACGGACTGGTCCGAGTTCCTGCCCGAGAAGCTGCTCCCGGCTATCGGCGACACCTTCTACATGGTGTCTGTTACGATGCTGTGTGCAGGTCTGGTCGGCCTGATTGTTGGTGCGCTGCTGTACACCACCCGTGAAGGTAACATCTTCCAGAACCGCTTCGTGTACACGATCCTGAACATTCTGGTGAACGTGATTCGCCCGATTCCGTTCATTATTTTGATTGCGGCTTTGGGCCCGCTGACTAGTGCTGTGGTGGGTACCCGCCTGGGCGTGAACGCTGCGGTCTTCGCGATGAGCTTCGGTGCTGCGTTCGCTATTGCCCGTATCGTGGAGCAGAACATGGTCTCCATTGACCCGGGCGTGATTGAGGCGGCGCGTGCGATGGGCGCTTCAAAGCTGACCATCCTGTTCACCGTGATGATTCCGGAGGCGCTTGGCCCGCTGATCCTCGGTTACACCTTCCTCGTCATTGGCGTGGTGGATATGTCCGCTATGGCCGGTTACGTGGGTGCTGGCGGTCTGGGTAAGATCGCGATCGTGGACGGCTACCAGCGCTTCAACGATGAGATCACCTGGGCTGTTGTGGCGATTATTATCGTCCTGGTTCAGCTGGTTCAGTTCATCGGTAACTTCCTGGCGAAGAAGGTTATGCGCCGATAAGCTCGTGCCCCTTGTAGGCCTTGTAGGTACTGTAGGTACGGCTGATACAGCATAGAAGACCCCCGGTCTGCTCCTTGAGGAGCGGGCCGGGGGTCTTTCTTTGTGCCGGGTTTCTTTGCGCCAGGGGAGGGGACGCTAGCTGCTTAGCCCTGCGATGCTTCGGACTGCTGTGCCGCCTCAAGCTTGGCGACCCAGGTGCGTGCCGCCTCCCAGAGCTGCGGGTCATTGAACGAATCGAAGCGCCCAAAACCGGCCGGTGCCTTTGCCGGGTCGGTGCCTTCCGGCACGTAAATCATGACCTTCGTACCGGCGTCACGTGCCGCCTGCGCGCCCGCGGGGGAGTCCTCGAACGCCAGCGCCTCGTGACCTTCAAAGCCGAGGCGACGTGCCGCCTCCAGGTACATGTCCGGGGCGGGCTTACCGGCCGGAACGTCGTTGCTGCTGACCCAGGTGCGCACCAGCGGGGCGTAACCGTAGCTTTCCATTTTCAGGGTCAGAATGTTCGCGGTGGAGTTCGACGCCACCGCAACCGGCATGTGCTCGCTCAGGAAGCCCAGGAACTTCTGCGCACCCTCAATCAGGTCCACGCCGGAGCTGATGACCTCGTGCTCGGTGGTGAGCAGGTCCTTCATCACGCGTTCATGGTGCTCGGCGTACTCTGCGGAGGCAACATTCGGCTTCTGGCCGTTCTGCGCCTCGTAGGAGAGCAGGGCAAGCTCCTCGGCGACGTCGGCTGCCGCCAGGCCGGTGAGGCGGTGCTCGACCTCCTCGGTGAAGGGAACAGACCAGCGGGCGAAAAGCTCACGCTGCACATCGTTCCAGACGGTCTCGGAGTCGAGGAGGATGCCGTCGCAGTCGAAGATTGCGCAGCGGGGGAACCAATCGGAGGGTACTGTGTGTTCAAACATAATGTCAGTCTCTCACAGGGCTTGAGGCTATGGAAGCGGTGGCCCGGTGCGTGAGAAAACATGCGGGGTTGCGCCTCGCCCACGGAACGAAAGACCGGGCGGGACGGAAAACCACATGAAGAAACCCTCCCGCCGCATCCTGAGAGAACGCAACGGGAGGGTAGCAACCGTACAGCTTAGAGAGCGGACACCGGCTTATGAGTCACCTGACGCATAAATGGAATGGTTGCCAGCAGGCCCGCATAGACCAGTACCAGACCCAGCGCAATAGCGCCGAAGGTCAGACCGAACATCTTCGCCAGAACCTCACCGGGAAGACCCTGCGCCGCAATCAAAGTCGTCAGCGGCAGACCCAGTAGTGCAGAAATCACGCTGATGAGCACCAGCGGACCGAAGACCACGGTAAGACGTGAAGCCTGCAGCAGCTTCGTGGGGGTACCCATCATATTCAGCGAAGAATACAGCGAACCGCGCTCGTAAATGGCGGCGCTCTGGTTCAGCACTGCGGAGAGGGTGACCAGCAGGTATGAGAAGAACAGCATGAGCAGCATGCCCTGGAACATGTCCTGCATGATGGTCATGAAGGGGCCGGCAGCGGGACCGGCTTGCTTCGCGTCTTTGCTCATCTCACCCGCCAGAATCAGGATGGGGCCGAAGAAGGTCACCAAGAAGGTCGACAGTGCCACACCCGAAACCTGACGCCACGCACCGCGCGGGGACTCCAACACCGCACGGTAACCCAGCAGAACCGATGCCTTCTGGGTCATGCGCACACGAATCTTTGCGTATGCCCACACCAGGAAGGTGCCAATCCAGTCGATGGCAAGCATCATCAGCAAACCCGGCAGAGCAATGAAAACCGCCAGGTTCTTCATGGCGCTATCGGCACCGCCGTCCTGGAAGGGTGAGAACATGCTGAAGCCCCTGGAGGTCGACGCCAGAATCATCACGGCAATGATCAGAACAACACCGATACCCATGGCAATGTAACCTGCTGAGCCAGCCTTCGCGCGGGTACGCACACCCAGCGGGCTGATGCTGACCTTCGCCAAACCGAACAGGGAGCTGAGAGCCGCCAGGACCATACATCCCAGGAAGCAGTAGAAGATCGTGCTCACCGGCAGGAGCATATTCTCAGCACCCAGCGGTACGTTCATGAAGTGCATGGCACCGAACGGGAAAATCAGCACCAGGTAGAGCAGCAGACCGATGATGAAACCCACGAGGGAGTACACCAGTGCGTCCGCAACCGACAGACCCACAATCAGGGTCGTGGAGGCACCAATCAGGCGCAGGGACGCAAGACGCTCGTCACGGCGGCGGGCACTCAAACGAGCAGCCGAAGCGCCCAGGGTAAAGAGCGGAACAACCAGCACCAGAGCGGCAACCCACGCCAAACCCATGTAGAGCTTCTGAATGCCCATCAGGTTCACCAGTTCGTGGTCAACGTTGGCGTGGTCAAGCCACGTGCTCAGTGCCTGAACGCCACCGGCAACCGTCAAAAACAGCGCCGAGGAGGCGGCAAAAGCCAGCACGGGAAGAATCGCCTGCGAACTCCATAGGGTTCGCTTGGCGAGTAGAGCATAGATTTGCATTATGCACCTGCCTGAGACTGAGCGCCGAAGCTCTGAGCGTGGTTCTGGGAAGCGGGAACACCGCCCTGGTTATTGCGCTGATCGCTCACAATCTGACCGTCCTGCAGGTACACCACGCGGGAGCACGCCGCCGCCACGTTCGGGTCGTGAGTAACCACCAACAGAGTCTTACCCTGCTGCGGAATCATGGTCAGCAGCAGAGCCATCACCTCACGCGCGGTCTTCGAATCCAGCGCACCGGTCGGCTCATCCGCGAAAGTCACGGGGGCACCGTTCACCTGGGAGCGGGCAATCGCCACACGCTGCGCCTGACCACCGGACATCTCACCCATACGGCGGTCCAGCATCTGCCCCAGACCCAGGCGGTTCAGCAAATCAGCCGAAATGGAACGCGCCTGCTGGCGGGGGACACCGGCAATCATCGCGGCAAGGGAAACGTTCTCCTCCGCGGTCAGCTCGGGAACCAGCAGACCCTGCTGGAACACGAAACCAAACGAGTTAGCGCGCAGGGAGGTGCGCTCACGCTCGCTGAGGGACTCCACCGCCACCTGACCGGCCGGGCCGTTGAACAGCACAGAACCGGCATCGAGCTTGATAATGCCCGAGAGCGCATGCAACAGGGTGGTCTTACCGGAACCGGAAGGACCCATAATCGCTACAGACTCGCCGGGGTAAATATCGAGGCTCACGTTACGCAGCACCGGGTTATTGCCGTACGACTTGTGCAGGTTACGGGCAGAAATAATCGCGCCGCGCGCGAAGGGCGCCTGCTGCATCTGCTGAGGTGCCTGAGCCGGGTAGCCCTGCGGCTGACTCTGGTAGTAGCCCTGCTGGCCGGGCTGGCCGGGCTGACCCTGCTGGGGATGACCTTGCTGAGCGGAATACTGACCGGCAGGCTGCACCGCCTGCGGAGGGGTCATTGAGTACGGGTTCTGAGCCTGGAACTGCGGGTTCTGGGTTTGAGGATGGTTCTGGGATTGAGGATTCTGCGTCATGACAACCTTCATTGGGTATGAACTAACGGAAGTACACTTCTATCATCTCAGCTTCTTGGCGGCTCATCCCTCCGTCTGGGGGCTGAAAAATATGGGAAAACCCTGAAAAAATTCGCCCGACCGGGCGCTCAACCACCCCGCAGCTCATACCGCGGTATGAGTGCGCTTCATGAGAGAATACGCCTCTTGCCCCCTTGAACTGCGCGGGGGCAATGCCATACTAGAAGGATGACCGACGCACAGAACACCCCCATCATCACTCCGGTACCCGACCCCGAGGCAGGAACCCGCATCATCTTCCTACGCCACGGCCAGACCGACTGGAACATTGACCACCGCTTCCAAGGCGGCACCGACATCCCCCTCAACGACACCGGCAGAGAGCAGGTCCGCACCGCTATCGGTGCCCTGCAGCAGGCAGCAGCTGAGGGCACCGCCGTGGACGCTATCGTCTCCTCGCCCCTTTCCCGTGCCGTAGAAAGCGCCGAAATCGTAGCCGAAGGCCTGGGCGTACCCTACCGCGGTGCCGTTGACGGCTTCCAGGAACGTTCCTTTGGCGACCTGGAGGGCCAGATCGCTACCCCCGAGCTGATTCTCGCCTCCCGCCAGTCCAACAACGCTTTCAACGTGGAACCGAAGAAGGACTTCCTCGCCCGCTCCCTCGCGGCGCTGAACCGCGTCCGCCGCGAATATGAGGGCCAGACCGTTGTGGTCGCCGCGCACGGCATGCTGATTGCCATGGTCGTGACCGCCCTGGTCGCTGAGCGCCACCCCGAACTGCTCAACGAGGACGGTATCTACCCGATCCCGGCCAACGCCTCCCTGACCGAGGTGCCCCTGCAGTACCTGGACGATGCCATCGACCGCCTGGTCGTGCAGCATCTGGAACCCGAGCTGGGCCCCGAGGAAGTACCGGAGGGCGCCGAGAATACGACCCTCACCCTGATTCGTCACGGCCAGACCGACTGGAACAAGGCGAACCTGATGCAGGGCATCACCGACATTCCGCTCAACGACACCGGCCGCGAGCAGGCACGCACCACCGGCAAGAAGCTCGCCGACATGGGCCTGGAATTCACCATGCTAGTGTCCTCGCCGCTCTCCCGCGCCCACGAGACCGCGCAACTGGTCGGTGAGCACTTCGATCTGCAGGTGCACAAGACTTACCCCGAGCTGGTGGAACGCGCCTACGGTGCCGGTGAGGGCCTGGACATTCCCGCCCCCGAACGCCGCGCCCCCGAACGCTACTACCCGAACGTGGAATCCGAACGCGACGTGTACATCCGCGCGGTGCGTACCCTGCGCAATATCGTGCGTGAACTCTCCGAAGAGCCGGGCGACCAGAAGATTATTGCCGTCAGCCACGGTAGCTTTATCCGCCGCGCCCTCTCCGCAGCGGCCGGTGAAGAATGGACCGTGACCGTGCCGAACGCCGAACCGCTCACGATTGACGTGCCGGGCCTGTTCGCGTGGGACTCGACCAAGCAATTCGACGAGGTGGGTCGCCTTGTTTGGTAAAGGACAACCCGGTAGCGGTCGCTCTGGCGCTCGCGTGTGGCGGCTGATTCTCTGGCCGGTCACGGCGCTGTACTGCGCGGTGGTGGCGAGTATCGTGTTCGCCCCCGTGCACGTGGACGATAACGAGATGGGCGGCCGCCTGGCGCAGTTTTTGGATACCGGCCACTCCGAGGGTTGGTTGCCTGCGTTCATCACCTATTCGAGCATCGAGCAGCTTTCGAACGTCATTATGTTCATTCCGGGCGGTTTTCTTTTCGCCCTGCTGCTCAAGCCGAAGGCTCGCCCGCACGTGCTGTACTCGGGATTTTTGGTCAGCGCCTGCATTGAGATGATTCAGAGTTTCATGCCTGATCGCACCGGCGACCCGGTGGATGTGCTGATGAACGGTTCGGGTGCTCTGCTGGGCGCGGCGGGTGCCTTGGGTGTGCATCGTTGGCGTCGCGTGCGTCGCGAACGCAAGGGCAAGTAAACGAGCACCCAAATAAGCGCGCATTAATTGCATATGTTCTGCTGGTGGAGGCGCTGGTTTCGAGGATTTTCGGAGCCGGCGCCTCCACTTTTTGCCCTGTGAGGGCGCCGTGTAGGTGTTGGACACTGTGGGAATGGTGAGGGAGCGGGAAAACCCAACAGTTCATTAGGTCAAACAGACATAAACAGGCAACAGCTCGCAAATAGGTGTGGTTTCGGTAGGGAACATTCGGGTAATATTCCGGCAAATACAGCGTTTTATATTGACTTGCCCACAAAAACCCACATAAAATCAAGTATTACCCTCAAGTGTTTTGCTGGCTCATTGAAGCCATGTCTCTCATGGCCATAAAAGCCGAGCAGAACGCAGAAAAGAACGCACAGATTTTCTCCCACTAGCCCAAAGGAACACCAGAGTTATGTTCGCAGAAGAACGCCGTGCCGAAATTGCAAAGCTTGTTGCCTCCGCACGTCGTGTCAACGGCGCTGACCTTGCACGTCGTTACGATGTGACCATGGAGACCGTGCGTCGTGACCTCGCCGCACTGGAAGAGGCAGGTAAGCTCCGCCGTGTTCACGGTGGTGCTGTCACCATTGAGCAGTCCACCTCCCTGGAGTCCTCCATCTCCTCCCGACAGGGCATGAACACCCCCGAGAAGCGCCGTATCGCCACCAAGGCATACCAGATGCTGCGCGACTCCGAGGCAGGCTCCATCGTCCTGGACGCAGGCTCCACCATCGAGATTCTCGCCGACCACATCGGCGCCGAGAACTTCAGCCTCAAGACCGGCAACGACCGCATCATCATCACCCACGCACTGCACATTGCAGTCAAGCTCGCCGAAGCCGAGGGTGTCACCCTTGAACTGGTTGGCGGCCAGCTGCGCAAGATGACCTGGGCTGCTGTTGGTGCACGCGCCGCAGAGCACTTCGGTACCATGCGCCCCGATATTGCTTTCATCGGTGCCAACGGCATTGAAGCCCACTTCGGCATCTCCACCCCCGGCATGAACGAAGCTATTGTCAAGACCGCAATTTGCAAGGCAGCCCGCCGCGTGGTCTTGCTTTGTGACTCCGCGAAGTTCGGTCAGGAATCCCTGGTCCGCTTCGCCGGATTCGAGGATATTGACACCCTCATTACTGATCGCGAGCCCGAAGGTGCCCTCCGCCAGGCACTCGAGGCCGCAAATGTTGAGATTGTGATTGCCTAATGATTATTACTCTGACCGCCAACCCCAGCCTGGACCGCACCATTGAACTCGGTGCACCCCTGGCTCACGGTGCCGTGCAGCGTGCTGTCGGTGCCGTACAGGATCCCGGTGGTAAGGGCGTGAATATTTCCCGCGCCCTGCAGGTTTCCGGCGTACCGACCCTCGCCATTGTGCCCGGTGAAGCCACCGACCCGGTGCTGACCGCACTACAGGCTGTGGACGTCGAGTTCGCTAACCTGCCGACCGGCGAGCCGATTCGCTCGAACATCACCGTGGTTGATCCGGATGGCACCACCACCAAGCTGAACGCCCCCGGCACCGTTTTTGATGCCGAACTGCGTCAGAAGCTGGACGAGCTGGTGGTTGAGCGTTCCAAGGGTGCCGACTGGGTGGTTCTGGCTGGTTCGCTGCCTCCGGGTCTGGAGCCGACCTACTACTCCGAGCTGGTGGCGGCACTGCGCGCCTCCGGCTACGAGGGCAAGATTGCTATTGATACCTCGGAGGCGCCGCTGATTGCGACCGTTGCCGGTGAGCATAAGCCCACCCTGATTAAGCCCAACTCGGAGGAGCTGGCTCAGCTGACCGGTAGCGACAACTGGGAGGAGCTGGAGGCCAGCCCCGAGCTGACCGCCCGCACCGCCCAGAAGTTGCTCGGCGACGGCATCGAGTACGTGCTTGCCACCCTCGGTGGCGGCGGTGCCGTGCTGGTCACTGAGCAGGGTATCTGGCACGCTGTGCACGAGCCGATTCAGGTTCGTAGCACTGTGGGTGCCGGTGACTCCTCGCTGTCCGGTTTCTTGATTGCTCACACTCGTGGTGAGGATGCCCCCGGTTGCCTAGTTCAGGCGGTAGCTCACGGTTCGGCTGCTGCTGCTCTGCCCGGTACCCGTATGCCTTCGCTGGAGCAGACCACTCCTGAGAAGGTCACTGTTCGTCAGCTGCAGCTCTAATTCGGACTGTTTTCGCACCTCCAGCTTTTATTCTCAGAAGGGAATGTATGCAGGGGTGTTACCTCAACACCCACACGCATATACGAACACAACACACACAGGTTGCACACACCTTGAACTCATACAGGGGAGAAACTTGGCACCCCGCCAAGCCTCTTCCCGCCCCAACACATACCCGAGGAGGGAATATGTCTGATCTGATCACCGCAGATCTCGTCCTGCTGGACGAGAACCTCGGCGAGACCCGATTCGACGTAATTGCCAAGCTCGCCCAGGCAGTCGTAAATGCCGGACGCGCTACCGACTTCGAGCAGCTCTACGCGGCTGCCGAGGCACGTGAATCCAAGACCGACACCGGTATCCCCGGCGGTATTGCGATTCCTCACTGCCGTAGCGCTGCTGTCACCGAGCCGACCCTGGCGATGGCACGCCCCAACCCGGCAGTTTCCTTCGGCGCTAAGGACGGCCCCGCCGACCTGATTTTCTTCATTGCTGCACCGGATGGCGCTGACCAGGCTCACCTGAAGTTGCTCTCCACTCTGGCACGTTCCCTGATGAAGAAGAGCTTCACTGCGTCCCTGCGCGAAGCCTCCTCGGCTGAAGAGATTGTTGAGCTGGTCAACGGTGCACTCGGCGTGGGCGAGAAGAAGGCAGAGGCTAAGCCCGCCGAGGCTGCGCCCGCCGCCGCACCTGCAGCCTCCGCTCAGGACACCCCCGCTGCTTCGGCTCCGGTGAAGAAGATTGTTGCTGTGACCGCATGCCCCACCGGTATCGCTCACACCTATATGGCTGCGGACGCCCTCAAGTACGCTGCTGAAGAGCTCGGCTACGATCTGAAGGTTGAGACTCAGGGCTCCTCGGGTAATGAGAAGCTGACTCAGGCTGATATTGACGCCGCAGACGCCGTGATTTTTGCGGTGTCCGTGAACGTGCGTGAGCGTAATCGCTTCGCGGGTAAGCCCTTTGTCGAGTCTCCCGTTAAGCGCGGTATTGACGAGCCTAAGGAAATGATTGCGGAGGCTCTGGCTGAGGCTGAGAATCCCAACGGTGCACGCGTTGCCGCTGCCGCATCCAGCGGTGAGGACAGCGCAGGCGCTACCGAAGGCGCTTGGGGCTCGCGCATCTACAAGGCCGTGATGACCGGTATCTCTTACATGATTCCGTTCGTTGCTGCCGGCGGTATTCTGGTCGCCCTGGGCTTCGTTTTCGAGGCAATTACGGTGCCGAACCTTGGTGATGTGAACCCCAAGGCGATTCTCGAGTCGGCAACCCTGTTCAATCTCGGTGATGTGCACTGGACCCTGTACCTGGGTGCTGTTCTGCAGACCATCGGTGGTTTCGGTCTGAGCCTGATGGTTCCGGCTCTTGCCGCGTACATTGCGTACGGTTTGGCTCAGCGTCCCGGTATTGCTCCGGGCTTCATCGCCGGTTCGGTGGCTCTTGCGGTAAACGCGGGCTTCCTTGGCGGTATTGTTGGCGGTATTCTCGCCGGTCTGATTGCGTACGCTCTGGGCACTCTGAAGCTGCCCCGCTGGCTTGGCTCGATGATGCCCGTGGTCATCACCCCGCTGGTGACTTCTCTGGTCGCCGGCCTGGCAATGTACCTGCTGCTCGGTGCGCCCCTGGCGTGGGTTATGACCACCCTGCAGGATTGGCTGACCTCCATGTCTGGTGGTTCCGCTCTGCTGCTGGGCCTGATTCTGGGCGCCATGATGGCTTCTGACCTGGGTGGCCCCATCAACAAGGCTGCTTACCTCTTCGCAACCGCTGGCTTGTCCTCGGGTGCGACCGTGAACCAGGAAATCATGGCTGCCGTCATTATTTCCGGTATGGTTCCGCCGCTGGCTATGGCTCTGGCAACCACCCTGCGTCCCAAGCTGTTCAACGAGAACGAGCGTGAGAACGGTAAGGCTGCGTGGCTGCTGGGTGCATCCTTCATCTCTGAGGGTGCTATTCCCTTCGCTTCGGCTGACCCGGCTCGCGTGATTCCTTCGACCATTGTTGGTGGCGCTATTGCCGGTGCAATCTCCATGGGTGCGCACGTGGCTTCCCCGGCTCCGCACGGCGGTATCTGGATTATTGGTCTGGCGCAGAACCCGCTGATGTTCTTCGTGGCCGTGCTGGCCGGTACCGTGCTATCGGCTCTGGTGTACGTTGTGCTGAAGTCCATGGGTGCCCGCTCCAAGGCATCCGCATAAAGGCCGTATAACCTCACCTTCATTTGATCGTCTGTTTGCAGGCGTGAGCGTGAAAAAACACGTTACACTGTAGACAAACCACAGATAGGACATGAATTTATGACTACCTACAAGGGCGTCGGCGTATACGCCGGCCGCGTTATTGGCCCCGTTCTTCAGATGCCTAAGCCCATCGAGGAACCCAAGGACGGTCTGCGTCTGAGCGGTGAGACCGCTGAGGCTGCAGCGCAGCGCATCAAGGACGCTTCGGTCCGCGTGAAGGAAGACCTGCTCGCTCGTGCAGAGCACGCTAGCCGTGACGGCAAGGCTGTTCTGAAGTCTACCTCTCAGATGGCTACCGACCGTGCACTCATCAAGAGCGCTATTAAGCTGGTTGAGACTCAGGAGATGGCTCCCGAGCGCGCTATCTGGGAGGCTGCAACCTCCTTCGCAGACCAGATGGCTGCCCTGGGTGGCTACATGGCTGAGCGCGTCACCGACATCCACGACGTGCGTGCCCGCATTGTTGCTGAGCTGACCGACCAGCAGGCTCCCGGCATCCCCGTTTCTGATGAGCCGTTCATCCTGGCCGCTATTGACCTGGCACCGGCTGACACCGCGACCTTGGACCCCGAGAAGGTTATCGCTCTGATTACCTCTGACGGTGGCCCCCAGGCACACACCGCTATTCTGGCTCGCGGTCTGGGTCTGCCCGCTATTGTGGCGGCTAAGGGCGTGACCGAGATTGCTGACGACACCGTCGTCTACGTGGACTCCAACGAAGGCATCGTTGACACCGAGCCCACCGACGCTGACCGTGAGGCAGCAATCAAGTACGCAAACCGTAAGCCTGTCGCTGACTTTGACGGTCAGGGTGTGCTGGCTGACGGCACCCGCGTTGAGCTGTACGCAAACGTTGGTGACGGCAAGTCCGCTGAGAAGGCTGCAAGCCTGAAGGCTGAGGGTGTTGGCCTGTTGCGCACCGAGTTCGGCTTCCTGGGCCACGACTCTGAGCCTTCTATCGAGACTCAGGCTAAGACCTACAAGTCCGTGTTTGACGCATTCCCCGGCAAGCACATTGTGGTTCGTACCCTGGACGCTGGCGCTGACAAGCCCCTGCCGTTCCTGAACGTGAACCCCGAGGAGAACCCCGCACTGGGTGTTCGCGGTTTCCGTACTGACTGGACCGTTCCGGGCGTTCTGACCCGCCAGCTGGAGGCTATTAAGGCTGCTTCGGAGAACTCCGACGCGGACATCTGGGTTATGGCTCCGATGATTTCGACCACCTCCGAGGCACGCAACTTCGCGAACATGCTCAAGGAGATCGGCCTGCCCGTTCACGGTGTGATGGTTGAAACCCCCGCAGCTGTGATGAACGCTGAGGCTATCCTGGGCGAGGTCGACTTCGTGTCCATCGGCACCAACGACCTGACCCAGTACACCATGGCAGCTGACCGTCTGCTGGGTGACCTGGCGCACCTGAACAACCCCTGGCAGCCTGCAGTGCTGAAGATGATCAAGATGACTGTTGAGGGTGCTCAGCGTGCATCGGTCACCGCGGGTAAGAAGAAGTACGTGAGCGTCTGTGGTGAGGCTGCGGCTGACCCGGCTCTGGCTGTTGTTCTGATTGGTCTGGGTGTTGACACCCTGTCCATGAACGCTGGCGCTATCCCCGCTGTGGCTGCGGTTCTGAAGTCTGTGACCAAGGAGAAGGCACAGCAGATTGCGGCTATCGCTCTGCAGCAGATTTCTTCTGCTGAGGCGAAGGAGAGCGCACGCAAGGCTCTGCCGATTCTGGATGAGCTGGGCCTCTAAGCCTTAAAACGATTCCGGGTTCTGCCTGCCGCCCCTTGGTGGGGTGTGTTAGGCGGTGCCCGGGTCCATAAAAATGCCGGGTGCGGAGTTTTATTTCTGCATCCGGCATTTTTGTACTTGTTAGCGTACGGCTGAACGGTACAATTTATAGAGTAAGGGCGGGTCCTGAAGCGCCCCGTTCATTTAGAATAGGGACTGATATATTTTTGGTTCCTTGATCAAAGGAGAAACATAATGGCAGAGCGCGAAGCCACTATTGCAAGCCGTGTTGGCCTGCACGCACGTCCGGCAGCTATCTTCGCTGAGGCAGCTGGCGACCTCCCCGTTGAGGTGACCATCGCTGCTAAGGGTGAGCCCGCAGATGAGGCTATGGACGCTGCATCGATTCTGTCCCTGATGTCCCTGGGTGCAAAGCACGGCGACGTTGTTGTCCTGCGCGCTGAGGGCGAAGGTGCTGAAGAGGCTCTTGACTCGCTGGTTAAGATCCTCGAGACCGACCACGACGCTGAGTAATTGACTTTCGCCTCTGAAGTGACCCTGAGCGGTGCGCTTCGGATGCTGTGAAGGCTACAGCCTTAAAGCGTGAATATCCCGTCACTTCGGTGGCGGGATATTTTTTGTTATGAATAATTCATTTTTTATTGAGGCGTGAGTGGGGGGAGATAGGGGATATTTCTCTGCAAATCTTAATGTATATATAACCTTTATTTTTCCTCGAAAATAGCTCTAGAAATATCTCCCAAAATATCTTCTGTGCAGTAATGACCTGGATTTCTCTTCATATCAATGAAGCCTTCTGCCGTAAGTGCCGCAGAGCGCTTTTTGCTCACAAAATCACCGGGCAGAAAAGTGATATTTCTGCTCTCCAGTGCTACCGCAGAATCGTGCCCTTGTTAGACTAAATAGGCACTGTCTATCTGGGAGGGACATTGGCAGAATCGAGGAACACCCCCGCGACCCCCACATCGCGGGAAGCTTCGCATGCAGACGAAGCGAACACTGCCGCAATGGAAGGAAGCGAGCAGAACACCACCGCGGGCTACATCGCCGGTAAACGCGGTTTTCCCCTGGTTTCACTAGACCAGGTCACCGACGAGAAATTGCGCCGCGTGCTGGCTCAGCATGCTACCTCCGCGACAAGCCAGGAGAGCACCGTCGCTGCAGAAGCTGTCAGCGATGTACTGCAGGAGGCCGCAGCGGATATGGGCATCACCGCGCAGGAGCCGGTTGAGCCCACATGCGACCCCGAACTGACCCCTAACGGCCACGGCGCGCGTACCGTCATTGACCCCTCCCTCGTGCCTGATTATGAGCTGGACGCGTACCGTGAGGACCCGAACCCCGTCACCTCCAGCAATATGGTGACCGAGGAGGCGCTGACCCGACCCTCCCAGCCGGTGCCCATGACCGGTATGATTCCGCAGGTGCCGAACTCTCACGCAGCCCGACGCTTCGGTGCGGATCCTGCCGCAATGCCGAAGACCGGGCCCGTCTCGATGCCCACCACCTCCGTACCGCTGGTCGATAGGGGGTCTCACAGCCTCCTTGGGCGCGGTAGTGGCGGCCGTTGGGGGTCGCGTCGCCTCCGCTCCTTCGTGCGCACTGAGGAGGCGGCACCCGCCGCTCCGCGCGGCGCCCAGCGTATTGCTCAGCGTCAGTTTGTGCCGACTATCCGCTCTGACGAGCATGAGCGTCGTGAGGCATTCCGCCGTGAGAAGGAGTACGCCCGCGATACCCTGAACTTCACCCTGCGCCTGGCTGAGGCGATGTTCCACTACGGCGCGGACGCCATGGACGTGGACTCTGCGATTATTGCGGTGTCTTCGGCGTACGGGCTGGACTCGGTGGAAGTCGATATTACGAACCAGTCGGTGACCATCAACTACACGTCGGACCCCGATATTTACATGGAGTCCCGCATCGCCAAGCGCAATGCGAACGCTGAGGAGCGCTTCACCCACACCCTGGTGCGTGTGGTGCGTTCCTCCACTGAGAACTACGAGGCACTCTCCGAGGTGTACGGCCTGATCTACAAGATCACTCGCGGCGGTATGACCCTGGAAATGGCTGATTTGAAGCTGAACCAGATTACGCACCGACCCAAGCCGTTCCCGCCTCTGGTGGTGTGGCTGGCGAATCTGGCGTGCGCTGGAACCCTGACAGCGGCGCTGGGGGCGAGTTTTGCGACGGCGTTGAGCGCGGCGATTATCTTTATTCCCGTGTACCTGCTGATTCAGTGGTTGAGTTCGATTGGTATTCCGGCGTTCTTCCGCATGGCTGCTAGTGCAGGTCTGATGACTTTCTTGGCGATTTGGCTGGGCGGTGAAGGGTCCATTCTTTCGGTGCTTCAGCGTCAAGGAGAGGCGATTTCGGCGCCTCTCGTGGTTGCTGCGGGTATGATTATGTTCTTGCCGACTCCGCGTCTGGTGGGTGCTGTGCAGGATGCGATTAACGGCTTCCCTGTGACGGCTGCTGGTCGTTTCGTGTCTACGGGCATGAGCTTCTTGGGCCTGGTGGTCGGTATTGCTACCGCGGTGAGTGCGATTAATATTTTCAACGGACCGACCCTGGATATTGAGCAGCTGCGTTTTGAGCCGACGACCCCGCTGGCGGCGTCTTTCTTCTTCCTGGTGGCGATTGCAACTTTTGCAATTACCTTGCAGACGAAGCTGGTGAAGGTCGGTTGGCTGATGCTCATTACGGGTTGCGGTTTGGCGGCGTATTACGGCTACGAGATGCTTGCCGGTCCGAGTACTGGTCGTGGTCCGACGGCGTGTGCGGCGGTTGTGATTGGTGCGTTGAGCACGTATTTTGCGTACCGTCTGCATGTGCCTCAGGCGATTTTCTCAATTCCTGCGATTACGTTCTTGCTGCCGGGTCTGTCGTTCTTCCGCGGCATGTATTTGTTGACGGTTGAGACGGATGTGATTCTGGGTATGCAGAATATGATTACGGCGGTTTCGATTGTGGTGGCGATGGCTTCGGGTGTTGCGTTGGGTAATTACACGATGCAGTACGCGCTACAGCATTTTACGACTCCGCGGAATGTGGAACCGGCAGATTCCTAACCCTATTTTCAAGGGTATATAGCCAATATTGCATATATTGGATGCGGGAAGGGGCGGCAGCTTGCGAGTTCAACTCACAAGCTACCGCCCCTTCGCTACACCCATTGCGCCAGCTTTTACACCGGTTCTTACGCTGCGCCTAGCGGACCGTCCAATCCACCGGCTCCGCACCCTGCTGCACCAGCAAAGAATTCACGGTCGAAAACGGGCGCGAACCAAAGAAACCACGACGAGCAGACAGCGGCGAAGGATGCGCCGACTCCACGCTCGGGTACGGCTGCAACATGGGTGCGCACTTGCGCGCATCCGCACCCCACAGCAGGCCAACCAGCGGCTGGTTACGCGCCACCAGTGCACGGATAGCGCACTCGGTAATCTCCTCCCAGCCCTTGCCGCGGTGCGAACCCGCATCAGACTCGCGCACCGTCAAAACCCTGTTGAGCAGCATGACACCCTCATCAGCCCAACAGGACAGGTCGCCGTGATCAGCCGGGGCAATACCCAGGTCGTCCTCAAGTTCCTTGTAAATATTGTTCAGCGAACGAGGCAACGGCATACCGCGGTGCACCGAGAACGACAAACCCATCGCATTGCCCGGAGTAGGGTAGGGGTCCTGGCCAATAATGAGGACCTTCACCTGGCTCATCGGGCGGCGGAACGCATTGAAAATATCAGCGGCAGGCGGGAAAGTACGATACCCCGCCGCGTGCTCCTCACGCAGGAAAGCGCCCATGGCGTGAATCTGCTCTTCGACCGGGGCGAGTGCTGCCGCCCAATCCTCGCTCATAATGTTGCTGAGGGGCTGGTTCATGAATCTCCTGGGGCTGATGCGACCCGGACGGTGACGGGGCCGGGTGCGGGATGAATACTTCTCCTCTAGACTGAGGTTCTCTTCTAGACTGAGGCTCTCCTCTAGGCTAGGGTTCTCTTCTAGGCTGGGTTTCTCTTCTAGACTAGGGGATGACGAATACACACGCTAGGAGACGCCAGCCGCAGCGGGCGAGCTACAGACAGGAGGGAACGTGTCAGAACAGGAACGCGCTGAAACCGCACAGAGCCAGCCAGAAGCACAGAGCCAATTAGAAGCGCAGAGCCAGGCGGAAATAGAAAACCAGCCGGAAGCCCAGAGCCAACCCGGCGGGCTGACCCCGGTGGAGCGCCGCATCCTTGAGGTGGAGCGCCGCCGCTTCAAGCACCAGGGTTCCAAGGAGAAGGCGATTATCGCCGCCGGTTTCACCCCGATTGCCTACTATCAGCGCCTGAATGTGATGCTCGATGATGAGCGGGTACGCGCCGCAGCGCCGCAGATGATCGACGTTCTGCGCGCCCGCCGAGACGCTGACTAGGGGCTCGAATTGCGGGAGCCGTGCGAGCCTTCCAACTCCTGCATCCAACCCCGCACACCTTAGGTTCAACCAGAGATTGAACACTGTGCGGTGTCCGTCTCTTTCACAGCCGGTTGCGGGGCGTTCACATTGGTTCTCGCTAATTGAGCCGGTACTCTAGGTACTAGAACACCAAGACCGCACCTTCTGCAGCCGCGCCCGCGTGCCAGGCAGGGAGGCACGGTACCAGCCGGTAAACAGAGACCCGTGAAATGAGGATAAATGAGCTACCCCCGCGACGAATTTGATGAGGTAGACGAAAATACCGCCCGCCGCGGAACCTACCGCGCGGTCAATGCTGACCCGGCAAAGAGCCCCAAGGGCGCTATCCCCCTGGTAGCTGCAGGCGTAGTTGGTCTGCTCATCGGCGGCGCAATGTACGTGTACGCGCCGCGCACCGCCTCCCCGCAGTACTCGGCGTCCACCGCGAAGAGCAGCTCCGCCCCCGCAAGTGCGTCGGCGTCCTCTGCGCCGGCTAAGGCTTCTGCGTCGGCAAGCGCCACGAAGACCGGTCTGGCTGAGTCCATCTCTGTGGCGGTCTACAATGCGGCGGCTCCGGCGGGTAGCGCCTCCGGTGCGGCGGCTCTGCTGACCGGTTACACCATCAGCGAGACGGCAAACTACACGGGTGTGGCACCGGCAACCAGCGTGGTCTACTACGCTGAGGGCTACCAGTCGCAGGCACAGAGTATCGCCTCGAAACTGGGCATTACTCAGGTGCGTCAGGCAACCTCCGATGTGCAGATGGGCAACCACGAGGTCATCGTGATTCTGTCCTCGGATTACACCGCCTCCGCTACTGCGGCGGAATAGGTTCGGGCGGTTGCCCCAGTGAATCTAAGTCCGCGAATCTAAGCCCGTGCCCACTGTTTCTGCCATAACGACTTCTGCTCAACCCCATCCGCGCAATTCCACTGATGCGCCGGGTGGGGTTGATGCTTTTAACACCCCTCACGCACTCCCGGCGGGCACACCATTAACGCCCCTGTAGGCAGGCTTAATGAGCGCAGATTAAGCACTGGGCGATTAACCCTTCAACCTTGGGCTTAAACGTTTGCTCCATGCCGGTGCGGGTGCCACAATTGATGTAGCATTCGGGTACTTTATGCCCTACTCTGCCCGCGCCTCCGTAACCGGGGCGTTGTGGAGGGGCAACCACCCGATTTTAGATGTACCGCACCCGCAAGGGTGAAGGAAAAAATCCGATCGTCCAGGAGGACACTTATGGCAAAGCTCATTGCTTTTGACGAAGAGGCACGCCGCGGCCTTGAGCGCGGTTTGAACACCCTCGCCGATGCAGTGAAGGTGACCCTCGGCCCCCGCGGCCGCAACGTTGTGCTGGAGAAGGCGTGGGGCGCCCCCACCATCACCAACGACGGTGTCTCGATCGCGAAGGAAATCGAGCTGGAGGATCCGTACGAGAAGATTGGTGCGGAGCTCGTCAAGGAAGTTGCTAAGAAGACTGACGACATCGCAGGTGACGGTACCACCACCGCTACCGTTCTGGCTCAGGCACTGGTTCGCGAGGGCCTGCGCAACGTGGCTGCTGGCGCTGACCCGCTGAGCCTCAAGCGCGGCATCGAGAAGGCTGTTGAGGCTGTGACCGAGGCTCTGCTCTCCTCCGCGAAGGAAGTTGAGACCGAGGAAGAGATCGCTGCAACCGCATCTATTTCCGCTGGCGACGCTGAGATCGGCAAGCTCATTGCTGAGGCAATGGAGAAGGTCGGCAAGGAAGGCGTCATCACCGTTGAGGACTCCAACACTTTCGGCCTGCACCTGGAGCTGACCGAGGGTATGCGCTTCGACAAGGGATTCCTGTCCGGTTACTTTGTGACCGACCCGGAGCGTCAGGAAGCAGTCCTGGAGGACCCCTACATCCTGGTTGTGAACCAGAAGATTTCGAACGTGAAGGACCTCGTCCCCGTCCTGGAGAAGGTCATGCAGTCCGGCAAGCCGCTGCTGATCGTTGCTGAGGACGTTGAGGGTGAGGCTCTGGCTCTGCTGGTGCTGAACAAGATGCGCGGCTCCATCAAGTCTGTTGCTGTGAAGGCTCCGGGCTTCGGTGACCGCCGTAAGGCTCAGATGGCTGATATCGCTATCCTGACCGGCGGCCAGGTCATTACCGAAGAGGTTGGCCTGTCCCTGGACGCAGCAACCCTGGACATGCTCGGTTCCGCTCGCAAGGTCGTTGTGACCAAGGACGAGACCACCATCATTGAGGGTGCAGGCGACGCAGCGGCTATTGAGGGTCGCGTTGCTCAGATCCGCGCAGAGATCGCTAACTCTGACTCCGATTACGACCGTGAGAAGCTGCAGGAGCGCCTGGCTAAGCTCGCCGGTGGTGTTGCTGTGCTGAAGGCTGGTGCCGCAACTGAGGTTGAGCTGAAGGAACGCAAGCACCGCATTGAGGATGCTGTGCGTAACGCTAAGGCTGCTGTTGAGGAGGGTATCGTCCCCGGTGGTGGCGTTGCTCTGATTCAGGCTGGCGTGAAGGTCTTCGACGAGCTGGAGCTGACCGGCGATGAGGCGACCGGCGCGAACATTGTGCGCGTGGCTATTGACGCACCGCTGAAGCAGATTGCTGCTAACGCTGGCCTGGAGCCGGGCGTTGTGGTTGACCGCGTTCGTTCCCTGCCTGCTGGTACCGGTCTGAACGCTGCGACCGGCGAGTACGAGGACCTGATGGCTGCTGGTATTGCTGACCCGGTGAAGGTGACCCGTTCGGCTCTGCAGAACGCTGCGTCTATTGCTGGTCTGTTCCTGACCACTGAGGCTGTTGTTGCGAACAAGCCGGAGCCCGCTGGTGCGGTTGCTCCCGGTGCGGACGCAATGGGCGGAATGATGTAATAACTTTTTGTCCCTGATGGGGCAAAAAGTTATGGAATCCGAAGGGCACGAAGTGGCCTTCGGCGATGACCCGGCGCTGGTACCCAAACCGGCGCAGGTCCACGCATCCGTATGAGGCGGGGGCGGCTACCCATGAAGGGTGGCCGCCCCCGCTTTTGTGTGCCCGTGCGTCCTGTCCCGGCGGTGGAGGCGGTAGAATGGCTCCTTATGGAATGCGCCTATTTTCGTGATGACCTCTGCTCCTCCTGCCCCAGCATTGAGACCGCCTACACCGCGCAGGTGCAGGCGAAGCAGGAGCATGCCCGCGCCCTGCTCGCTAACTACCCGCAGCTACAGTGGCTGGACCCGGTGACCAGTGCGGAGGCGGGCTTCCGCAACAAGGCGAAGCTCGTGGTGGGCGGTTCGGCGAAGAACCCGACCCTCGGCATCGTGGATTACCGCACGGGTGCCTCCACTGATCTTGGCGAATGCCCGCTCTATATGGAGCCGATTCAGGCGGCTATACCGGTGCTGCGTGAGCTGATTCAGCGTGCAGACCTGACCCCTTATGACATTCCGAACCGTCGCGGTGAGCTGAAGAATATTCTGGTGACTGCTTCGGCGGCGGGTGAGCTGATGGTGCGTTTCGTGCTGCGTTCGAAGAAGCTTCTGGTGCCGATTCGCCGCCAGATGGGCTGGCTACAGGAGCGGCTGCCGAACCTGGCAGTGCTGTCGGTGAACCTGCTGCGTGAGCCGGTGGCGCGCGTTGAGGGTGATGAGGAGATTATTCTCTCGGAGCGTCAGACCCTGCCGATGCAGGTGAATGACCTGACCCTGCATTTGCGTCCGCAGAGCTTCTTCCAGACGAACACGAAGGTCGCTGAGGCGATGTACGCGCAGGGTCGTGAGTGGGTGCGTGAGGTGGCTCCGCGCTCACTGTGGGACTTGTACTGCGGCGTGGGCGGTTTTGCCCTGCATGCCGCTTCGGTGATGGACGGCGGTTCGGTGACGGGTATTGAGATTAGTGCGGAGGCGGTCGCTTCGGCGCAGCGCACGGTGGCTGAGTATGGGCTGGAGGGCGTGAACTTTTCGGCGCAGGACGCGCCGGAGTTCGCGGTGTCTTCGGGCGCGGTGCCGCAGATGCTGGTGGTGAATCCGCCGCGCCGCGGTATTGGTGAGAGCTTGTGTGCGTGGATTGAGGGTTCGGGTATTGACCGTGTGGTGTATTCGAGCTGTAACGCGGTGACTTTGGCGAAGGATCTGGAGCGTATGCCCTCGTATGCGCCGGTGCAGGGCCGTGTGCTGGACATGTTCCCGCATACGGACCACTATGAGGTTATGACGTTGCTGAAGCGCGGGTAGGTTTCTCGGGTCAAGCGCTCATTCCTATCCCAAGTCCGCGAGCAGATACATAACACTAGGGCGCGAGCAGGTGATTTTTGGCCGAGCAGGTAGTATTTTTCCTGCATGCTCGGCCAAAAATCACCTGCTCGCGGTGTTATCAGGGTTGCCCGCAACGTGGCGGAGGTGAGGCGATGATGCCCCGAGGCGATATACAGAGCACAGTCATGCACCCGCACGGCTCTTTGCCTCATTCCGCGATTCCTGCGCCCGTATCGCTCGCGCAGTCGGGCCGAGAATGAACGTGAATACGGTGGCGATGATGAAGAGTGCCCCTCCGGTAACAATGGTGTTGATCGCGCCGAACGCTGGTACCGCCCATCCGGTGATGAGGTACCCGACCATACCCGCTAGGGAGAAAACCACACCCATGAAGCTGTAGACGCGCCCGCGCATGTGTTCGTCGATAGCGTCTGCGAAGAGGACTTGCCCGAGCACTTCTTCGGGTCCGTAGAACATGCCCCAGATGAACCAGAGCACGAGTACCGCCCACAGCGCCGGGTGTAGTCCCATACTCAGACAAACGGCGCCGTAGCCGAGTCCGGAGATGCACATCCACCCGCGTTTGGTCATACGCACCCGCCCGGCGCCTGTACCGACGCCGAGTTTGGCTGAAAGCCAGGAGCTGATCACGCATCCGGCGGCGTAGACGGAAGTTGCGATTCCGAAGGCGGTGTAGTCGTGCCCGAGGCCGCGGGTGAGGTATTCGAGCATGGGCAGGGTGGTGATGGGTACGGCGGCGATGGAGAGGAACCAGAAGGTGAGCATACCGCGCACGATGGGGTTGTGTGCGGTGTAGGCGGCGCCTTCGCGCAGGAGTCTGCCGGTGTGGTGTTCCTGCACGGTGGCGGTGCGTTCGGCGTGGGTGAGGTCGTAGTTGCGTATGGTGGCGACGGTGAGGGCAGCGAGCAGGTTGAGGGTGCCTGCGAATCCGACGGCGAGGGCTGGGGTGGTGAAGGATGCGACGGCGGCTGCGATGGTGGGGCCGAGGGTTTGGGCGAGGAAGATGAGGCTGCCGCGGCGTGCCATGTATTTTTGGTAGTCGTCGCCGAGCAGGGAGGGCATGGCGGCGGAGGCTGCGGGGGATGAGAAGGTGCCGAAGGTTGAGACGAGGAATGCGATGGTGAGGAAGGCGGGTAGTCCTGCGGCGGCGTAGAGGGCTGGGGATGCGATGAGTAGGGCGGCGCTGGCGAGCCTGAAGCTGACGGTGAGGGTTTTGCGGTTGAATTTGTCGGCGATAGCGCCTGCGAATGGTGCGAAGAGGATGACGGGGACTGCCTCGACGACCATGACGATAGCGGAGTGGGCGAGGTCGCCGGTGGCGCCGTAGGTCAGCAGGGGCATGGCGATAGCTTGGATACTGGACGCAAGAGCATCAGAAACCTGCGCGGTCAGGAGCGTGAGCTGCCCGCGTGCGTTCAGCGGCGTTGCTGATGTGGGTTTTGCGGTCGCGTCTGGTGTGTTTGTTGGAATGCGCGACGCAGGTGATTCAGGGTGCTCAGGCGAAGGGTCTGTGGTGCGTCTCATAATACTGTGGATTCTATCACGGGTAAGAACGCTGTAACCGAGGCGAAACAAGACACAAGATGCGCGAGCAGATAACAGTCCGTTATCTTCTCGCCGAAATATTATCTGCTCGCGGTGTTATCGGGGTTGCCCGCCACCGCTTTTTCGTTCCCCTCTAGCGGGCGTGAAATTCTATCCCTGCGCCGCGAAATCCTGTGCCGCGAGAATACCCGCCGCGTACGCCGCCTGGCCTACGTGCTGGGCTGCGTCGTCAATCAGGCTGACCAGGCGCACACCGCGAGTCACCGCCGGAGTCCACGAACGGTCAATAACCTCGCTCAAATCAGCCTCGCTCAGCGTCTGCGCGTAGGCCGCGAGCGCCTCGCCGGTTGCCACAAGGTACTCCACCAGCAGGGCAGAATCTGCAACCACGATGGAACGTGCCTGCTCGGGGGTGTGGCCGTAACCTATGGTGTCGCCAAGCTCGCCCAGGTTGAAACGTTCCCTGAAGCCCTGAGCCTCCCAGACCTGCGGCTGACCGTTCAGAGCAGAAAGCTGCATGTCCATCTGTCGTCCGGCGTGCCAGAGCAGCCAGGCGATAGAGTTCGGGTGCCCGCACGGGTGGGCGTTGAGCGCCTCCGCTGATAGCCCTTTGACGGCTACGGCGGCCTCGATGCCGGGGCGGCTGGCGGCGTCACGCAGAATATCGTGGGTTTTCATAAAGTCCTCCTGAAAATGTTGGCTGCTCGTAGGCTGGCTTCTCGTAGGGAGCCGGGTAGTTTCAGTCTACGCCCGCACGGGCTGAGGGGCGGCTGGGGCCAAGAAAAAATGTGGCGCACGGGAATAATACTCATTTCTTCCCGTTGAATTCTGCGAACACATCATCATCTAAATTTCACAGGAGAATAGTATGACCACCCCCGCTCACCTGCACTTTGACATGGTCGTCATCGGCTTCGGCAAGGGCGGCAAGACCCTCGCCGGCGCCTACGCCAAGACCGGCAAGAACGTTGCTCTCATCGAACAATCCACCGGCATGTATGGCGGCACCTGCATCAACATCGGTTGTGTACCCACCAAGGCGCTCGTGCACCGTGCCGACGAGTTCCGTGCCAGCGGCGAGCGCACCCTTGAAGAGGCAAACGCCGCCTACGAATCCGCCGTGGTTTTCCGTGACAAGCTGACCGGCATGATGCGCGCCAAGAACCGCGAAATCCTGCTGTCCAACGAGACTGCCAAGCTCATTGACGGTCACGCACGCTTCATCTCCGACACCGAGGTTGAGGTTACCGCGGGCGAGGACACCCTGCGCGTTACCGCCGACTACTTCATCGTCAACACCGGCGCCGTGTCGGTCATCCCGCCGATTGAGGGCGTCCGCGAATCTGAGCGTGTGCTCACCTCCACCGAGCTGCAGAAGCTCACCCCGCGCCCCAAGCGCCTGGGCATCATCGGTGGCGGCCCCATCGGTGTTGAGTTTGCCGGTATTTTCTCCTCCTACGGCACTGAGGTAACCATTCTGGACGGTGCCCCCGCCCTCTTCGGACGCTACGATGAGGACGTTGCCCAGGTTGCCCGCGAGATTATCGCAGATCAGGACATTACCGCTCACACCGGCGTGCGTGTGCAGTCCTTCAAGGACGGCGCTGACTCGGTGACCGTGACCTACCTCGACTCCGAGGGCGCTACCCGGGAGCTGGAGGTGGACTACGTGATGGTTGCGACCGGCCGCAAGCCCGCAACCGAGGGTCTGGGTCTGGAGAACACCAGCATCGAAACCAACGACCGCGGCGCAATTGTCGTGGATGAGCACCTGCGCAGCACCGTGCCGAACATTTTCGCGCTCGGTGACGTGAACGGCGGCCCGCAGTTCACCTACATTTCCATGGATGACTACCGTGTGGTGCTCTCTCAGCTGGTCGGTGACGGTTCCCGCTCCACCAAGGACCGCAAGGCAGTGGCTTCGACCATCTACATGAACCCGCCGCTGTCTTCCGTGGGCCTGACCGAGCGTGAGGCGATTGAGGCTGGCCACAAGGTGAAGGTCGCTTCGAAGCCTGTTGCCGCGGTTGCCGCGATGCCGCGTGCGAAGACCCAGGAGAACCCGCGCGGTATCATGAAGTTCGTGATTGACGCGCAGAGCGACCAGATTCTGGGTGCCCAGCTGCTGGTAATCGAGTCCATGGAGGTTATTAACCTGGTGGCTCTGGCGATGCGCCACGGCATTACTGCTTCGCAGCTGCGCGATGAGATTTACACTCACCCCTCGATCACTGAGGGTCTGAATGAGGTTCTTGCCGTCGCGGCGCCCGTAAATTAGTTGAACTAGAATCGCGGCTGAATTCGCGGTTCGTATAGCGTTTCTGCTTGTCTGAGTGCTTCCCTGCCCGTCCCACCCGTTGTGCTGTCAACGGAGGTGCGGGTGGGGAAGCATTTTTGTTAAGGCTCATATATACCTAGTAGCTAAGCATGCCCTAAGATGGTTATGAGATAAGCGCAAGCTCACCGATTGGGTGGTCAGCGCGAGAGGGCTCGGAGGAGACACCCACTCGCTGCTACACCCACCACAGCGCACCGCCTGCGCCGCGCATACAACCGAAAACCAAAGGCACGAACCGGGAGAATCATGGCACTGCCCAAAATTAAGCCCTACACCTACGTCGACCGTGAACACAGCAACCGAGTGAGCTGGCCCGTGGACCCCTCCCGCGCTGTACTGCTCGTGCACGACATGCAGGTGCACTTCGTCCAAGCTTTCGAAGGCGCCAATCTGGGTGAGGGCAACGCCAACCCGGACGCCCAGATTAACGTCGCCATCAAGAACCTGCGCCGCCTCATTGACGCCGCCCACGCAGCAGGAATCCCCGTCTACTACACCGCGCAGCCGCCGCGCCAGAACCCCGAAGACCGCCGCCTGCTCATCGACTTCTGGGGCGATGGCCTGCAGAATGACGAATCCGCCCGCGTGCTTGACGCACTTGCACCCACCGACCGCGACACCGTGCTGACCAAGTGGCGCTACTCCGCGTTCGTGCGCAGCCCCTTCGAAGATCTGCTCAAGGAATCCGGCCGCGACCAGCTCATTATCGGCGGCGTGTACGCGCACATTGGCTGCCTAACCACCGCCCTGGAGGCGTTCATGCGCGACATTCAGCCGTTCATGGTTGCCGATGCGCTCGCCGACTTTTCGGAGGAGGAGCACCGCATAGCGTGCGAGTACGCTTCGGGTCGTTGCGCCCGCGTGCTGAACACCGCCGATGTACTCGCCGACCTGCATGCTGCAGAAGGTGCTGAGAAGGCTGAGACTGCTGAGGAGGCGCGCGCATGAGCTGGGTCATTGTGACCGGCGCGAACGGCGGTATTGGTGAGGCAACCGTCCACCAGCTCATCAAGAACGGTTATTCGGTGTTTGCGGCTGACCTTGCGGAGCAGCCCATTGCCTCCTTCGGTACCTACGGGGACGCGATCTTCCGCTACCGCGCCGTAGACGTTACGAGCGAAGAGTCCGTCACCGCCCTCGCCAACGCTGTAGCGGCACTCGACGAACCCATCACCGGTGCGGTGCTCGCCGCGGGCATCGCCCACAGCCAGCCGTTGCTGGAAACCAGCTTCGCCACCTGGAAGCGCCTGCACGCGGTCAACTCCGACGGCGTGTTCCTGTGCCTGCGCGAATTCGCGCGCATCATGATTGACCAGCAGGAAACCGACCCGACCAACAGCCGCTCCCTGGTGACGGTCGCCTCCAACGCGGCACGTGTGCCCCGCGCGGAGTTTGGTGCCTACGGTGCGTCCAAGGCCTCGGCAGCACGCGTGAGTTCCAGCTTCGGTCTGCAGCTTGCCGCGCACGGTATTCGCGTGAACTCGGTCTGCCCCGGCACCACCCGAACCCCCATGGTGACTGACGCCTGGGAGGGTGAGGACCGCTCCGCCCTGCCGATTGCCGGTAACCCGGAAACCTTCCGCCTGGGCATTCCGCTGCGCCGTATTGCCGACCCGGCGGATATTGCCTCGGTGAATGCTTTCCTCATTTCTGAAGCGGCACGCCACATCACCATGCAGGAGATTGTCGCCGACGGCGGCGCGACCCTCTAACGGTACTCCGAGCCCGGACTGTACCCGCGCCCGCATATATCCTAAATGCTTCTGGCGCGAACCCGCACACCACTGATAGAAGTACGATGACGAACCTTCCCGATTTTATCTTTGCCACCGGCACCCGCGTCCTGCGCGCATCCGGTGCGATGACCCCTGTCACCTTCGATAATGCCCTGGACGAGGCGAAACGTGCCGGTAGCGCCGTCGTGGGTCTGATTCCTTTTGACCCCGATATGCCCGCCTACCTCTTCGTGCCTGAACGCCTGGAGGAGCAGCAGGTGCCGGTCCCCGAGCAGACCGTGGAACTTGCCGAACCGGTATCGGTCACCGGCAGGCAGAACGACCGGTTCCGTACCGCCGTGGCGACCGCCGTGGAACGCATGAAGGCGGGTGAGCTGAGCAAGATCGTGCTTTCGCGTGTGCTCACCGCCCGCTACGCACCCGGCGCCCTCAACCTGCAGGCGCTGTACAACAACCTGCGCGCCCAGCAGCGTTCCGCCTTCAACTTTGCGGTGCGCCTGCCCGAGGGCGAGCGCGGCATGAGCGGAAGCTACCTGATGGGCGCCTCCCCGGAGCTGGTGTTCCGCACCGAGGGTCGCGCCTTCAAGACCCACCCGCTGGCCGGTAGCGCCCCGCGCATTGCCGAGCCCGGTAGCGCCGAGGACGAGGCGATTCGCGACCGCCTGTTCGCCTCGCCGAAGGACCGCCACGAGCACGCCTACGTCATTAACGACATTGCCAAGCGCCTGGCCCCCATTGCCGAGGAGCTGAACGTACCGCAGGTGCCCTCGCTGCTGCAAACCCCGCAGCTGTGGCACCTGGCGACCCCCATCGACGGCGTGCTGAAGGAGGGGCTGACCTGCCTGGACGGTGCCCGCGCGATCCACCCGACCCCCGCGATTTGCGGTGCCCCCACTGAGAAGGCGCTGGAACTGATTCGCCAGCTGGAGTCTTTCGAGCGCCGCTACTTTGGCGGCCTGGTTGGCTACATGGACGCCGAGGGTAATGGCGAGTGGGCGCTGGTCCTGCGTTGTGCCCAGGTCAGCCCGGATGAGGCGGTCCTGTACGCCGGTGCGGGTATTGTGGCTGAGTCCGACCCGGAGCTGGAGCACACCGAGACCGGTACGAAGCTCGGTAGCTTTGGCCGCGCCCTGGGCGTGGATACCCTGGGTGAGGATACCCCTTAGGCTCTGTCTTGAACGCCTTGACGAGGCAGAATACGACGACTGAATACGATGACTGAATAAAACGACGGAACGCGCTCGCTGGCATGGCGGGCGCGTTCCGTCGTTGTATCAGGTGTTAGGGGATTGAGCGCGACTAATCGGTGAGCAGGCGCTTGAGCTCCAGGGGAGTAGCCACCGGCAGAAGCTGAGCCTCAATCTGCGCGGGCTCACCCTCGGTCGGGTTCTCCACTGCCAGGGCGATGAGCATCTTCTGCGCATGCTCGGGGTTCTCCGCGTCGGGCAGTGCCACGGGTACCCACTGCAGGCTAAAGCTTCGCTCGATAGCCTCGCCGCCGCCCTGAGGTGTGGGTGCGCTAAAGGTAGCACGCGCGGTCAAGCTGTCCTGAGTCAGTACACGTAGGGCGGTCGGCTCGGGAGTGCCGCTGCCCAGAAGGTCCCCCGGGACCTCCTCGTTCATGGCAAGTTCGAGCGCATCCAGCAGTGCATCGGTGAGCTGCACCCGAACCAGGGACGGCACCACGCTCAGACCGTGGCCGGTCGCCTTGAGCACCGCCTCCTTAGCGGTCCACAGTGCCACCGAGAGCAGGTGCAGTACGGGCGCGGGGCGTTCCTGCGCCGCCCGCTCATAGAAAGAGCGTTCTTCATTGGAGAGCGCTAGGCGCGCAAAACCAGAGAACAGGCGCGCATCCAGAGTCTCAACATCCACGCCGAGCACCGCCGAGGAATTACGGCTAAACGCACCCACCACCAGCGGATTCACCTGCGACATATTGAAATTTACGCCCGCAATACGCGGCTTACCGTGCTTCTTACCGCTGGTGCACAGGGTGCAGGAACGATCCACCTCAATCTCAGAAGCGGCACTGGAAGGCACATCCAGACGCGCCGCCGCCATAGCGCGCATGAGCGCCTGAGTGCTCAGGTAGCTGACCGCCGCCGTGGAGGTCGGCAACTGCGCCGCATGCTGCTGCTCAGCAAGCCCCAGGTAGCTCAACCAGCTAAAACGCAGGGAGCCGTACATCGTGCGGGTAGGAAGAGCGAAAATCTGCACGCGCTCGCTCGGACGGGCGGTAGGGGGCTCCGGGCGCTGTGCGCTGGGTGTTTCGGGGGCAGAATAGCTCATAGGTTTAGTGTACCCGCCCGGCATTACGGCAAATGGCGCTACAAGTCTGCTTGAGGTTGTCCACAGCTGTAACCGCGCGCTACGCACCCTCGCCGCCGGTGCGGTAAAGTCATCACAGACATCATTACGGACAGCCGCCCGCACGATAGAGCGGCGGCGCAGAAAGAAGGCACCGTGAACAGCACGCAAGAGATCATTGCCGCCGCAGACGGCTCGGCGCTGGGCAACCCCGGACCGGCGGGCTGGGCATGGTATATCGACGACGACCACTGGGCGAGCGGCGGCTGGGCGCACGGCACCAACAACATGGGTGAGCTTAAGGCTGTTCTGGACCTGTTTGAGGCGACCGCATCCCGCCCGGAGGCGAAGCTGCGCGTGTACTGCGATAGCCAGTACGTCATTAACTCGCTGACCAAGTGGATGCCCGGCTGGAAGAAGAAGGGCTGGAAGAAGTCCGACGGCAAGCCCGTGCTCAACCGCGACCTGCTGGAGGCGCTGGATCAGGCGCTGACCGGCCGCGACTACGAGTTTATTTGGGTGAAGGGCCACGCGGGTCACGAGCTCAACGAGAAGGCGGATTCCCTGGCGAATGGTGCCGCGCGCGCCTATCAGGAGGGCCGCGAACCTGCGCACGGCCCCGGCTTCGGCGCGTCTGCTGAACCTGCGGCTGCGGCTGTGGAGCCTGTGGCTGTTGAAGCGCCGATTGTGAACGCTCCGGCTGCAGAACCTGCCCTCTTGGACGCTGCCCTCCCTGAGGTTGCGCTCTCTGAGCCGGCGCCCTCCGAGTCTTCCGCGGATGCCCACCTGCCCGTGCAGGAATTCACCGCAGCCGAGATTGAGAACGCCCAGCGCGGCGTGGAGAGCCTGCGCCTATCAGGTCTGCTGCGCCCCGCCTCCGCGGTGAACGCCCCCGACCCGGAGGCGGTCCGCACCCGCAAGGAACAGCTGGCGCTCGCGGCAGAGCGTGCCGCCGAGCGTGACGCAAAGGCACTGGCGCTCCAGCAGGAGACCGCTCAGCAGGCATCCACTGCCGCGCAGGCGGAAGAAGAGGATGACCTGACCGGTCTGGAAGAGTTCGCGGGTCTGGACCCGAACGATGTTGACCCGGCGGAACTGCTGGGTGAGACGGAAGAACACGCAGAAGAGCAGACGGTAGAGCCTGCCGTAGAGCCCGCCGCGGCGCCCGCACAGACCGTAGAGTCCGCTCAGGTTGAGGCACCCGTGGAGGAAGCGCCCGCTTCTGCTCCCGCGCGCACCGCTCCCGCCGCGCCTGCTCCGAACCCCGCTGTCCTGAACCCTGAGGAAGCCTCCGCCGCAGAACAGCTGCTCGAAAGCCGCGGCTCCGCCATGGAAGCAGCGCAGCTGGAATCCATGCTGCACGAGCGACTGGTGTGGGTGACCGCCACCGGCAAGTCGGTGTCCCGCTCCTCGGTGCTGCAGTACCGTGAACGCGCCTTCACCCAGCAGGGTGCCCCGCTCAAGCAGGGCGTGCAGGTGCTGGACTCTTCCAGCGTGCTGGTCATGGCGGCGGTTGCCACCGCGCGTGGCCGCGTGAGCCGTTCGAGCATCTGGCATTACGACGCTGAGCGCGGTCTGTGGCGTCTGCGATTCCGCCAGGAGACCCCCGCCTCCTAAAGCTGAGCTTCTAACGCTCAGCTCCTAAGGATTGGGCTCTTGAGCCCAAAGATTTTCGTGCAATAAAACCCCGCCGCATCCTCACTTGCGAGGATGCGGCGGGGTTTTTCTCAATAAATGTTCGCCACCTTCTGGCGAATCTGGCGGGCGGTGTGCCGTGCGGCCGGACCTTTTAGCCGCCCTGCGTGCCGCCTGCCTGGGGGCTTCTGGGCTTATTGCCCTGACCCCTTAGCCGACGAACATGGAGGCGTTAGCCTGCTCAGTGTCTGCGTAGTTCACGCCTGCGCGGGTGAGTGCCTCGTTGATCTGGGTGATGGATGCTTCGACCTGGCGCTGGGTTGCGTGCCACTGGTCCAGCACACCCTGGAAGTTAGCGGATGCAGAGCCGGTCCAGGAGCTCTGCAAATCGTGCAGGGATGCGGTCATACCGTTGACGTCTGCGGTGATGGATGCGACGTAGGATCGTGCCTGTGCGCTCTTGGCTGCGATGACTTCGGAATCGACATTGAACTGTGCCATGGTTTTCTCCTTTGAGATATGTGAGATGGGTGGGGCGGTTGCCCCGTGGTGGTGCTTGGGGTTTGGATCTCTGAAAGAGCTGAGTTCCTGACCGGAAGCTTGTTATCACTATATCTTTCAAAATGCATCAAATGAGCTGAAAAATGATTATTGAATAAATCTGTGGATAAACCCGCCAGATTCACTCCGGCATCTCGAAAAAATCGAAAACCCACCCGAAAATGACGCCGCCATGACGCACACGAGGTTGCCCCCGCTGTTCTTGAGCCGCGCAACTTCTCCTCCCCGCGCTCTCCTCACTTGCGCCGCCGCGAGTTATCGCCCCGCCGCGATATAGTCCCGCCTCCAGGGCACAGCAAAACCCCCGAACCGTAGAACACTCAAGTTCCACAATCCGGGGGTTTATGCATCAGCGCTACTTCATCAGCTGATCATCCGAGACGGGCGGCGGATAGAACGGCAAAGAAATCACGAAGGTAGCACCGCCACCATCGGTCTCGTCAATATGAATCCTGCCCTCGTGCTGCTCAATAATCGCAGCCACAATGGACAGACCCAGACCCGTACCGCCGGTCTCACGCGAACGCGAGGTGTCGGTGCGGTAGAAACGCTCGAAGACGCGCTCGCGGTCTTCGCCGTGAATACCGGGGCCGTGGTCGCGCACCTCCAGCACGGACAGCGGGAAGCCGGGAACCTCTTCGCGCACGCCCACCGCAATCTCCAGGGGAGAGCCGTCGGGGGTGTAGCGCATGGCGTTGGTCAGCAGGTTTGCCACGACCTGACGCAGACGCGATTCGTCGCCGAGCACGGTTGCGGAGGTCGGTGCCACCTCTTCGTTCAGGCCCACCAGGGACACTGCACGATCGGGTGCCGTAGCGTAGGCGTCGTTACTAGCGTCCACTGCCAGGTTGAACAGGTCGAAGGGCGCCAGCTTGGATTCGCGGCGCTCATCAATACGCGCCAGGGTCAGCAGGTCTTCCACGAGCTGACCCATACGCTTGGACTCCGATTCGATGCGGCTCATCGCGGTAGCAACGGCCTCGTCGGTGGGCAGAGCGCCCTGACGGTACAGCTCCGAGTAGCCTCGAATACTGACCAGCGGGGTGCGTAGCTCATGTGAAGCGTCACCCACGAATCGGCGCATTTTCGCCTCGCTCTTCTCGCGGGCTTTGAAGAGCATTTCAATCTGGGTGAGCATCGTGTTCAGCGAAACCGCGAGGTTACCAATCTCATTGCTCGGGTTGTAGTCCTCAATACGCTGAGAGAGGTCACCGGCAGCAATCTTGGCGGCGGTCTGCTCCACGCGGGCCAGCGGCTCGAAGGTGCGGGTCACAATCACCCAGGTCATCGCAATCGCGGAGGCAAGAGTCGCCAAACCAAACGCGAAGGTCAGCACACCCACGAGGGCGACCACCTGGTTCGTTTGTTTCAACGGCATGGCAATGATGAGGGAGGCCGCCTCCGGCAAACCTGAAGAGTCGTTGGCTTCAATGGGTACGGCGAGCACACGCCAATCGGAGGAACTACCCACCGAGTTTACGGTGACCGCCTCCTCGTTTTGCTTGCGAACCTTCTCTTCGGTCCAGCCCTGCAGCGCCGGCTCGCTGAACTGTTCGCTGTCCTCGGACTTGAGCGAGTACAGTACGTTGCCGTCCTTGTCGAGCAGGTACAGGCGGTAGGTGCTCAGGGATTGTTCCTGATTGCCGGAGGGGCGCACGGTCGCCAGCTGCACGAGTGAGGGGGCGCTGTTCTTCATCTCTTCGTCCAGCTGGTGCACCATCTGGGCGCGCAGAGCGGAAATCGCCACCAGGCTCGTCACCGCAATGGAGAGGGCGATGAGCATGGAGGTGATGAGCACCAGCTGGGTGCGAAGGGAAAGAGACTGGGGGATCCGGTCGAGGGGTTTGAGCGCCACGTTAGCCTCGAGAACCGCGAATCATGTAGCCCACACCGCGCTTGGTGTGGATGAGCGGCTCGTGGTTTTCACGGTTGTTGTCGATCTTGCGGCGCAGGTACGAAATGTAGGACTCAACGATGGAGGAGTCGCCGTTGAAGTCGTACTCCCACACGTGGTCAAGAATCTGCGCCTTGGACAGCACGCGGTTGGCGTTGAGCATCAGGTAGTGCAGCAGGTTGAACTCGGTGGGGGAGAGGTCAATCTCTTCGTCACCGAGGAACACTTCGTGGGTGTCCACGTTCAGGCTGAGGGCGTCAACGCGCAGTACGGCGTCATCCTCTTCCTGGACGCTGCGGCTACGGCGCAGAATCGCGCGGATGCGGGCAATAACCTCGTCGAGGGAGAAGGGCTTGGTGACGTAGTCGTCGCCGCCAGCGCCCAGACCGGTGACCTTGTCTTCGGTGGCGTCCTTCGCGGTCAGGAAGAGCACGGGGGTGGTGGTGCCGTTTTCGCGCAGGCGGCGGGTCACCTCGAAGCCGTCCATGCCGGGCATCATGACGTCCAGGACGATGAGGTCGGGATTTTCGGCGTGTGCCTTTTCGAGGGCTTCGCGGCCGTTGCCGGCGGTAACTACTTCAAAACCGGCGAAACGCAGGGAGGTGGCGAGTAGTTCAAGAATGTTGAACTCGTCATCGACGACTAGGAGTTTTGCTTCAGCAGACATACTCTATCTTTCTCTCTGAATGGCAGGCTGTACTTGATAAGTGAATGATGTGTGTGAGCTTGCGGCTCAAATCTTTATGCCTTGTTGCGGCGCATAACCGACAGAATGAGTGCGGCCATGAGGGCAATAAAGGCGACGGGGAGGAGGACCAGCGGAATCTGGCTCATGAGGGCGGGCGGCGCTGCCCCAACCCACTTCATCACGAGCATGGCAACTCCGGTGAGCAGACAAAGCAGGGCGAGAATCGCGCCGCCTGCACCGAGCCAGCGGATGGCTCCGGCGTAGGGCAGGGGTGCAGGGGTCTGCTCTGCAGCGTTGTGCTTATCCTGTGCGGGTTCATTACTCATGGATTTAACGGTATCAGCTCACACACAGCTGTTCGTGGGCGAAGCCCCAGATTCAGCGGTTTGAGACCCAAATTCACAGCGTATGTGAAGCTTGGGGGAGCGGCCGCACTGTTTGCGCACGCGAGATGCTTTAATAGGGGTATGTCTGAACAGGTTATTGAACTGCTCCCCGAAACTACGCCCGCTACTGACGCGCCCGCAGAGTCCGTTGTGCCTTCTGCCGCGCCTGAGAGCGCTGACGAGGGTAGCGCTGTACCTGCTGAGACTCAGCCCTCCGTGAACGCCGAGGAGCCTGAGGTGGCTGAGACGCCTGCTGAAGAATCTACTTCCGAGGAATCCGCTACCGAAGAAACTGAACAGAACGAAGACTCCACCCCCGACCCCTTCACCCCGCTGGATGAAGAGGTAGGTGTCCCCTCCCTGGGTGTTCCGCACAAGCTGCGCCGCACCTCCAAGGTGGATGAGATTCTTGCCGCCGCTAAGGACGTAGCGCTGCAGGGTGTGCGAGAGATCGCCCCGGCACACGCTATCGGTCTGGTTCACCACGTGCGCGCCGAGGAAGAGCGCCTGAGCACTCACCTCTTTGAGTGCACCCTGCCCGGTTACCGTGGCTGGTTCTGGTTTGCTACCCTCTCGCGTGCGCCTCGCTCCCGCGTGGCAACGATTTGCGAGGTGGGTCTGCTGCCCGGTGATGATGCGCTCATCGCTCCGGATTGGGTTCCGTGGGCTGACCGTGTTCGCCCGGAAGACCTGGAGGAGAACGCCGCGCAGGAGAACGCAGAGTCTGATGCTGAGAAATCTGCTGAGTCCGGTGAGCCCGTAGAGAACAACTCGGCGGAGAGTGAAACCGCGCAGAACGCTTCTGCTGCAGAGGAAACTGCCGAGGCTGAGTCCGCAGAATAGAGCCTACTATCCACTCCTCTTACTAAGGGGCGGGCTAACAAAATGTATATATAAGGTGTTGTATTGAGTCGTCCAACGGTTATTGTTGGGCGACTCAATGACTTAAGCCGTGGCAAAAGCCGCTGAAAAAGTACATAATAGATTATTGAATAAGTAACGACTTAGGCAGTGCTATCTAAGCACTGTTGCGGTGATAGCTGGGAGAGATATATGACAGACCTTATCGATACCACAGAGATGTATTTGCGCACCATCCTCGAACTGGAGGAAGAGGGCATTGTCCCCATGCGTGCGCGCATTGCTGAACGACTGGAGCACTCCGGCCCGACCGTTTCCCAGACTGTGGCACGTATGGAGAAGCACGGCCTGCTCACCGTTGAGCCGGATCGCCACCTCGAACTGACTGAGGAAGGCCGCCACAAGGCGGTTGAGGTGATGCGTAAGCACCGCCTGGCTGAGCGCCTGCTCTCCGACATTATTGGTCTGGAACTTGAGTACGTGCACGAAGAGGCATGCCGCTGGGAGCACGTCATGAGTGACAAGGTGGAGAAGCGCATCCTGGGGATGCTCAAGGATCCCAAGTTCTCCCCGTACGGTAACGCTATCCCCGGCCTGGAGGACCTGGGCCACACTAGCGAGAAGAATGATGAGCGCACCGTGCCCATGTCCCTGGCTGCACGCGACTCCGGTCCCGAGGATCGTTTCACCATTTCTCGCTTCCCCGAGTCCATTCAGACTGACGTTGAGCTGCTGAAGCTGCTGGCTGACGCAGGTATTGTCTACGGCGCTTCGGTGTCCGTGGTTGCTGGCCAGAACGATGACGTGATTGTTCACGCCGATGGTGAAGAGGACACCCTCTCCCTAGATATGGACGTGGCAAACGCAATTGTGGTCAAGCGCGGTGGCAGCCTCTAAGCTCTAGTTCTGAGAGTCCGCTAACCCAGTTTACGCTTTAAACGGTGGTATCGCCTTCTTACTTGAGGAGGCGGTGCCACCGTTTTTGTGTCTGTGGCGGTTTATATGGTCTTGCGGTGGGATTCGGGTTGGGGCGCCTAGCGGGCGGGCGTTTCAGAGTTTGGTTGCGTGCGCGGGCGCATATACTCCTCTCACAGAGTTTTAGCAACTGCGCTCGAGTGCATTTTTCGTGTTTTTCGCTTAAATCTGAGGTTGAAACTGAGGGAAACGCCGATGCTTGAGCAATCTCTGAGAATGGACACTTAAGAGATAAGGGTCATTTTTAAGAGTTTTGAACCCTGTCCTTAAGGGGTGATGGTGCATTAAAAGCGAATGTGCATCCTTGTGAAATGCCTAGTCAAGCGCCTTAATCTGCTTAAGTTCCCGAAAATAAGCGGGGGGCTAGTCAGTCCAGTCCACTCCATTCCGCCGGGGGTGAAAGCCCGGAATTTAAGGCTGAAAGAGGTGACAACTGGGAGTTTTCTGTGTATTCTCTTTTCTGTGCCCAAATCCTAATCGTAAGAGGGCACCGTCGAAGCGGTTCCGCTGAGTTCTGCCAACGCTTCGATGAACGTCTACCCAATATGGCAGAAGCGGGGGACCCAATCCCCAAGCTGGGATACGGCTTCTCAATCGAGAAGCCTCGGGGCTAAGTCACTTCGGTGGCCGAGCGAATCCATGCTCGAGTCCGACAGCTCACCTCGTCAGGCAATGGAGGAATTATCAATGGTTAAGAAGATCGTACGTACCGCAGGTGCAACCCTCGCAGCAGGCGCAATCCTGCTCGGCTCGACCGTTCCCGCGAACGCATTTGCACAGATCCCCGCTGCTGCTGATCTGTCCTACGACTACACCAACTACGAGTTCGACTACACCAGCTACAACACCCCCGCAACCACCTACGTTGCACCCCAGGCTCAGGCACAGCAGACCTACGTTGCTCCCGCAGCAACCGAGGCACCCGCTGCTCCCGCAGTTGAGACCTCCTACGTAGCACCCCAGGCTGAGGCACAGCAGGCTTACGTTGCACCCGTTGCAGCTCCTGCACCCGCAGCTTCCTCCGCTTCCACCGGTAACGCATCCCGCGACGCAATCGTTGCAACCGCAATGAGCGGCCTGGGCGGCGCATACGTTTGGGGCGGCAAGACCTTCGGTGCATGGGACTGCTCCGGCTTCACCTCCTGGGTTTTCGCTCAGCACGGTATCAAGCTGACCGCTTTCACCTACGCAATGAAGAACGAGCTGCGCCCGACCGCTAACCCCCAGCCCGGCGACATCGTCTTCCAGAACGGCTACAGCCACGTTGGTATCTACCTGGGCGACGGCAAGATGATCTCCGCTCTGAACCCCACCAACGGTACCCTGGTGCACCCCACCTCCTGGATGTCCGTTGACGGCTACTACACCGCTCTCTAAGCCTTAGCGCATAAGAGCTGGGTCTAGCCCAAAATACTTCAAAAAGGCGCCTACCCCGCACGCGGGTGGGCGCCTTTTGTGTACCCGAGATTTGTGTACCCGAGAGATTCCATGAAAATACCGCCGAGAGCGCACCTTAGTGTGGGTGCATTCTCGGCGGTATGTGTTTTAGGTGTATGCGGCTAGGATGCCAGAGTCTGCAGAAGCCTCTGCGGGTCCTGCTCCCACTCGCTGAGCTCAGCACGTAGATTAGCCTGTGCGGGCTCCTCCCAGAGCGTGAGGGCCTCTTCGGAGAGGAAGATGCGCTCGCGACCCAGGACCGAACGCAGGAAGGTCGTACGACCGGTACGGAACGCCTCATCGTCAAAATGGGAGTACTCGCTACGCACTCCGTGCAGGTAGCGGCGATAGCGTACCGAATCAGCCGCCAGGATTGCCATATCGGCGTCAAGGAAGAACTCAATATCCGTTACCTCGTAGCCCGCCGGTAGTTCGGCGGACTCGGGTAGCTCGTGGGTTGCCGTGGCACGCACCAGAAGGCTCACCATCTGCAGCTCGTCCGTACTCAGTAGACCTGCGGCAACCAGCGGCTCCAGGGAGGTGCCCGCCAGCTGCTCGCTGCGGCGTTCATCCTCACCCGGCGCGCCCTCGTAGACTGCGTCGTGGAACCACGCCGCCAGAATCAACGCCAGGGGAGTAGAACCTGCCTGCGCGCGATGTGCGTAGAGGCGGTCCAGGTCGGTGAGCATCTGCGAAAGGTGCCCGCTGTGGTGGTAGGCGCGGTGCGGTTGCTCCCACGCCTGCAGCAGGCTCTCACCCAGTTCCGCCACCTGCGCCGTGAGTTGAGCCCGCAGCTCGGCAGGAACCTCCATGCGCTTGAGGCGGGGTGTAAACGCTGCCTCCCAGGCGCGAAGCAGACGCGGGCGAATCTTCTCGGGGCGCTCCTTCAGGGGAATCCGCAGACCGCTCGCAATGAGCGTGCGAGTCAGCTGCGCGCCGCTGAGCTCCTTCGCGCCCGCCCGTACTAGATCCTCGTAGAGGTGCGCCGGAACGTCGTAGTGGTCGCGGTCGAAGGCACGCTCACTGATGCCCGCCGCTGCGGCGAACTCGTGCAGTTCCGTCAGGGACACATCCGAAATGAGGTGCGAGAAGACGGTGCTGTGCGCGGGCCAGACGGGCGGGTCAATGTAGATGCTCATTCGTACATTGTAGGAGTGGTTCTGCCGCCGGGTGCGGGTGTCCTCAGGCGGTGAACACGGGTCGGTGAACGCTGGCTGGGACCGGGGGTGGGCACGGTGCGATTACCGGTGGATGCGGGCGGCTTGTCGTGGGCTGTGCCGACCTGCGGTGCGGGGTGCTTTATACTGGATAGGTACGCCCTCGTAGCTCAGGGGATAGAGCACTTCTCTCCTAAAGAAGGTGTCGGACGTTCGAATCGTCTCGGGGGCACACAGAACCGGCATTCACCCCGGTACAAGAAACCGCCCGTCGCTTGCATTAGCAGGTGCGGGCGGTTTTCTTATCTTTGCTCGAATGAGAGGGCGACGGATGACCGAACGGGTGGGAGCCGCGAAGCAAATGCGGTAGCATGGAATATCGAACGTGTATTCTAGGCAGCGAGGTAGACGATGAGCGACAAGCCCGAACAGCAGAAGCAGCCCTTCACCGAACAGGACGGCCTGTTCGCCGCCGAACTCGTCACCCCCGCAGCACCGGTAGACCCTGCACCAGTGGACGAGCCGCCCTTCGACCCCTACTACGACGTACCCCCTGCCGAGGACGACTACTACGCCCCTCCCATGGACGCCGCAGTGATGGATGCTCCGGTGATGGAGGCGCCCGCACAGGACGTACCCGCCGCCCTGCCTGCCGGCATGCCCGCCTACGGTGCCCCTGCTAATAGTGTGCCCGTTTCTGAACCCGGCGCACCCGCAGCCTTCACCGCCGCAGACCCGCTCGGCGACTTCATGCCGCCCGCCTACCGCGTCGGCGGCTACGGCGAGGACTTCGACCCCGCCGACCCCTACGGCGAACGCGCCCACAGCCTCAACGCTGTTGACCCCGCCTCCCTCACCGCCGGACTCAACGAACGCCAGGAAGAAGCCGTGCTGCACTCCGGCTCGCCCCTGCTCATCGTCGCGGGCGCCGGCTCCGGCAAGACCCGCGTGCTCACCCACCGCATCGCCTACCTGCTCGCAACCCACCGCGCGACCCCCGGCCAGATTCTCGCCATCACCTTCACCAACAAGGCTGCCGCCGAAATGCGTGAACGTATTGAGGCGCTGATCGGCCCGCGCGCCAAGCACATGTGGATTTCTACTTTCCACAGCTTCTGCGTGCGCGTGCTACGCCGTGAGGCCGCCGCCCTGGGTCTGAAGTCCACCTTCACCATTTATGATTCGACCGACTCGCAGCGCCTGCTGAGCCTCATCATTAAAGAGCTCAACCTGGACACCAAGAAGTTCACCGCCAAGGCCGTGGGCAACCGTATCTCTGCGCTGAAGAATGAGCTGGTCAGTGCCGAAGCGTACGCATCCCGCGTGGCGAGCGATAACCCGTACGAGAAGACCATCTCGCAGATCTACACCGTCTACACGCAGCGTCTGGGCGCCGCCAACTCCCTCGACTTTGACGATCTGATTGGCCGCACCGTCTTCTTGCTCAAGAAGTTCCCCGAAATCGCGAACTACTACCGCCGCAAGTTCCGCCACATCCTCGTGGACGAGTACCAGGACACCAACCACGCCCAGTACCAGCTGGTGCGTGAACTGGTCGGCGCCCACACGAAGGCACCTGCTGACCGCGGCCCCTACCCGGATGCCGTGCCCCCCGCCGAGCTGACCGTGGTCGGTGACTCCGACCAGTCCATCTACGCCTTCCGCGGCGCGGATATCCGCAATATTACGGACTTCGAGAAGGACTACCCGAACGCCCACACGATTCTGCTGGAACAGAACTACCGTTCCACGCAGAACATTCTCTCCGCGGCGAACGCGGTCATTGAACGCAACCCCGACCGTCGCCCCAAGAAGCTGTGGACCGCCTCCGGCGCGGGTGCGAAAATCATCGGTTACGTTGCTGAATCCGAGCACGCCGAGGCGCGCTACATCACCCGCGAAATTGACCGCCTTGCCGATGAGCACGGCGTGCAGCCCGGTGACGTCGCAATCTTCTACCGCACCAACGCGCAGTCCCGAACCCTCGAGGACATGCTCATGCGTGCCGGCCTGCCCTACCGCGTGGTCGGTGGTACCCGCTTCTACGAGCGTAAGGAAATCAAGGACGCGCTGGCGTACCTGCGCGCCCTGAGCAACCCCGATGACGACGTGAACGTGCGCCGCATCCTCAACGAACCCAAGCGCGGTATCGGTGCCAAGTCTGAGTCCGTGGTGGCGGAGTACGCGAGTGCGAACCGCATCTCCTTCTACGCCGCCGCACGCCAGGCAGCCGACATCCCCGGCCTGGGGGCCGCCGCGGTCAAGAAGTACGCCGAATTCGTGCGCCTCATGGACGACCTGGCGCAGATTGCCCGCACCGAACCCGCCGCAACCTGCCTGGAAGCGGTCCTGGAGCAGACCGGGTACCTTGCGGCTTTGCGCGCCTCCAAGGATATTCAGGACGAATCACGCGTGGAGAACCTCTCCGAGCTGCTCGACGCCATGGTCGAGTTCGAGACAGAGAACCCCGGCGCCGACCTGGAGCAGTTCCTCGAACACGTGGCCCTGGTCGCCGACGCCGACTCAATCCCGAACCGCCCCGCCAGCGCGGAGGGTGAGAACGCCTCCGCCGCACAGATTGCCGCCGAAGCCGCCGAGGCGAAGGCGCAGGGTATGGTCACTCTCATGACCCTGCACACCGCCAAGGGCCTGGAGTTCCCCGTGGTGTTCCTGACCGGCATGGAGCACGGCCTGTTCCCGCATCAGCGTGCCCTGACCGACGAGAAGGAAATGAGCGAGGAACGCCGCCTGGCGTACGTGGGTCTGACCCGCGCCATGGAGCGCCTGTACCTGACCCGCTCGGAAACCCGCACCATGTGGGGTAAGAGCCAGTTCAACCCGCCCTCGCCCTTCCTGGAGGAAATCCCGGAGGAGCTCATCGAGTGGAAGCGCACCGCCGGTTTTTCGGGCTTTGGTGCCTCCGGTATGGGTGCGTATGGCGCTCGCGGCAGTTCCTATGGCGGCAGCTCATACGGGAACTCGTACGGTGGCGGCTATTCGGGCGGTTCTCGTTCCAGTTACGGTTCCGGCGGCTACTCGGGCGGCTATGGCTCGAGCGGGTACAGTTCCGGTGGCTCGCGCGGCTCATACGACCCCTACGAGTCCCGCCCCGCACGCCGTTCTGAGCCGTCCACCGCGGATATCAACGGCTCGGCAAGCTACGGGCTGGCGGCGGCAGCTGCCTCCTCGAAGGTGACGAACCGTTCCCGCGTTCACCAGAGCAAGGAAATCCCGACCCTGGCGGTCGGCGATACGGTGCGCCACACCAAGTTCGGTGAGGGTCGCGTGCTCGCCGTTGAGGGTAGCGGCGATAAGACCGTGGCGAAGGTCCGTTTCGGTTCGGAAGAGAAGCGTCTGCTGCTACGTTACGCGCCGCTGGAGAAGGTGAGCTAACGCGTCAGGCGTGCGAACCTAACAACGCCGATGGAGGGGCGGGTACCTGAGGTTCCCGCCCCTCTTTTGTGCGCTGTACCGGGCGTGTTGTCCGCCTGCTGAGAAGGTGGCCGGGGCTTTGCAGAGCACGGCGGTAAACGCCGCATTTTCGCCGGTATTTCGCGGCGGATGGGGGAGTGCTAGTTCGGGTTAGTTACCCGGTGCACAGCCTTTGGGTGGAATGTACCCAAAATATTTGTGAGCTGAGTCGCTAAAATCTCAGATTTGGGGCTCTGTGAGTGCGAGCTCACGCCGAATCCGATAGAGTAGAGACGAGAGAAATTCCCCGCGTCAATGATGCGTGTGCGCCGGGTGCGAGAGACCCCTATCGCACCGTACTGACCACACGGGGGAACCTCCTCTAATGACCAGGCCGAGTGCACCAGTACTCGGCACCACTTCGAAGAAGAAGGACACCTGTGGACCTTTTCGAATACCAGGCGCGCGAGCTCTTCGCAAAGCACGGTGTACCCGTGCTCAAGGGCATTGTTGCGACCACCCCTGAAGAAGCAAAGGCAGCAGCTGAGGAAATTGGCGGCCTGACCGTCATTAAGGCTCAGGTTAAGACCGGCGGCCGCGGTAAGGCTGGCGGCGTTAAGCTCGCAAAGTCCCCCGAAGAAGCTTACGAGCACGCTAAGGCAA
Source organism: Rothia sp. HMSC066G07 (assembly GCF_001814485.1). Lineage (NCBI taxonomy): Bacteria > Bacillati > Actinomycetota > Actinomycetes > Micrococcales > Micrococcaceae > Rothia > Rothia sp. HMSC066G07. Next base: position 311,997 of record NZ_KV816922.1, on the reverse strand, counting down.
TTCTCGGCATGGACATCAAGGGCCACACCGTTCACCGCGTGCTGGTCGCTGACGGCGCAGACATCGCCGAAGAATACTACTTCTCCCTCCTGCTGGACCGCGCAAACCGCTCCTACCTGGCAATGTGCTCGGTAGAAGGCGGTATGGAAATTGAGCAGCTCGCTGCTGAGCGCCCCGAGGCACTGGCAAAGATCGAGGTTGACCCGCTGGTCGGCCTGGACCAGGCTAAGGCTGAGGAAATTGCTAAGGCAGCAGGTTTCTCCGCAGAACTGCAGGAGAAGGTTGTTCCCGTTCTCGTCAAGCTGGGCGAAGTCTACACTAAGGAAGACGCAACCCTGGTTGAGGTTAACCCCCTCGTTCTGACCCCCGAGGGCACCATCCTCGCCCTGGACGGTAAAGTCTCCCTGGACGACAACGCAGAATTCCGCCAGCCCGAGCACGAGGCTCTCGTGGACAAGTCCGCTGAGAACCCGCTGGAAGCTAAGGCAAAGCAGTTCGACCTGAACTACGTGAAGCTGGACGGCGAGGTCGGCATCGTTGGTAACGGTGCAGGTCTGGTTATGTCCACCCTGGACGTCGTTGCATACGCTGGTGAGAACCACGGCAACGTCAAGCCCGCAAACTTCCTTGATATTGGTGGCGGCGCGTCCGCTGAGGTTATGGCTGCCGGCCTGGAAATCATTCTGGGCGACGAGCAGGTAAAGAGCGTTTTCGTGAACGTCTTCGGCGGCATCACCGCATGTGACGCAGTGGCAGACGGCATCGTGAAGGCTCTGGAGATTCTGGGCGACGCAGCAACCAAGCCCCTGGTTGTGCGCCTGGACGGCAACAACGTTGCTGAGGGTCGCCGCATCCTCTCCGAGGCGAACCACCCGCTGGTTGTTCTGGCTGAGACCATGGACTCCGGCGCTGACAAGGCAGCAGAGCTCGCTCACAAGGCGTAATCGCCAGCAAAGGATTTCAAGGAAGTAATATGTCTATCTTTGTGAACAAGGACTCCAAGGTCATCGTTCAGGGCATCACCGGTGGCGAGGGTACCAAGCACACCGCACGCATGCTCGCAGCAGGCACCAACATTGTGGGCGGCGTGAACGCTCGCAAGGCTGGCACCACCGTCACCCACAAGGCGAAGGACGGCTCCGACATCGAGCTGAACGTGTTCGGTTCCGTAGCTGAGGCTATGGAGAAGACCGGCGCGAACGTCTCCATCGTCTTCGTTCCCCCGGCCTTCACCAAGGCAGCAGTTCTCGAGGCTATCGAGGCTAAGATCGGTCTCGTCGTCGTCATCACCGAGGGCGTTCCGGTTCAGGACTCCGCAGAGTTCTGGGCAGCCGCTAAGGCATCCGTGGACGAGAACGGCAAGCAGATCACCCGCATCATCGGCCCCAACTGCCCCGGCATCATCTCCCCCGAGGAGTGCCTGGTTGGTATTATCCCGGCGAACATCACCGGCAAGGGCAAGATCGGTCTGGTCTCCAAGTCCGGTACCCTGACCTACCAGCTGATGTACGAACTGTCCGACATTGGTTTCACCACCGCTATCGGTATTGGTGGCGACCCCATCATCGGCACCACCCACATCGACGCTCTGGAAGCTTTCGAAGCTGACCCCGAAACCGAAGCAATCGTCATGATTGGTGAGATCGGTGGTGACGCTGAGGAGCGTGCTGCAGAGTACATCAAGGCAAACGTGACCAAGCCCGTCGTCGGTTACATCGCAGGCTTCACCGCTCCCGAGGGTAAGACCATGGGCCACGCAGGCGCTATTGTCTCCGGTTCCTCCGGTACCGCTCAGGCGAAGAAGGAAGCTCTGGAAGCAGCAGGCGTGAAGGTCGGTAAGACCCCCTCCGAGGCTGCAAACCTGATGCGCGAAATCTTCGCAGCTAAGTAAACAGCATAGTATTGCGGCAGATGCCGGTAGTCCATGAGGCTACCGGCATCTGTGCTTTTAACGCCCCTCTAACGCTAGCAAATATTGCACTAGAAAGTAAGATTGTGCACATAGTGCCGCAAAAAGATGTAAGTATGACCAGAACCTTTGTATACTGGAGGGCGTTGAGCCTAGTCAGAATCATTTTCTGGGCGGCTCCAAGAAACACCACCACTCACAGGAGATCACCACACTCATGACCCAGCCCATCTCTCGCCGCACCATCGCCAAGGCAGGCGTCTGGTCTGCACCCGTCGTCGCAGCCTCCGCAGCAGTGCCCGCCTACGCAGCATCCAAGGAAACCCCCGGCGTACAGTACGGCGTGTACGTCAGCGTGCAGAACAACGGCGGCTACGTCGGCTACGCATCCTCCAACAACACCGGCACCATCAACCCGGCAACCCCCGAGGCACACTTCACCGCCTCCGGCACCCCCGACTCCGACATCAACTGGGACGACGCAACCTCCAAGCCCAAGAGCGCAACCTACGTCAACGGTGAAGGTAAGTTCACCCCCGTCACCAACTCCCAGACCGGCGCAAACGGCGCATACATGTCCTCCAGCGGCTTCTGGTGGTCCGTACCGACCAAGGACACCGCAACCGGCACCGGCTACATCCCCGGCAGCAGCGTCACCCTCGCAGCTGGCGCAACCTTCGTGACCGAGGTTGAGTACACCGTCGCCGCCAGCGCACAGTCGCTCCTTAAGTTCGGTAAGATCAACGGCCAGGCATGGGCCCCCTCCGGTCGCAAGCTGACCGGTAAGACCACCGAACTGGTAGCCTCCGCAGGCCAGGCAAAGTACCTGTCCGTCGCACAGACCGCTGGCACCTGGACCGCAGAAGTACCGACCATCACCCAGAACTCCGACGGCACCTACACCTTCAAGGGTCGTATCGTCTACACCACCAGCAAGGCGTACACCATGAAGCAGTCCGGCACCAAGTACTACAGCCAGACTAACTTCATGCCGGCGCAGCTGCGCTTCCCGGCAAACGACGGCTGGGTTTCGTACAAGCAGACGTCCAGCGTGCAGGTCGCTAACCTGACCTACTCCGGCAACGGCGCGACCGGTTCTGAGAGCGTTTCCGGTCAGGCCACCACCGCGGAGATTCACCCGTAATAGGGCTCAGCCCGTAGTAGGGTAACCCCTCATGCAGGGTACGGACGTATAGAAAACCCCCGGCGTGTGATTTTAAATCACCCGCCGGGGGTTTCTTTGCGCTCAAGCTACGGCACATGCAAGAGCGGCTATATACACTTGTCGAGAGCTTATTGGGGGTGTTGTAACTAGCCGACCGTCGTGCCGAACGCCAGACCCAGCAGGTAGGTCACGAACGCAGCGCCAAAGCCAATTAGAATCTGACGAACACCGCGCTTGAGCGGGGAAGCACCCGAAAGCAGGCCCACCACGCCGCCGGTGAAGCCCAGCGCCGCACCCACAAACAGCAGAGACAGCACCATCGCGAACACACCCGACAAGCCAAAGATATAGGGCAGAATCGGAACCAGTGCACCCGAAGCGAAGAACGCAAACGAAGCAGCGGCGGCACCAATATCGGTACCCAAAGCCACATTCTCCTCACGATCCTCATCCTCGCGGTGAGACAGCGACGGATCGCAGACACAATCCATGTAGCCGAAACGCTCCATCGCACGGTGATGCGCCGCTTCCGGCTCCATGCCGCGGGCACGGTAAATGAGCTCCAGCTCGTTCGAATCCAAATCCAAATCGTGTGCAACACGCAGGGTCACCTGGGTCGGCTGGGAGGCATCCAGCAGTTCACGCTGAGAACGCACAGACACAAACTCACCCGCCGCCATCGACAGTGCACCCGCCAGCAGACCCGCAATACCTGAGAGCAGGACCATCGAGCTGGACGCGCCCGAGGCAGTAATACCCATAATCAGCGCCAGATTCGAGACCAAACCGTCATTAGCGCCAAAGACCGCCGCACGGAAATTACCCGAAAGCTTCTCGCGACCATTAGTCGCCAGGGCGCGAATAATTTCCTCGTGAATTGCCTCGTCAGCCGCCATTTCCTCGGTAGCGTCTGGATCCTCAGCGTAGGGGGAGCGGGACTCGGCGCGCTGAGCCATCGCCAGAATAAACACCGAACCGAAGTTCTTCGCCAAGAACTGCAACACCAGAGATTGCATGGACGGGCGCACGTGCACATTCGCGTGCTCACCGAGCATGTCACGCCAATGCTGCTGGTGACGCTTCTCCGCCTCAGCAACCTGCAGAAGGATTTCGCGGTCGGTGCCCTCGGCACGGCGAGCCAGGTAGCGGTAGATGCGCGCCTCCGACTCTTCATCAGCCAGGTAGCGGCGCCAACGCTTAATCTGCGCGGGGGAGGGGGAAGTAACCGCACTGTGGCGGGTCGGCTTGTGCTCGGTTGCCTCAGCTGCGGTCCTTTCGGCCTCGGCCGCGTCAGCTTGAAGCTTCTCGGTCTGCTCGCCGTACGTGTCTTCGCCGTGCTCGTTCGGGGCGTGCGTGCTCATATCTCTCTTTCCACCGGATGCGGGTCGCGCCGGGTATTTCCCGGGCGCACAATCATGCGTTCAATCTGTGTGTTCTGAGTTGATCAGTGAACAACTGTAGAGCACTCCGAACAGAAAATCTAGGACGGCCTAACCCGATGTTATTGTTCGCCTCAACGTACTTTGTGATACCGCACGGGCGAGGACTCAAGGGGCGGGAAAGGTAAAAGTGCCGGGAAGAAGCGGGGCAGCTTCGAGCATAAAAAGCCGGGCGGGTGCACCCTCCATAAGGAGAGCGCACCCGCCCGGCTTGTGACTCTAAAAGCTAACGCCTACATGACGTGCCGCCATAAGTAGGCTGCAGTTTAGACGCTACGACTTAGATGGTTGCAGCTTAGATGTTGCCTTCGCCGTTTTCCAGGAATGAGCGGATGAACCACTGGAACTTCTCCAGCTCAGCGGTCTGACCGATCAGCAGATCCTCGGTGACGGGGTCGGACTCGCCAGCGAATGCAATCGCGTTGCGGTGAGCCTCAATCACGCGGGTGTAGACGTCGTTCAGGGCGCGCAGGTGAGCGGGGACGGGTGCGCGGCCAACCGCGTAGTCCTCGACGGTGCGCTGTGCGACCAGTGCGCCAGCCAGACCGTTGGGGGCTGCGCCCAGGGTTGCCATACGCTCTGCGATGGCGTCGACGAATTCGCGGACGGTGTCGACCTGGGGGTCAATCATTTCGTGAACGGCGATGAAGCCGGGGCCGGTCACGTTCCAGTGAGCGTGCTTCAGCAGCAGGTGCAGGTCGTTCAGGTCGTGCAGACGTGCCTGGAGAACCTCGGAAATGCCCTTGCCTTCTTCGATGGTCAGGCCGGGTGCGGTGTAGTTTGCGAATGCCATGATGGTCTCCTTCATGATGCTGTGATGCTTGTGGTCCGGTGAGGTTTGTATTCCCACCGAAGTCGTTATTGATTAGTAAATCATTTTAAGGAACTGCTGTCAAGCTTATTCTGAGTACTTCGTAATAAATTATCATCTGCCTGTTGTGTCGCCCTCAAGTCCTCACTCAAAAGCTCCTGCTTAAACCCACACGGCTCACCGCCCAAGCATGCATAAAGGGCGGGATGTGCGGTATCTCGTATCACGCATCCCGCCCTTTAGGGTGAAGCGTATTCAGTTTTCGTGCAGAGCTTTCTCTGCCGGGCTTCCGGTTTGCGAACCAAGCGGCTACGCCAGCGCGCGCACCGCCTGCAGGGTCAGCTCCTCGTGCTTGAGGTGCACGGTGCCCAGCTCCGCCGGAACCTCCAGCTCGCCCGGCACAACAATGACACGCATACCCGCCGCGGTCGCACTGCGCACGCCCGAAGGGGAATCCTCAAGAGCCGCGCACTGAGTCGGATCAACACCCAGGCGCTCCGCCGCCAAAAGATAGGGCTGCGGGTCCGGCTTGGGGTGGGTGGTCTCATCATTACCAATAACCACCGAGAACGTGCCCTCGGGTGCCGCATTCGCGGTGCGGCGAGCCACGGAGGTGGTCGCATTCGTGACGACTGCCGCCGGAATCTGTGCCTCGCGAACCTCCGAGAGGAAACGCTCAATACCGGGCAGGAACTCAACCGGCTGATGCGCCAGAGCATCATGCACCTTCGCCACAAGACGTTCATTAATCTCTTCGTCCGGCAGGTTTACGCCGCGCTCGCGCAGGCGATCCAGAGTGAACTGCATGGACAGACCCAGGCAATCGAGGGTGTCCTGTTCGGTCCAGGTGCCACCAAATTCTGCGGTGAGAGCAACCTTTGCGGCAGCCCATACGGGTTCGGTGTCGACGAGGGTTCCGTCGTGGTCGAAGAGAATGGCGGCGGGGAAGGTGTTCGTAGTCGTCATGTCATTAAGCCTACCGGTTTATTTCTGGGGTGAGCGTAGGGCAACGTCCCCAATCGTCACCAAAAAATCTGTGCCCGCGTTCTGGGGGTTCTTGGTGATAGTGAGCAGGGCATCGGCGACGTCCTCACGGGCAATCGTCGGAATGCTCGGAACGCGTTCGACACTCGCCATATCAAACACCTTCACCCCGCCCCTACCGGGCTTATCGGTCAGCCTGCCCGGATGCGCCCGCGAAATATACGGCTGGTATTCGGCGACCAGGGCGTCCGCCTTAACCTTGTCGGTAAAAATGCCGCGCATGATGACCTTGCATACCAGGCGCATGGGCAGGGATGCGGTTCGTACCGTATCACCCACACCGTAGGCGCTCAGCAGAACGCAGTGCTTCACGCCTGCGCCCGTGACCGCCTGCATGATGAGCGGCAGGCGCTCCTGTAGGAACGTACTGTGAAGGAACTCTCGCACCGTGGCCTTCTGTCCCAGGGTGCTCACCATGACGTCCTGCCCGGCGGATGCTGCGGCGAGCTGCTCGGCATCATTCAGGGCTCCCGGAACGATAGTGAGATTTTGGTGCGCTCCCAAAAGTGTTAGCGCCTTGTCGGGGTTGCGCACGTAGGCGGTGACGGTGTGACCCTCCTCTAGGGCTTTGCGGGTAAAGAAATAGCCGGTGCGGCCGGTTGCGCCTAGAACCAGTATTTTCATGTGGGGTCCTTAATCTTTAGCTGTTATGGGAACCTGCAAGCGCCCAATCCGGTCAGTATAGCAATGCGGCTTCGACTGGGGCTTTGACAGGGAGTTTTGACTGGGGCTTTTGTTTGGGGGTCAGGGGGTGTGAGGTGGGGCGAAAAATACGAAAATTTTTTTGCAGGAGGCTTGCGAAACATAGTTGAGTGGACTAGACTCAAGTTGTGTAATGCAGGGGCGCATAGGATAAGCCCCTCGAAATACGAAAGGAACACCATGGACAACAAGTTCACCACCAAGAGTCAAGAAGTCATCTCGGCGGCAAATACTAACGCTCAAACCGCCGGCAACCCCACTATTGAAACTGCGCACATCCTCAAGGCCCTCATGGACCAGCGCGAAGGCGTCGCCGTAGCAGTCCTCAAGGCTGCAGGCCTGGATGTGGACGCTATCTCCGAGGCGGCATCCGCTGAAATCAAGAAGCTGCCCAAGGCATCCGGTGCCTCCGTGCAGAACGCCTCCCTTAGCCGTGCAGCGCTCTCTGCTCTGCAGGCGGCACAGACCCGTGCCCAGGGCTTCGGAGATACCTACGTTTCTACCGAAATGATTCTGCTCGGCATTGCCAGCGGAACCGATAGCACCGCTGAAGCAATGCACAAGCTCGGCGCTACCGCAGAGCTCATCGCACAGACCATCCCCAACGTCCGAGGAGACCGCACCGTGGACACCCCCGACCCCGAAGGCACCTTCCAGGCGCTCGAAAAGTACGGCACCGACCTGACCGCCATTGCCCGCGCGGGCAAGCTCGACCCGGTCATCGGCCGTGACTCTGAGATTCGCCGCGTCGTGCAGGTGCTTTCCCGCCGAACCAAGAACAACCCCGTCCTGATTGGTGAGCCCGGCGTCGGTAAGACC
>NZ_KV816922.1:241447-304008 GCF_001814485.1 Rothia sp. HMSC066G07 | reverse complement strand
GCCCGGCGTCGGTAAGACCGCCGTCGTGGAAGGCCTGGCACAGCGCATGGTTTCTGGCGACGTGCCCGAATCCCTGCGCGGCAAGACCCTCATCAGCCTGGACCTGGGCTCCATGGTCGCAGGCGCAAAGTACCGCGGTGAGTTCGAGGAGCGCCTGAAGGCAGTCCTCGAGGAAATCAAGAAGTCCGAAGGTCAGATCGTGACCTTCATCGATGAGATTCACACCGTCGTCGGTGCCGGCGCATCCGAAGGCTCCATGGACGCAGGCAACATGCTCAAGCCCATGCTTGCCCGTGGTGAGCTGCGCCTGATCGGTGCAACCACCCTGGACGAGTACCGCGAGAACATCGAGAAGGACCCCGCACTGGAGCGCCGCTTCCAGCAGGTGTACGTGGGCGAGCCCAGCGTAGATGACACCATCGGTATTCTGCGTGGCTTGAAGGAACGCTACGAGGCACACCACAAGGTGCAGATCGCTGACTCCGCGCTGGTTGCCGCAGCAACCCTGTCCAACCGTTACATTCCCTCCCGTCAGCTGCCTGACAAGGCAATTGACCTGATTGACGAGGCAGCATCCCGCCTGCGCATGGAAATTGACTCCGCACCGGAGGAAATCGACCAGCTGCGCCGCGCCGTGGACCGCCTCACCATGGAGGAACTGGCACTTGCCGACGAGACCGATCCCGCATCCGTGGAGCGTCTGGAAGCGTTGCGCAAGGACATGGCTGACAAGAAGGAACAGCTCGACGCCCTCAACGCTCGTTGGGAGGCCGAGAAGGCTAGCCTGAACCGTGTGGGTGACATCAAGACCCAGATTGACGAGCTACGTTCCCGCGCAGAGGTTGCACAGCGCGAGGGTAACCTCGCTGAGGCATCCCGCCTGCTCTACGGCGAGATTCCCGCAAAGCAGGCTGAGCTGGAAGAAGCACAGCGCGCCGAGGACACCGCCAAGAACGAGTCCATGGTCTCCGAAGAGGTCACCGCGGACGATATTGCCGAGGTGATTTCCTCCTGGACCGGTATTCCCGCAGGCCGCATGATGCAGGGTGAATCCGAGAAGCTGCTCGAAATGGAGAAGCGCATCGGTGCCCGCCTCATTGGCCAGGAAGCCGCAGTAGTCGCTGTCTCTGACGCTGTGCGCCGCGCCCGCGCCGGCATCTCCGACCCGAACCGCCCGATTGGTTCCTTCCTGTTCCTGGGCCCGACCGGTGTCGGTAAGACCGAGCTGGCTAAGGCACTGGCTGAGTTCCAGTTCGATGACGAGCGTGCCCTGGTACGCATCGACATGAGCGAGTACTCCGAGAAGCACACCGTGTCCCGCCTGGTCGGTGCCCCTCCCGGATACGTTGGCCACGAAGAGGGCGGTCAGCTGACCGAGGCTGTACGCCGTCGCCCCTACTCGGTGGTCCTGCTCGACGAGGTCGAGAAGGCACACCCCGAGGTCTTCGACATCCTGCTGCAGGTACTCGATGACGGCCGCCTGACCGACGGCCAGGGCCGCACCGTGGACTTCCGCAACGTCATCCTGATCCTGACCTCGAACCTCGGTTCGCAGTACCTGGTCAACCAGGATTTGCCCTTCGAGGAGCGATCCGAGAAGGCGCTGGAGGTTGTTCACCAGGCATTCCGCCCCGAGTTCCTCAACCGACTGGACGACATCATCATGTTCCAGCCCCTGTCGGCTGAGAACCTGGGCCAGATCGTGGGCCTGCAGATCAAGAGCATGGCTAAGCGTCTGGAGGACCGCCGCCTCACCCTGAACGTGACCGAGGCAGCCCTCGAGTGGCTGGGTAAGACCGGCTACGACCCGGCATTCGGTGCCCGCCCGCTGCGCCGCCTGGTTCAGCGTGAGATTGGCGACCGCCTGGCTCGCGGCATCCTCTCCGGCGCAATCCACGACGGCGACACCGTGACCGTGGACGTGAACCCGGACGTTGCCAGCGACGGCCTGTCGGTGACCTCCGAGCGTGAGCAGAAGGCTGAGAACTAAGCTCAACCGGTTGGCTGGGCGGACTTAGCCTGTGGCTGAGTTTGCCAATTCGAAACCATAAGAAATAGGCTGTGGGGTACCCTCGAAAGGGGGTGCCCCACAGCCGTTTAACGCGTTTGAACCGCGCTGATCGCACTAGTACACAGAGCATTGAGGAGAAGAATGGACCGCTGGACTGACCACCAGAACTTCGCCGCCGCCGGTGAGCAGCGCGAAGAAATCGCCTCCGTGCACCGTGCCGCAATCCGCTCGATTCAGCGCGTTGTCTCTGAGAACGCCACCCCGCACGACGAAGAATACGCCTCCGCGGGTATTGCCAAGCTACTCAAAGCGGGTAAGGTTCTCGTGCTCACCGGCGCGGGAGTGAGCACCGAATCCGGCATCCCCGATTACCGCGGACCCGGCGGCTCCCTGCACGACCACCGCCCCATGACCTACCAGGAATTCCGCTACGATGACGCCGCCCGCCAACGCTACTGGGCGCGCTCCTACGTGGGTTGGCGCCGCATGCGCCGCTCCGAACCGAACCGCGCCCACTATGCGCTCGCCGAGCTGGAGCAGCTGGGTGCCGTGAGCGGCGTGATTACGCAGAACGTGGATGGGCTGCACGCCCGTGCTGGAAGCTCCCGTCTGCTGGCGCTGCACGGCGACCTCTCTCGTATTGTGTGCCTGGACTGCGGGCAGGACGAGAGTCGCGAAAGCCTGGATACACGCCTGGATGCTGCGAACCTCGGCTACCTGGCGCGCCTTGAAGACGAAGAGCTGCGCGTGAACCCTGATGGCGATGTGGAGTTGGACGACCGCTATATCCGCGATTTTCAGATGGTGCCCTGCCTTGGCTGTGGTTCGACCCGCCTCAAGCCGGATGTGGTGTACTTTGGTGAGTCCGTGCCCGCCGAACGTAAGGCGCTCAAGGACGCCATGCTCGCTGAATGTTCGGCGCTGCTGGTGGTGGGCTCCTCGGTGGCGGTTATGAGCAGCTACAAGATTGTGTTGGAGGCTCTGCGTGCCGGCAAGCCGGTCGCTGTCATCAATGGCGGCCCCGGTCGTGCGGATGCGAAGGCTACCTACCTGTGGCGCAGCGGCGTGGGTGAGGCGCTGGAACTCATGCTCGACGCCGTTGACGTTTAAGGTTGCCGGAGTCGTTGCAGAGGTCTAGGCTGCGCTGTTTTCCAGTGAATGCTGTTTCTCTAGCGAATTTTGCCGCGCGTGCACTGACCTGTAGATGACCCGCTGTTAACTGCACGAAAGTGCTATTTTGTGTTGCAAGTCATTGCAAATAGCCCCTGGACAGGCGGATACACCCACCGTGCGGGGATAGAATGATGGGATGGACATTCGACACACTATCACTCGCTTCGGTGCCACCGCCCTGATTGGTTGCGGTCTGGCGGTCACCGCAATCCCCGCAACTTTCGCTCAGAACGGTGAGGAGTCCGTCACCTACGTCTACGCCGACAAGGCAACCTCCCACATCTCTGAGGTCTGGTACAAGGGCGAAACCCTGAAGATTACCGGCGAAGGCTTCCTGACCCAGGACGGCACCTCCGGCTCCACCATCGCCATTAAGCTGAACAAGGGCACCGTCAAGATTGACGGCAAGGACTACCTGGAAGTTCAGGCTGATGAGAAGGGCAACTTCTCCGTTTCCATTCCCTGGCAGAGCGACCTGGACGATCGCATCTCCGTGGACGTCTACCTGCTCTCCGGTTCCCTGAAGGACAACGACACCGCTCGCGGCGGCAAGGCAGCCACCGTGAAGATTGCGGCTCGCTCCGTTCAGGAAGCAACCCCCTCCGCTACCGCATCTGCGAGCGCTTCGGCAACTGCTTCGGCAACCGCTTCTGTGGTGGCTACCCCCTCCGCTTCTGTGGTGCCTTCCGCATCCGCTACCGCCTCTGTAACCCCCTCCGCTTCCGCGACTGCTTCGGCTTCTGCCGTTGATGAGGTTGTTGCCTCCGTGGATGCAGAGATCAAGAACCGCGCCGATGAGAAGGCGTCCGCTACCGCTTCGGTGAGCCCCTCGGCTACCGCATCGGCTTCTGTGGTGGCGACCCCCTCCGCTTCGGCACCTGCTACCGAGTCGGCTGCTGCTAATCAGAACGCAGCCGTTGCGAACGAGGCGAAGGATCAGCTGGGTGATTCCGCCTCCGCTACCGAGCAGGTGACTGCTTCGGCTGAGAGCACTCGCTTCGCGAACTGTGCAGAGGTTGCGGCCGCTGGCCTGGCGCCCATGCATAAGAGCCACCCGGACTTCCGCCAGAAGTTCGATAATGACAAGAATGATTGGGGCTGCGAGGTCATTAACAGCGAGGTGACCGACGGTTCCTCCTCCAACAGCTCCTCGGGTTCTTCTTCCCGTAACTCGGGCGGCCTGGACAACCTGGGCGGCGGCTCCTCCTCTTCGAGCAGCTACACTTCGAGCCGCGCTCAGCGCTCTTCTCTGGCTAACACCGGTGCTTCTAACGCCTTCACCATTGCTGGTCTGGGCCTGGTGGCTCTGGGCCTGGGTGTTGCTGGCGTGACCGCTGTGCGCAACCGCAAGAACTCCTAAAACTATTGCCGCCGCCGGGTGCGGTGTGCATGAGGGTCCCTTCCCCTGAATGCTTTTGAGCGTTCAGGCGGAAGGGATTTTCGCGTTTAACGGGGTGGTTTTTTGCTGTTGGGTTGTGCTGATGGGATGGGGTATGTACTTGCTAGTTTCTTCAATGTGGGGTTGAGAGTTTGGGTGTGCACGGCGGTGCAAAAGGCTTATATAGTTCAACCATGCCTTCAAGAAACCTTCAAGAAAAATATATTTTGTGAGTTAGGTCATGATAAATTGACGTCTTGGGGGCCGGTATCCTAAGCTTCGCTCGTTAGAATGGGGGCATGAACATTCGAAACAACATTGCACGCATCGGTGCCACCGCCCTCATCGGCTGTGGCCTCGTTGCTACTTCCGTCCCCGCGACCTTCGCTGTTGAAGGTGCACCTCAGGTTGTCCACACCTACGCAGACTCTGCACAGTTCATCGCCCCCGACGTATGGATTGAGGGTCAGGGTCTGAACATTGGTGGCGAAGGCTTCAAGACCGCTGACGGCACCTCCGGTTCCGTTCTGGCACTCAAGCTGAACAAGGGTGCAGTTAAGATTAACGGCCAGGACTACCTGGAAATCCACGCTGACGCGGCTGGCAACTTCTCCGTTACCATCCCCTGGCAGGAAGAGCTGCACGGCAGCGTTTCCGTTGACATTTACCTGCTGTCCGGCTCCCTGAAGGACGGTGACGTTCCCCGCGGCGGTAAGGCGGCTACCGTGACCATTAAGGTTGCAGAGCAGCCCGCTCCGGCACCTAGCGAAGAGCCCACCCCGGCTCCCTCTGAGGACCCGACTCCGGCTCCCTCCGAGGATCCGACCCCCGCTCCCTCCGAGGACTCGACCCCGGCTCCCACTCAGGACCCGACCACCGAGGCTCCCAAGCCTGCTGAAGAGACCTCCGCACCCGCAGTTGAGGACGCTAAGGAAACCAAGCCTGCTGAAGAGACCTCCGCACCTGCTGAAGAGCAGAAGTCTGACCAGGCTTCCGACTCCTCCGCAAAGGACGAGAAGGCCTACAAGTACCAGAACTGCGCTGACGTGTGGGCAGACCGCGGCACCTCTATCTCTAAGGATGACCCGGACTTCCGTGAGAAGTTTGATGCCAATAACAATGGTGTGGGTTGCGAAGAGCAGCCGAACTACGAGAACTCCAAGAAGTCTGACAGCGTTTCGCTGAGCTCCGGCTCGAACGACAACCTGGGCTCCGGTTCCTCGAACGCATCCTCCAAGAACTCTTCTTCCCTGGCTAAGACCGGTGCATCCGACGCGATGACCGCTGCTGGCCTGGGCCTGATTGCTCTGGGTGCCGGTGGCGCGACCATCGTGGCAACCCGTATGCGCAAGAAGGCATAATAACGCCTAGTCGCTAAGTTTTTAGCTGCTTTTATGGGCTCCCTCCATATCGGAGGGAGCCCATTTTTTGTGCTTTTTGATACCGCAGAAGATACAGAAAACGTAGTGGAGAGAGGGAAAAAATAATAGCCTCTAGTGCATTTGACCAGCAGATATACTAGAGACTTCTAACACTTATCTCTAAGTTAAGGGCAACACAGGGTAAACACAGGCTTGCACGGGAATCTAGATACTACAAAGAACGCACAGCCCGAAGCTGAAGAACAGACAGCAAAAAGCACTGCGAACATCACGACACGATACCTGGAGCACCCAATGACTATTCTGACCATGGCGATTGCCGATGCCATAGCCATCGCAGCTCTCTGCACCCTCTACATGGTGCGGCACCGCAACCGCGAACTGATGATTTCCTACGCGGTCATCAACGCCGGCATCTTCACCGTCTCGGTGGCGCTGGTATCCGCCGGATCGAACGCATCCGCTATGGGTATGGGCCTCTTCGGTGTCCTGTCGATTATCCGATTGCGTTCCACCGCCCTGAGCCAGCGCGAGGTCGGCTACTACTTCGTAGCACTCTCGGTCGGCATGATCGCAGGTGTGAACATCAGCCCGGCGTACATCGCCTTCGGCCTCATGGCTACCCTGGTCGCCCTGATCGCAATCCTCGACTCGCGCAGCGCCCCGGTCTCTACCGATCAGACTCAGACCGTTACCGCCGATCGCGCCATCAGCGACGAGGAAGAACTCAAGAGCTACCTGAGCACTCGCCTGGGCTACACCGTCACCTCGGCGAAGATTACCGAGCTGGACATGGTGAACAACCTGACCCGCGCCACCGTCACCTACCAGCCCAAGGAAACCACCGAGGGCAGCACCCCCGCGGCAGTGGAAGCGGCACAGGCTCACGTAGCACCCATCTCGGCAGTAGCTCAGCCGGTAGCACCGCAGATGACCGCAACCCGCCAGCCGGTAGCACCCACCGCCGAGGCGCACGCCACGCTGGACACTCGGATGGTTCCGCTCCAGCGCACCCCGGTAGGCAAGTAAGACCAGCCGGTATACAAGCCTCCGATTCACTCCAGCCGCACAAACATCTCCGATATCCACGACACGCCGCCCCCAGCGCACAGCCCAAAACGCAGGGACGGCACCCCAGAAGGACGAAGACCCATGACTAACGCAGCCGCAAACATCATCCCCACAGAGTGGAAGAGCATCAGCCTCGAAGCCATGAACGAGAAGGCAGCCATGCAGACCCGCGTGGACCGCAAGTACATTGTCGACGCAGAAACCGCCGCCAAGGTACTCTCCACGCTCGATGCAGACGCCTCCGTCATGAAAATCAAGGGCCAGCGCGACTTCGCCTACGACTCGGTCTACTTCGACACCCCGCAGATGCAGAGCTACCACTCGGCAGCCTACAGCCGCGACGACACCTTCAAGATCCGTACCCGTAGCTACCTGGACTCGGAGCTGACCTTCCTGGAGGTCAAGACCGACGGTGAGCAGGATATGACGGTCAAGAAGCGTATCCCGTACACCTTCGAGAACCGCGATACGCTCACCGCGGAAGGTCGTGAGTACATCACCGCAGCACTCGGCGATATCCTCGCCGGCCCCGTGCACAAGCTGGAGGCGGTCCTGACCACCGGCTACCGCCGTACCACGGTCTTCCTGCCGCAGAGTGAGAAGAACCCGGTCGCCTCCCGCATGACGGTAGACACCAACCTGACCTGGACCCCTATGTCTGAGAACATCCTCATGGCGGGCGTGAACTACCGCAACTTCCACGGCAACCTGGTCGGCACCACCTACGGCCTGCCGAACGCGGTCATCATCGAAACCAAGTCCGGTGTGGAGCCCTCCGTGGCAGACCAGCACCTCTGGGATGCGGGCATCACCCCCGCGAAGATTTCCAAGTTTGCAACCGGTATGGCGGCGCTGAACCCGCAGCTGGCAAGCAACAAGTGGGCAGAAACCCTGAAGAACTGGATGCACCTGGAACCGGTTGAGGGCACCCGCCTGAACGTGGATGACATGACCGAAGAGGATTACCAGAAGCTGCTGACCGAGCGTTTCGTAGCCGCCTAAAACGGCAATCTGGGATGCGCGGGTAGGGTAGTGCACCTACCTTACCCGCACCCCCAGCCCCTAACCCGCTGAATCCCGAATCTAACCCCGAACGAATCTAACCCCCGAACCAAGCACAACATCGGCCTTATTCGCCCCACACAGGCAATAACCGCTCTCACACATATTCACATTTCACATACGTCTTACCCCCGTGGCGCTGGCTCTACGCGAGTGGTCACCCAAACACAAAGGAAAACCCGTGAAAAAGAGCAATATGATTAAGAGCGCAACCTCCATTACCCTCCTGGCAGCCCTGGCATTGACCGGCTGCTCGGCAACCTCGGCATCGAATGCCAGCGCTTCGAGTGCAATCAGTACCTCCGCTTCGAGCACTTCGGGCACCACGTCGAAGGTGGCAGACTCCTTCTCCACCGACGTGAAGAGCGGCGCGAAGCTCGCCGAGGACACCCACTACTCCGCGAAGGATCTGACCTGGGATTCCTCCAGCGAAGTCACTATCGATCTTTCTAACCCGACCGCGACCGACGGCGTGACCGTCAGCGACGGCGTCATCACCATCACCAAGGCGGGTAACTACCGCCTGAGTGGCACCTACGAGGGCCAGATCAAGGTTGAGGCAGCCGACAGCGATATGGTCCGCCTGATTCTGGATAACGCGACCATCACCAACTCCACCGGCGCGGCAATCAACGTGGTTGAGGCGGATGAGGTCGTCATCTACACCGCCTCGGGCACCACCAACACCGTCTCTGACGGCTCCTCCTACTCGGATACCGCCAGCGGCAGCCCCGACGCCGCCATCTACTCCAAGAGCGACCTGACCCTTGCCGGTGAAGGCACCCTGAAGGTTGAGGGCAAGTACGAAGAGGGCATCCACACCACTGACGGCCTGGTCATTGCCTCCGGCACCCTGGAGGTGACCGCGGCAAACACCGGCATCAAGGGTAAGGACTACGTCGATATCTTGGACGGCACCATCACCGTGACCGCCACCAAGGACGGCATCAAGGCAACCAATGACACCGACGGCAACCGCGGCTGGGTACGCCTGAGCGGCGGTACCGTGAACATCTCTGCAGGTGATGACGGCTTCAAGGCCGAGCGCGTGCTGGAGATTTCGGGCGGTACCCTGAACATTACCCAGGCGAACGAGGGTATCGAGGCGCAGTACATCAACATCCTGGACGGCACCGTGAACGTGACCAGCTCCGATGACGGTATCAACGCCTCGTACAGCACCACCAGCACTAGCTCGACCGGTACTGAGTCGGCTTCGACCTCTACCACGCAGACTACCCAGACCGCACAGGGCGGTCAGGCTGGTCAGGCTCCGGCAGGCGGTCAGGCTCCCTCGGGCACTATGGGTCAGCCCCCGGCTGGCGGTGGCGCAGGTGGCGGTATGGGCGGTGGCGGCGGCACCTTCGAGGTCGTCGACGCAACCATCAACATCTCCGGCGGTACGGTCACCGTGAACGCGAACGGCGATGGCATCGACTCCAACGGTACGGCAACCCTCTCCGGTGGCACCGTGATTGTCAACGGCCCCTTCACTGGTGGTAACACCTCCCTGGATACCAATGGCGACCTGCTGCTCAACGGCGCGACCGTGACCGCGGCTAACTCCGGTGACATGTTCGAGGCGCCCTCGACCAACTCCACCAGCGGCTACGTGAAGATCAGCAACGTATCGAACCTGAGTGCCGGCACCACCGTACAGGTGACCGACTCCTCCGGTAACGTGGTGGCGAACTACAAGGTGGCTAACTCCAGCACCACACTGATCCTGGTCTCCAGCTCCAAGATCACCAAGGGCGAGAGCTACACCGTGTACACCACCACCGATAGCGTGGATGCCTCCAGCACCACCCTGGCTTCTAACGCCACCTCGCTGGGCTCCTTCACTGCAAGCTAAGCGGCAGGAGTGCCCCTCAAGCTCCGTGCTGGATGTCATGACCGGCACGGTACCCTCTCCGAACCCGGTCTTGTGAGTGAGCCGGAGGCAGAGACACCCGCCCCGCATCGGATGTAGTGATATATCCGATGCGGGGCTACGTGTTATATAGGGTGTGTGGCGTCTGGGGTAAAAAGCCGCGGGTGCAAAATAAAACGGTTGTTCCGGTGCGAAGAAGTGTCATGATACGCAAAATAGGTGCCGTTGAGCGAGACATTCAGGGCTGAAACAGGGTACTCTATAGTGTAGTAAAGACTGTTGAACGATCCGAGAGCGATGCGCCGCGCGCGCTGTTCGCCTCGGACAGGATGAAAGAGGGGGTCACGCCATGGGGCGCGGCCGTCAGAAGGCTAAAGCAACTAGGCAGGCTCGGGAGATGAAGTACTTCAGCCCCGAGACCGACTACAGCGCACTCGAGCGCGAGCTCAGCAGCGCGAAGAAAACGAAGTCCTCCGATTCGTCCCGCCGTCGCTATGACGACGAGGACGACTACTCGGCATACGCAGAAAAGTACGCGTCCTACGAGGATGAGGCATAAAGAATACGCGGAATGATTCGGTGTATATCGACCGAGCGTATTTCATAGATGATGAACCGGCTTGAGGCCCCGCACGGGGTGCTCAGCCGGTTTTTTCGTGCCCGCAGTTTTTGAGGATGCACTCTCAGGCGTGTGCGCGAGGACAGGTTGCCCGCGGGGGTTCTTGACTATGCGGAACACAAAGCCAATACACATGTTTATACATAGATATGCATAGCGCCATCTGGTAATAAAGCATAGGCAGTAATAAAAAAGTTTGAAATGAATAAGTATACATAGCTTCTGCACAGCTTAGTCATGCCTGGCACAGAGAATAGCCCGGCATTCTAGAGACATGAACAACGAACAGAACATGACTCAGAACATTGACCAGACCACCCAGACCGCGGCTGAACAAGCAACTGCCGCACAAACCGCCGCAGAGCAGAAGCTAGCCAAGAAGAAGCTCACCCGTCGAATCTTCATCGGCGGCGGCCTCGGCGCACTCGCAGTAGTCGGCGGCGGCGCAGGCTGGGCATACAACCGCTACCTGGCAGAGCACACCGAAATCGAAGACACCACCGCCTACGAGGCGGCAGCAACCCAGGCAAACGCAAGCGCCTCCGGCTCCGCCACCGCAGACCCCACCGAACTGACCGGCGTGAAGGTCAACGGCCAGAGCCTCACCGCTAACGAAGGCTCGATCACCATCACCTCCAACACCACCGGCAGCGGTTCCGATGCGGTCGTCTCCTTCGTAGCAGACATCAAGCTCAACAACGCAACCCTGCTGCGAAGCGCCTTCGCCAACAACAAGTTCGGCCAGAACATCATCGACACCCCCTCGAACATTGCCTCCGAACACAACGGCATCTGGGCGATCAACGGTGACTACTACGGCTTCCGTACCACCGGCATCGTGATCCGAAACGGTGTTGTCTACCGTGACTCCGGCGCTCGCGAGGGTTTGGCCTTCTACCGCGACGGCTCCGTCAAGCTCTACGACGAAACCGCAACCAACGCCCAAACCCTCGTCAACGAGGGTGTGTGGAACACCCTCTCCTTCGGCCCGGCACTGGTCAAGGACTCCGCGGTTGTCGACGGTATCGACAGCGTCGAGGTGGACACCAACTTCGGTAACCACTCCATCCAGGGCAACCAGCCGCGAACCGGTGTGGGCGTGCTTGGCACCAACCACCTGGTCTTCATCGTGGTCGATGGCCGCTCCACCAACTACTCGCGTGGCGTGACCATGCCCGAGTTCGCCCAGATGTTCAAGGACCTCGGCTGCGTGAGCGCCTACAACCTGGACGGTGGTGGCTCCTCCGCCATGGTCTTCAACAACAAGCTGGTCAACCGCCCGCAGGGTGGCACCAAGGAACGCGGCACCAGCGACATCCTCTACATTGCAGGGAGCGCATCGTGATTATCCTGATACCCGCCTATAAGCCGGACCAATCACTGGTCCGCCTTGCCCGGGCCCTGCGCGCACAGGACCCTGCCGTCGAAATCCTCGTGATTGACGACGGATCCGGCAGCGCCTACGCACCCATCTTTACCGAACTGCGCATCGACGGCGTGACCGTGCAGACCCACCCCGCCAACAGGGGCAAGGGTGCGGCACTGCGCACCGGCATCGCCTGGGCGAAAGCAAACCGCCCCGGCGAGGTCATCGTCACCGCCGACGCGGACGGCCAGCACCTACCTCGGGATATCTTCCGTGTGGGTGTGCGCACCGAAACCGCCGCGGCGGCAGGGCAGAGGAGCATCATCCTCGGCGTGCGTACCAAGCCCGACCCGAACGCCGGTGAAGAAGGCACGAAGGTGCCGCTGCGCTCCAAAATTGGTAACAGCGCAACCGTAGGCTTCTTCGCCCTGGCGACCGGCGCCCGCGTGGCAGACACCCAGACCGGTCTGCGCGGCTTCACCCCGCAGATCCTGGACTGGCTGCTGCAGATTCCCGGCGATAAGTACGAGTACGAGTTCTCCATGCTGCTGCGCGCAACCCGCGCAGACGTGGACCTGGTACAGGTACCCATCGTGAAGGTCTACGAGCCGGGCAACCCGACCAGCCACTTTAGGCCCCTGCAGGACTCGGCGCTCATCTACGCACCGCTGCTCGCCTTCCTGGCCTCGTCTTTCCTGACCGGCTTCCTCGTGGATGCTATCGCCCTCTTCATCCTGGTGGGCTTGGGTGCTCCGCTCCTGGCAGCCGTAGTCGGTGCACGTATCATCTCGGCGCTGACGAACTTCACCGTCAACCGAATGCTCATGCACGACGGAGGCGCACGCCCCTCGGCATCCTCCTCGCTGGTGCGGTACGCCGTGCTGGCGGTGGGTATCCTCGCAGCCAATGCGGCTCTGATGGAAACCCTGACCGGCCTGGGAGTATCCCTGCTGGTTGCCAAGATCCTGACCGAGCTGATCCTCATTCCGATCAGCTTCGCGGTCCAGCGCCGCTGGGTTTTTCTACCCACCCAGCGTCAGGAAAATACGCGAGAAAAGACTCAGGCAATCGCCGCCTCTTCCGGCTTGCGCGCGGTGAGCTACGAGTCCGCTCGCATGGAGGCAGCAGGTATCCGTACCGGTGCGCGCGCCTCCCAGGTACGCCCCTAGCTCGTCTACCCTAGCGTCCAGCTCGTTAGGGGCGTACCCCAAGATTTCTCCCACCTGTCAGTCGTGAGGGTGGGTGGGAGAAGCAAGCTGCAGCACCAAAAGCCGCAGCGTTTCTGTTCACGAAAAGCCCCCGCTGAGAAAACTCAACGGGGGCTTTTTGTATGTGGCATCCTTCAGAAGCCTATTGGCTCACCGGCTTCCGAGCTGGCAACATGCCGATTACTGACCGGGAATCAGACCGTGGGCAGTAATCAGGAACGGCGGGTTGTGGTTAACAGCCGGGTTAGTCACGTAACCAACACGAGCCGCACGGGTCGGGTGCTTGGGTGCACGCTTCGGCCAGGGCTTTGCCTGCGGGTTCGGGTCCTTCTTGCCCTGCACCATAGCCAGTGCGCTCGCGGCGTTCACAATGCCGGAACCGCAACCGTTCACATCGCAGGTGAGCGGCTTGGAGCTCTGCTTCAGAATCTGCTTTGCACGCTCAGCGTTCAGCGAGGGATCCACGGACTTCATTAGAGCAATCACGCCAGCAACCTGGGGTGCTGCCATGGAGGTGCCGTCGTACTCGGTGTAGCCTGCGCCGGTGGACACGGTGGTACCCAGATCCACGGTGGACATGATGTTGCTGCCGGGAGCGCTCACATCAACAATCTTGCCGTAGTTGGAGAAGTCGCTACGCTTACCGTTCTGGTCGGTAGCGCCCACCACGATCGAACCGCCGCAGTTAGCCGGAGCAACCTTGGAGGTGTCCTGACCATCGTTACCAGCTGCGACCACGAGGATCGCGCCGCGCTTGTTCACCTCAGCAATAGCCTTGGAGTAGGTTGCGGGGCAGGTGCCCTCGCCGCCGAGGGAGAGGTTAATGATCTTTGCGGGGTTGGAGTTCGCGGGAACGCCCTCAACGGTGCCGCCGGCTGCCCAAACCATTGCATCCGCAATGTCGGAGTCGTAGCCGCCGCACATGCCCAGGGCACGCACGGGCAGGATCTTGGAGTTCGGTGCCACGCCGACGATGCCGCGCTTATTGTTCATAATTGCGGCGATGGAGCCGGCAACGTGGGTGCCGTGCCAGTTCGACTCGCTTGCCTCAGAATCTGCATCGCAGACGCCGGCTTCTTCCCAGTTGCCCTGGTCGGTCGGGTCGGAGTCGCGGCCGTTGCCGTCACGGGCAATGGAGGGCTCGGTGATGAAGTCGTAGCCGGGCAGGACGTTAGCGTCCAGGTCGGGGTGCTTGACGATGCCGGAGTCAATCACGGCAACGGTCACGCCGGCACCCTGGGTGGTCTTCCATGCCTCGGGGGCCGCCAGACCCTTGGTGCCGTGCAGGTTCCACTGCTGCGGGTAGAGGGTGTCGTTCGGTGCCACAACCTGGTTCGATGCCTGAGCAGCCTGAGCTACCTGAGCAACCTTGGAGGTCGCGGCGGTACGGGTGCGTGCGTTGGAGCGGCGCAGCAGGTCGGGCTCAACCGATGCGACGGAGGGGTTAGAGCTCAGCGCTGCCATGTACTTCTCTGCCTGCTCTGCGGTGAGCTTGGAGGAGAGGGTCACTACGGTTGCCTTCTGGGCGGTGGTGCGTACGTAGTTGGTCTTGATTTTGAAGAGGTCATCGACGCTCTTCACCTCGGAGGTGAGACCCTGGTAGAGGGCGTCGTTCCAGGTGGCGACCTGGGTGCCTGCGGGGCTTGCCCAGTTGATGCCGCCCGCGTTCAGTGCGCTATCGGTGTAGGTGATAACGAATCGGTTGAAGCCTGCCTTCTGCTGCTCGGAGCTGAGGGAGGAAATGGTGGTGTGCGCCTTGGCGCGCTCGGCTCCGTTAGCCTTGGCGGGGGCCGCGAAGGATGCAGGGGCGCCCAGGGTCGTGACGAGTGCTGCGGCGGTACCCAGGCTCAGTGCGGTGCGTGCGACACCGCGCGCTGAGGGGTGAGTGGTAAAAGACATCGGGGTCCTTTGCGTATGTGAGTGCCGGAAGCGGCAAGTGGGTTGGTCATCCACTCACATAAATGCACCTTCGAGAAAATATTTGCATTCTTTTGCGTATTTGCTTGTGAGGAGCGAATAGAAAAAGAAAATGCACATCACTGCATTGATGTGTATTTTTCTCTAAACCCCCGTGCGGGAGTTCTTCGGAAGTAATTTATGTGGTGAGATATCGCTATCCTAGCACCTTTTCCTATGTGTGAAGCGGCTAAAACTCGATAGTGTGGCGTAAATAATGAGATTTTTCTTTCATGTAAATGCAGATAAAGAAATGCCTAGTCGAACTATTCTCATGGACTTAAAGTAAAGATTTAAGTTTTACTCATCTTTGCATAAAATGACCTGTATCACAAAGGTTATTTTATTCATAAAGTAACCCGAAAAGGGTGCTAGAGTATCTCACGGTGCGTACCCGTGCATGCACATTGTGGACCCACAACGCAACCCGCACTACGCACCAACACCTCACTCTTCCGTATTCACTCGTACCGAACGCACACCCGCGCCCTCAACGCGAGTCGGCAACGCTACGCCGCATCGTGCGCACCCGGTACCACTCACCTCAAGGACGTTCATGCTTCGCATTGCTCGCCCCTCGCAGGCACGCTCCTCACAGCGTTCCCTGCTGAGCTTCGTCACCGCAACCTGCCTGCTTTCGGCAAGTGTTATCCCCGCCGTGGCAGTACCCACCGCGCAGGCTAACCAGGCCAAGGCATCTGCGGCGGCACAGGCTTCTACCGCCGCCCAGATTTCCAATAATGCGCAGGTCACCCAGTCCGCGCCCGTGGCATACAACCGCTTCATCATCACCTACACCGATGAGGCGAAGAATGCCGCCTCCACCGACGCCACCGCAGACCAGATTGACTGGTCCGCAGCCGCCGGCACCCAGCAGGCGACCTGGACCGACGCACTCTACGCGGGCATCACCTCCGATGTGCAGAGCATTGACGAGCTGCTGAACATTAAGACCAGCTACGTCCGCTCCACCGCGCTGGATGCCAGCGTGGTCACCACCTCCGCAGAGCTCACCCCCGCTCAGGCCCAGCAGTACATGGACGCCCTGAGCGCGAACTCCAAGGTTGCCTCCGTGTCCCCGGATATGCGCCGCTATGCTACCGTGGATCACACCTCCGCGGAGCCCGTCAAGATTAACGACCCGAAGATGAACCGTATGTGGTCCCTCACCGGTGAAAAGGGCGTCTCCGCGCTGGAGGCATGGGGCACCACCCGCGGCAAGGGCGTGACCGTGGCGGTGCTGGACTCCGGCATTACCGCTCATCCGGACCTGGACGCTAACGTGCTGCCCGGCTACGACTTTATTGCCGAGTCGGCGTTCTCCAACGACGGTAATGGCCGTGACTCCGACCCGACCGACGCCGGTAACTGGACTGTGGACGACCAGTGCTTCACCGGTTCGAAGGCGACCGCCTCCGACTGGCACGGCACCCACGTGGCGGGCACCATTGCCGCTATTGCGAACAATAACGAGGGCATTGCCGGTGTGGCACCCGAGGCGAAGATCGTGCCCGTGCGCGTTCTGGGCGCCTGCGGTGGCTTCGACTCAGACATCACCGACGGCATTATTTGGGCTGCCGGTGGTAGCGTGCGCGGCGTTCCTGCGAACCACCATCCTGCCCAGGTCATTAACATGTCCATCGGCAGCGAGGGCACCTGCACCACCCCGTACCGCCAGGCGATTGCTCAGGCGAATAAGCGCGGCTCCATCGTGGTCGTCGCAGCGGGTAACAACAACTTTGATGCCTCGAAGTCCAGCCCCGGCAACTGCGAGGACGTCATCAACGTGGGCGCAACCGATAAGAACGGCAAGCGCTCCTACTTCTCCAACTACGGCTCCCGCGTGGACGTGAGCGCGCCCGGTGGCGACCGCCGCTACTGGGGTGGCGGTATTCTCTCCACCCTGAACGCCGGTAAGACCGCTCCCGGTAAGGCTGACTACGCCGAGTACCAGGGCACTTCCATGGCGGCACCGCATGTTGCCGGTATTGTGGCGCTCATGAAGGCGGTCGACCCGAAGCTGACGTACGCTCAGACGAAGAAGGCCCTGCAGTCCACCTCTCAGGGTGTTGAGTGCGACCAGTCCGCGTGCGGTTCCGGCATTGTGAATGCGGCGCGCGCGGTTCAGCAGGTCCGTTCCGACCGCGAGGCTGCGGATGCTGCCGCGGCTGAGGCGGCACGCAAGAAGGCTGAGGAGGAGGCCGCACGTAAGAAGGCGGCTGAAGAGGCGGCACGCAAGAAGGCTGAAGAGGACGCTAAGCGTCAGCAGGCCCCCGCACCTAAGGCAACCCCTGCACCGAAGGTGACCCCCGCTCCTAAGACTAGGACCCGCCCGTCCCGCCCGGTGACTCGCCCCTCCTACCCGTCGCGTCCGCGTCACGGCCACACCCCGCGTTACCGCTCCTGGTACGGTGCTTCTGCGAACACCTACCCGAGCAGCGGTTACCCGAGCAGTGCATACCCGAACACTGGCTACCTGGGCTTTGCGACCGGTAACCGCCGCTAGTCAAAACTCGTTTTAGATACGAAAAGCCCCCGATGAGTTCTCTCATCGGGGGCTTTTACTATGCGCTGTCGACTGGGCCTGATGGGGTGTCGGTAGCGGATAGCTTATTGCTCATTGACCTCGCGGGGCTTCTGCGCGGGGTTGGTGACCAGCGGTTCGTCCTGGGTGATGGGCTCGGCGTCACCGTTCAGGTCGTAGACCTGGGCATCTTCGGGGATTTCCATGGCGGGTGCGCCGGGAAGCCGGTCGTAGTCACCGGTGAGGCTCTCGCCGTTGGTTCCTGCCGTGAGAGCTTCTGTGGTTGCTTCGGCTGCCTCGTCGTCGGCGGATCTATCGGCAATCTTGGTGTTAGATGCGCCTGCGCTCAATCCCTTAGAGATCACCTTGATGGTCTTGCGCGGTCGCAGGTAGGTTACCTTGCCGTTCGCGTCCAAGTTTCCAGCCTTTTTAGCCAGGTTGAAGCTGTTGATAATACCTCGGCTGCAGAAATACTTATCGCACTTGATGCGGTTTCCCCCCGCGAGGGTGAACGCCTCCTCAACCTGCTTGGTGGTGATGGAGGTGCCGTTGACCAGCTGCTGCGCCAGCAGAGCGGAGACGTGCGGTGCCGCCATGGAGGTGCCGCTCTCGTAGTCGTAGCTGAACTTAGTGTAATCCGGGCGGTCGAGGCTCTTCATGGACAGGGTGAGAATGTCCTCACCCGGTGCCGAGATGTTAACCCTCGTGCCGTAGTTGGAGAACGAAGCTCGCGTGCCAGCCTTGGTGGTTGCACCAACCGTGATGACGCCCATGCAGTTGGCGGGCGCGTACTTGGACGCCTCCGTGTTGCCGTTACCGGCCGCGGCGACCACGATTGCGCCCTTGGAGCGTGCAATGTTGATGGCGCGCTGGTACGCGGCGGGGCACTGGGTTACGGTGCCGATGGACATATTGATGATCTTGGCGGGGTAGGTGTTGTCCGGTACTCCGTCAACGTGTCCGCCGGCAGCCCAGATGATGGCGTCGGCAATGTCTGAGGTGCGGCCACCGCATCGGCCCAGTACGCGCACAGGCTGCACGCGGGCGAGGTCGGCAACGCCGACGATGCCCATGCGGTTATTGCCTCGGGCACCGATAATGCCGGCAACGCTGGTGCCGTGCCAGGTGGAGGTGTGGGCGTTCGCCTGGTCCTTGCAGAGGTTGTAGGGCGCGTAGTCGCCTTCATCCCTGGGGTTGGGGTCGCGGCCGTCGCCGTCGCGGGCGCTGAGCGGGTCGCTGACGAAATCGTAGCCGTTCGCCATGCCGGTAACCAGGTCGGGGTGCGGCACGTAGCCGGTATCGAGTACGGCGACCTTCACGTTTGCGCCGCGGCGCAGACGCGCGTTACCGGTGTTCTGAACGCCGGTGGTGGGGTTGGTGAGGTTCCACTGCTTGCTGTACTGCGGGTCGTTGAACTGGAAGGTGATGTCACCTTCTGCGGCGGGGTAGTTGATGTAGTCGGGCTCGACGGAGGCTACGTCCGGGTCGGAGGCGACCTTCGCCATGAACTCCTTCGCCTCGTTTTTGTTGAGGGTTTTGGAGGTCTGGATGACGGCGTCATCGGTGGAGGTGTTGTGCAGGAACTTGGTGTCGACGTTCAGTGCTTCGCTGACGACGTCGACGGTGTCCATGATGTCGTCAACGATGCCGCGGACTGCGTCCCACTCGCCGTCGCGCAGCATTTTGCGCTGCTTGGCTTCGTTGGTGTAGGTGACGATGAATCGGTCGAAGTTCTGCTGGGGGAGCGTGCCGGGTGCCGCCGCGGTGGGGGTGGTGGGGCGTGTTACGCCGTTGCGTGTGAGGGTGAGGGGGCTGACGGGGCCTTCAATCTGGGGCGCTGCCTGAGCTGCTGCCAGGATGGCTTCGTCGCTGGGTGCCTGCGCGAGGACGGCGGGCAGGTCGCCTCCGAAGAGGATGGCGCCGGCGGCGAGCAGGCTCAGCGCTGCGCGTGCGGGGCGCTTACGGCGGCGATTATCGATGCGGTGGTTATCGATGCAGGGGTGAGGAGGTGTTTCGGTGCGCTGCGCGCCGATGTATGGAAGCCTCATCTGGTTCTCCTGATGTAGGTGGTATGCGGACTGTGTGATGTGTACTGGTGTTTCCGTCTGTAGGTGCGCGAGGTGCGTATAGGGTTTTTACGGGGCAGTAAAAGAGGCCTTTTTGGGCGCGCTGAAGTAATGAATGGGGTGAGGGAATAGCGTTTCTTTGACCCTTTTTGCGTACCGGAAGAACTCTTTTTGGACGGTGTGCAACGTACATTTCTAAGGTATCACTTCAAGGTGAACTTGAGGGATTTTTGAGGTGCTTTTCACGGGTTAATGTACAGAAAATCAACCTCTGGAGGCTGAATAGCACCCAATGAATGAGAGTTTATATAAGTAAAGCTTGAGGGTTGGAATATGCGAGGCAGGATATGCGGTACCTCTTGCTGATAGGGGAGAAAAATAAATGTTTTAACACTATGGTGTAAGCACTAGAATGCATTAAAAATGCAATTGATAGCAAAAAATAAAAATAGCCCAAAATACGCGTGAAAATAAATAAAAAGCTGGCATTAAACACACGGGACAGCACGCCCCGCCGGTAGACACACAAAGACCGGGGCGGCCACCGTAGAGGTGACCGCCCCGGCATCAGCAATTATCAGCACCCGTCAGGCTGGCGCTCGCTCACTGCGTGAAGAAGCGTCCTTAGGATGCGTAGGAGCCCAGCAGGCGGACCGCGCCGCCGTCCACGCCCTTAGCGCCCTGGATGTAGTCGGCGCTGTTTGCCTCGGGCTCGCCGGCGGCAACAACATCGCCCATGATCCAGGAGGGGATACCGCGGTCGTTCAGACGCTTGGTAGCGGCTTCAGCCACGGAGGGGTCAACGATAGCGATCATGCCCACGCCCAGGTTCAGGGTGCGCTCCAGGTCAGCCAGGGGCACGTTGCCCAGCGAGCCGATCAGGGAGAAGATTGCGGGAATCTGCCAGGTGGAGCGGTCCACGCGACCCTCTAGGCCCTGAGGCAGAACGCGAGCCAGGTTAGCGGCCAGGCCGCCGCCGGTCACGTGCGAGAAGCCGCGCACACCGCTACCGGTGGTGCCGTCTTCGCCGTTGACGGGGAACGCCGCCGCCAGGTCCAGGCAGTCCGCAGCGTACACGCGGGTGGGCTCGAGCAGTTCCTCACCGATGGTGCGGCCCAGCTCGTCCACCTGGCGCTCCAGGCCCCAACCGGCAACGTTCAGGACCTTGCGGACCAGGGAGTAGCCGTTGGAGTGAATACCGGAGGACGCCATAGCAATCAGCACGTCGCCTTCGCGCACGCGGTCGGGGCCGAGCAGCTCGTCCGCCTCGACCAGGCCGGTTGCTGCGCCCGCAACGTCGTACTCGTCTTCAGCGAGCAGACCGGGGTGCTCAGCGGTCTCGCCGCCAACCAGGGCGGTGCCAGCCTGTGCACATGCGCCCGCGATACCGCGCACAATATCAGCGATGCGCTCAGGAACGACCTTGCCGGTGGCAATGTAGTCGGTCATGAACAGGGGCTTAGCGCCGCACACGACGATGTCGTCCACGACCATACCGACCAGGTCGTAGCCGATGGTGTCGTGAATATCCAGAGCCTGCGCGATAGCGACCTTGGTGCCCACACCGTCGGTGGAGGTAGCCAGGTAGGGCTTGCGGTACTTGACCAGCTCGGAGACGTCGTACAGGCCCGCGAAGCCGCCCACGCCACCAACGACGGAGGAGTTGTGGGTCGCCTTGATAGCGCCCTTCATCAGCTCAACGGCGCGATCGCCAGCCTCTACGTCAACACCTGCGCTCGCGTAGGTTACGGTGGTGGTGTTCTCGCTCATGAGGATTCCTTCGGGGTAGCGGTAGCGGAGGAGTTTGCGGGGATGCGGTCCTGCTCGGTGAGCAATGCCTCGAGGTCGGCGTCGGGGCCGGGGTTGCACATGCCCATACCGGCGTCGTCTGCGGCAACCTGTACTGCGGAAGGGTCGAACTTCGTTTCGAGAGTTTCGGTGCCTTCGCGGGTCTCAATGGAGACGGCCTCAGCATGCTCAGGCTTGGAGGGGACGGGGCGCTCCACGGTTACCTCAGCTGCCTTGCCGGCGAGGGGTCCGCCCTTGCCCTTCTCCGCGGAGTCGAAGAGGGACTTGCCGCGTCGTTCCTCACTCGGCAACTCAATCGGGTATTTGCCGGTGAAGCATGCGGTGCACATGTTTTCGGCGGGCTGCTCGGTGGCTGCCATCATGCCGTCCTGAGAGATGAAGCCGAGCGAATCGGCACCCAGGGAGGAAGCGATTTCGTCCACGGACAGGCCGTTAGCGATCAGCTCCGCGCGGGAAGCGAAGTCAATACCGTAGAAGCAAGGCCACTTCACGGGCGGGGAGGAGATGCGCACGTGCACTTCCTTCGCGCCAGCTTCGCGGAGCATACGCACGAGGGCACGCTGAGTGTTACCGCGAACAATGGAATCGTCAATAACGACGAGGCGCTTACCGGCAACCACAGACTTGAGCGGGTTCAGCTTGAGTCGAATACCGAGCTGGCGGATAGTCTGCGAGGGCTGAATGAAGGTTCGGCCCACGTAGGCGTTCTTGACCAGGCCGTTACCGTAGGGAATGCCGGACTCTTCGGCGTAACCAATAGCAGCCGGAACACCGGATTCGGGAGTGGGCATGACCAGGTCAGCTTCAACAGCGTGTTCGCGGGCAAGCTGACGGCCCATTTCTACGCGGGATTCGTAGACGCTACGGCCGGAGATGGTGGTGTCCGGGCGAGCGAGGTAAACGTACTCGAAGACGCAACCGGCGGGCTTAGCTTTTGCGAAACGCTGGGAACGCAGACCGTTCTCATCAATGGTGATGAGCTCGCCGGGCTCCACTTCACGCACGAAGGACGCACCGACAATATCAAGTGCCGCGGTTTCGGATGCGACAACCCAGCCACGCTCCAGACGACCGAGCACGAGGGGGCGTACACCCTGCGGGTCGCGTGCAGCGTAGAGGGTGTGCTCATCCATGAAGGTGAGGCAGAAAGCACCGCGAAGGGTCGGCAATAGGTCGAGTGCTGCTTCTTCGAGGGAGTCGAAGTCGTGCTCCGCCAGCAGGGCGGTGACGAGTGCGGTGTCGGTGGTGTTGCCCTGGGCGAGTTCGCCGTGCTTGGGGGGCTTGCCGCCGTTCTTTTCAATCAGACGCTCGTAGAGGTCTGCCGAGTTGGTGAGGTTACCGTTGTGCGCCAGGCAGAGCGTACCGTGCGGGGTGGTACCGAGAGTCGGCTGTGCGTTAGCCCAGTGGGATGCGCCGGTGGTGGAGTATCGGGCGTGGCCGATAGCGTGGTCGCCGGGCATGGAACTGAGGGTGGCTTCGTCAAAGACCTGGGAGACCAGTCCCATATCTTTGTACACGTGGATGCGTTTGCCGTTACTGGTTGCGATACCTGCTGATTCCTGGCCGCGGTGCTGGAGCGCGTACAGGCCGTAGTAGGTTAGCTTTGCCACGTCCTCGCCGGGAGCCCAGACACCGAAGACGCCGCAGGCGTCCTTGGGGCCGTGGTCAATTGGATCGAGGTCGTGAGTGAGTTTTCCGTCGGGGCGAATCAATTCACTTCTTTTCGACGATGGGACTGCGGATGCGTCTGTGCAAGCGCAAGATTAGGGCGTGTTGCCGCACTCACACCTGCCTGTGTGTGCCGTAGCATACACCAGACCTTTAAAAGTGTACCGGGTTTCGGAGCCGATGCGGTGAAAGATGCGCTAAATACCTCAGGATGGACCACTAGAACAGGCACCAAACACGCCAAATCACGAAAACTGCGTGGACCTGTGAGCTCGTAGCGAACTCTAGAAGAGCGGCAACAAACCCGAAAGGTCACTGCGCTCACCCGACGCATCCAGCGCACCGGCACTCACCGCCTGCGCCCACGAACAGGCACCCAGAACCAGCGCCGCCCACACGAGTGGACGCGCCTCCACCACGGACGGCGGGGTACCGCGCGTATGGCGAGGACCCGCCACGCACTGGGTCACGCCCAGCGGGGGTACGCGCACCTCCACACTATTGCCGGGGGCGAGGGTTGCCAGCTCCTCCAGGGTGAAGCGCACAAAGGTAGCGCGCACCGGGCGGGGGAGCGCGGCAAACGCCTGCTCCACCTCGGGGCTGTTCAGCAGGTACTCGCCTCGGGCATGCGAATCTGCAAGTTCACCGGCTGCCGCACGCTGCGCCTCAAAGAAGGCACGCACTTCGCGTACCGCCGCCATGCCCGCTTCTTCGCTAGTCTTACGTCGAATCGCCACGATTAGTCCTCTTCCGCGGCGCCGGGAGCCAAATCCTCGCGAGTGAAGAGCTCCTCATGTACGCGCAGCTCACCCACCACAACCGGCTTGTCGTTCACGTAACCGCCGGTCACCGGGCGAACCACCAGCGCGAGTAGGCGCTCGCATTCCTCGGCGCTCAGGTAGCCGCCAGCAACGAGAGCACGCAGAGCCACGACGTACATAGCGCGGTGCGAACCGTCGCTCATCTTCACCACCACGGACGCGCCCGAACGCAGACCAATGCAGAGCACACCCTCCGCGCCGCCCTTGACGATTGCGTCCAGTTCTTCGCTGAGCACGGTGTCGGGGGATCCGGGTGCCTGAATCAGCTCGGGGTAATCCACCATGGCGGTCGCGACCGTGGAGGCGCGCGCATCCGCCCCGAGGTTGCGGATTGCCGCACCCAGGGTCGAGTAGGCGCGTGCGGCACCGGCAAGGGAGACGGCGTGCACGGGTGCGCCGCAACCGTCAACGCCGATGGCGGCTACCGGCTCGCCGGTGAACGCCTCAATTTCTTCGGTGATGACCTGCTGCAGCGGGTGTGCGGGGTCGAGGTAGTTGTGCAGGGTCCAGTTCTGCGAGCCCTCTTCAAGGTCGCCGCGCTCAAGCTTGGCGGTGCACGCCCACAGGAATGCGGCGTGCTTGCCGGAGCAGGGGTGCGCCAGGGCAGTAGCGGCGAGGTTCGCCTGAGTCATTGCCTGGCGTGCCTGCTTATCGGCAGGGAGCGTGGGCTTGAGCGCCAGGTTTGCCGGGGTGAGCGGGTTGGTTTCGGTGCTGCCCTGGGTGAGCACGTCCTGTACGGCGCGCATCTGCTCGAAGGTGCCGCGGTGCGAACCGCAGGCGATGGCGACCTGGGAACCGCGCAGGGGTGCGCCCGCCTTCATAGATCCGATGGCTTGCAACGGCTTAGCGGCGGAGCGCAGGTAGAAGGGCTCGTGAATATCACCGAGGGCAAGCTGTACATCGCCGTCGGGGTTGAGGAGGATGAGGCGGCCGCGGTGGCGTGCCTCAACAAAGTTGTTGCGGGTGAGCTGCGCGAGTTCTACGTCGAAGACGCTGCTGGGGTTGGTGGTGTGAGTGGTTGCCTGTGGGGTGGTGCTGTTGGTCATTCTTCTAGTTTAAGGGGTGTATTGTTCTGCCTTATGTACGCGGTTTTACGCGTATAGGGCGGCTCAGAATGGTATCCCCGCAAATATTTCCGTGCAGAACGTTGCTTGTAAGGGTGGGGCGGATTCATCCTTATTTTTGGATGTTTATGTGATATTTTTTGACCGACAGTGAGCTGTATATGTGATACCTCTCATATTAATTGGTGGTAGGGGTTACGTCTTTAGCATGGGGAGGAATAGAATATTCGTGGAGTATACCCGTGAGGTCTGCGCATACCTCTCAAAATGGGAGCGGCCCCTTCCTAGCGCCATGTATCCTAGCGCCACCTATCCTGGAGCCACCTAGAACAGATCCTCCCATCATCTACGTCTCCACTGTTTGCGAGAACGACAGCACCAGATAATACGCACACTAGATCATCAGAAATAGGTAATTTTATGGCAGAGCAGAACAACTCTTCTTCCACCACCCCTAAGAACACCGCAGAAAAAAGCGGCATGAGCGCTGAATCTGAATTTCACGCCAAGTTTTTCCCCATTCTTGCGCGAGTCGCTTCGATTACTGCCGTGCTCATGTATGTCTTCTACTTCCCGCAGATTATCGGTAACCTGAGCGGTCACAAGGGCGACTGGATTCAGCCCCTGGTCGCGGCTATCAACTGCACCCTGTGGGTTCTGTACGGTCTGTGGCGCCCCAAGAAGGACGTCCCGATCATCATCGCGAACCTCCCGGGTATTGTCTTCGGTGGTGTGGCTGCTATTACCGCCCTCATCTAAGGTTTAGCTTGATTCGGTAGCTTCGGTTACCGCGCTGTGCGGCTCTTCTCTAGCGTGCATTCTTGCGAATGTGCCGCTACATGAGAAGGGCCGCATTTTTAGTGTGCTCAGCTCACATTTTTGAGAGGGTACCGGGTACCCTAAATACTATGAAGGTTTTGGTACTGGGCCCCGGCGGCCGCGAACACGCAATTATTCGAGCGCTTCTGCGCGACCCTGAGGTAACCGAGGTGCACAGCGCCCCCGGCAACGCCGGCATTGCCCAGGATGTTCCCGTCCACGCAATTGATGCGAATGACCCCGCCCAGGCAACCGCCCTGGCACGCGAACTGAACGCCGACCTGGTCGTTATTGGCCCGGAGGCGCCCCTGGTCGCAGGTGTCTCCGATGCACTGCGTGAGGCGGGCTTTGACGTTTTCGGCCCCTCCGCAGCTGCCGCACAGCTGGAAGGTTCCAAGGCCTTCGCTAAGCAGGTCATGGAAGAGGCTTCCGTACCGACTGCCCGCGCCTACGTGGCATCGAACGCCGCTGAGGCGCAGGCGGCACTGGATGAGTTCGGTGCACCCTACGTGGTGAAGGACGACGGCCTGGCTGCGGGTAAGGGCGTTGTGGTGACCGAGGACCGCACCGCGGCACTGGAGCACGCTCAGGCTTGCTTCAACGCTGGCGGCACCGTGGTCCTCGAAGAGTTCCTGGACGGCCCCGAGGTGTCCCTCTTCGTCATCTCTGACGGTAAGAACGTTCTGCCGCTGTCCCCGGCTCAGGACTTCAAGCGCATCTTCGACAACGACGAGGGCCCGAACACCGGCGGTATGGGCGCCTACACCCCGCTTCCCTGGCTGCCTGAGGGCTTCGTTCAGGAGGTTGTGGAGAAGGTTGCCCGCCCGACCGTGGCTCGTATGGCTGAGCGCGGCACCCCGTTCGTGGGTGTGCTCTTCTGCGGCCTGGCTGTGACCAGCCGCGGCGTGCGCGTTATCGAGTTCAACGCACGCTTTGGCGACCCGGAAACCCAGGCGGTTCTGGCGCGTCTGCGCACCCCGCTGGGTCAGCTGCTGCGCGCGGCTGCTCGCGGTGAAATTTCTGAGGGTACCGAGCTGGATTGGGATCCCCGCACCGCGGTTGACGTGGTTATGGCTGCTGAGAACTACCCGGACACTCCCCGCAAGGGTGACGTTATCTCCGGTCTGGATGAGGCGAACACCCTGGAGGGCGTGCACGTGATTCACGCGGGTACTGTCGCATCTGAGGAGGGTGTGCTGACTGCTGGCGGTCGTGTGCTGGCTGTTGTTGCTCTCGGCGATGACCTGGCTGCCGCCCGTAATGCCGCCTACGAGGGTGTTCGCGCTATCTCCTGGGCTGGCGCGCAGTACCGTACCGATATCGCGTTGAAGGCTGTGGAGAACCGCATCCACATTCCCGCTCCGCGCGGCTAAAACCTAAGGTGACCGGCTTCCCCGCTTGAGGGTGGGGGAGCCGGTCGCTTCTTTGCCACTCGCTTCTTTATCCCTCGCAGTCTCAGCTTTTCCCGGGTTCATTTCCTCAGCTCGGGGTACTGTCG
Source organism: Rothia sp. HMSC066G07 (assembly GCF_001814485.1). Classification (NCBI taxonomy): domain Bacteria; kingdom Bacillati; phylum Actinomycetota; class Actinomycetes; order Micrococcales; family Micrococcaceae; genus Rothia; species Rothia sp. HMSC066G07. The sequence goes on along the minus strand of NZ_KV816922.1, from coordinate 276,640 downwards.
GCGGCGACCGGGGCAGGTTGGGCTCACAAGATTGTGCCGTATCGGTGACTGATGGCACTATCGGGAGCCGTGCCTGTCGCGGTATTGTAATTACACAGACTTTTTGCATCCACATCACACCACCTCATCAGGAGAAATTCTCATGACTTCTCGTTCTAACCCCGTGGAAATCCCGGGCTGGACTCACATTTATTCCGGTAAGGTCCGCGACCTGTATGTTCCGAATGAGGAACGTTTTGATGCTACCGGCTTGACCGTCAATGATGACGCTGAGCTGCGTGCCGGTTCGGTCATGGTTGTTGCCTCGGACCGTATTAGCGCTTTTGACCGTATTCTGCCCACCGAGATCCCGGATAAGGGCAAGATTCTGACTCAGATGTCCCTGTGGTGGTTTGAGCAGCTCAAGCAGGTTCCGAACCACGTGCTGTCCACTGACGTTCCGGATGTTGTGGCTGGTCGAGCAATGATTTGCCGCTCCCTGAACATGTTCCCGGTGGAGTGCATTGTGCGCGGTTACCTGACCGGTTCGGGTTTGGCTGTGTACAACGAGACTGGTGAGATTGCTGGTGTGAAGTTGCCTGCGGGTCTGGTGGATGGTTCCCGCCTGGAGACCCCGATTTTCACTCCGACCGGTAAGGCTGAGGTGGGTGAGCATGATGAGCTGGTGACCCGTGAGGAGCTGTACGCTGAGGTGGGTCAGCCGGTGGGTGAGCGCCTGGAGGAGCTGAGCCTGAGCCTGTACACCACTGCCGAGAAGATTGCTCGCGAGCAGGGCATTATTCTGGCGGATACCAAGATGGAGTTCGGTACCGATTCGTACCGCGGCGAAATCACCCTGGGTGATGAGGTGCTGACCCCGGACTCTTCGCGTTTCTGGGATGCGACCCAGTACGAGCCGGGTCGTGCACAGCCGAGCTTCGATAAGCAGTATGTGCGTGACTGGCTGCGTTCCCCGGAAGCGGGTTGGGACGGTTCGGATAACGTGCCGCACCTGCCTGAGGAGGTTGTGGAGAAGACTCGTGCCCGTTACGTTGAGGCGTATGAGCGTCTGACCGGCACGAAGTTCTAAACTCAATATTTCGGACCGAATAAGTCTTTGAGATAGCTAAAGGGCGGTGCCCCGGAAGGTCATTCTTCCGGGGCACCGCCCTTTAGCTATGTGGGGTTATGAGGTTGAGTGGCACATCCTAGCCGGCGTGAATGTTCTCGTGGCACAAATCCTCGTGCAGAATATCCCGCGCCGGATGCTGCCGCGCCCGCTCTTCCGCAGCACGGTCAGACAGCGAATAAAACCACGTAATGTGCTCGCACACCCGCTCATAGGCCGCCTGCTCATCGTGAGAGGTAATCGCCTCAATAATGCCGTAATGCTGCTGCTGCAACGTGCGCTTGACCGCCTCCCAATCCTTCAAGAAAGGAACTGCCTCCTGCACATAGCTCATCGTCGCCATGTGCAGAGAGTCAATAACCGTATCAAGCACAATATTGCCGCCGAGCTTCGACAGCTCATAGTGAAAACGCGTATCGCAGAAGTGGAAGCGCTCATCGCTGATCTGCTCATCCATCTCTGCCAGATGCACGCGCGCCCGCTCCAGCGCCGCCGCACGCTCCGGAGTGTCCGGCGCGGCAGCTGCCGCACGCGCCGCAGGGCCCTCCAGCAGCAAGCGGGTTGAGACAACGTCCTTCACCGGCAGGCTACGGGTCGCAATGTGCATGCGCAGCGCCCAGCTGAGCGCATCCGACGGCTCAGAAATGATAATCGCGCCCGACTTCGGTCCCGAACCCGTGCTGGAACGAATCAGACCCAGCGCGTTCAGAACCCTCAAACCCTCACGGACCGAGGGGCGGGAGATACCGTGCCGTGCCGCCAGCTCACGCTCGGAGGGGAGCTTATCGCCCACACGCAACTCACCCAGGCGCAGGCGCCGCTCAAAGGTCTCCAGAATGATGCTGTAGCTGCGGTCCGCCAGAATCGGCTGGCGCTCAACCACAGGGGGCGCCTCTGCAGGCTGGGTGTCGTCAAAAGAACGAGGCATACTCTCTCCTGATAACGAGGCGGATAACGAAAAGAAGTCTCGACTCAGCATGTTCTCCCAAACTATTGGGGCAACCTATCGAGTCATAAGGGGCATAAAAAGCGGGGCGGCGATACCGGAAAGGTACGCCGCCCCGCTGTGGCCTCCGGTCAAACCGGGGCGAATGTCCTACTGTTCGTGAAGCGGATGCTTCAGGAACTCTCTAAAACCTGAGCTTCAGATTAGGGAATCATGAAGGACAGCACGTTGGTCTGCAGGAAGACCAGGATGCAGACGACCACGAGCATAGCGAAGGACCAGGGGAGGACAGCCTTGAGGATGTCGGATTCCTTGCCTTCCATGTCCACGGAGGTAGCAGCAATAGCCAGCGACTGCGGGGAGATCATCTTACCGACCACACCACCGGTGGTGTTAGCAGCCAGCATGAGCTCGGGGGTTGCGCCGTGGATACCTGCGTGCTGCAGGTTCTCAGCAGCAGACACCTGCAGCTTGGCGAACAGTGCGTTGGCGCTGGTGTCCGAACCGGTCACAGCGGTACCGATCCAGCCCAGAGCCGGTGCGAGGAACGCGTAGACGGTGCCCAGGCCTGCCAGGTAGGTACCCATAGCAATGGTCTGACCGGAGAAGTTCATGACGTATGCCAGTGCCAGAACCGAAGCAATGGTCAGGATGGACCAGCGCATGCGGTAGACAACGGAACCGAATTCGGTGAAGATTGCCGGGAACTTGAAGGCGTAGCGGCCCTTCTCGTTGAAGAAGAAGTAGATAACAGCAACAACCAGGCCGGAGATGATCAGCAGGGTGCCGGGGTTGGACATCCACGCGAAGTTGTAGACAGCGTCCTTGACGGGCTTGCCGTCAGCGGTGACGAGGCGGGAGCTCAGAGCCTGGATGTCAATCTTGATGACGAAGCTCTTCAGCCATGCCTTCAGGCCGGCGTGCAGGTTAGCAATACCGAAGATTGCGACAACGATGACGTAGGGCAGCAGTGCCATCCAGACGCGAACTGCGGGCAGAGCTTCCTTCTCTTCGGACTGTGCGGGCAGACCGTAGCGCTCACGAACGCCTGCGACGCCGCGGGGCTTCCAGAACCGCAGGAAGATCACAGCAACGCCCATGGAGACGATGCAAGCAACAACGTCGGTCAGGTTGTATGCGGGGGTAGCAGCGGTGACCCACTGTGCGATTGCGAAGGAAACGCCGATGACCAGTGCGGGCAGCCAAGCGTCCTTCAGGCCCTGCATGCCGTCGAGGATGACGAGCAGGATGAGGGGAACGAGCATTGCCAGGAACGGAGCCTGGTGACCAACGATGGTTGCGATAACGTGTGGGTCCTTGCCGCCGACGTCAGCTGCGGTGGTAATCGGGACAGCAACTGCGCCGAATGCCACGGGTGCGGTGTTAGCGATCAGAACGGTGACAGCAGCCTTAAGGGGCTTAACGCCCAGGGAGAGAATCATGGTTGCGGTAATTGCAACGGGAGCGCCGAAGCCAGCCAGTGCCTCGAGCAGACCGCCGAAGCAGAATGCGATGAGGATAGCCTGGATGCGCAGGTCGCCGCCGCCGAGGCGGTCGAAGACGCGGCGCAGATCTTCAAAGCGGCCGGAAAGGACGGTGATCTGGTAGAACCAGATTGCACCGAGGATAACCCAGCAGATGACCAGGCCGTAGATGCCACCGCGGATGGCGCTCAGACCGGCGAGGTCAGCGGGCATGTGGAAGCCCAGGACTGCTACGAGGATGGATGCTGCCAGTGCCACGAGTGCGGACCAGTGAGCGCGTGCCTTAACGCCCAGTAGCATCACAAAGAAGGTGAGGAGGGGAATGGTTGCCACGAGTGCGCTGAGGCCGAGGCTACCTCCCACTGCATTGGTTACAGCGGTATAAGTTTCCACTGGAACTCCTTTGGTTCAGGGTGTGTCTTGTGTGTGGTCAGACCATAGATAATCCCGCTGGGGAACGGGTCATTGTTTCCCATGCGGGGATGTGGTCAGACCATTGATCGCATGTTTAGAAGAGTACCGGATAATGTGGTGTTTCACCAAAAGTGACCTGACTCATTTTTGTGGAAGGCGACCGGAACCTGGGCTCGCTTCCAGTGAAACTGCCGAAATATTGCGGTTCTGATAGTTAATTCCAGGTTCTGAAACTCGAATATTTTCAGATACATCACGAGTTGGGTGTATGGGTCATTGGTTTACCCAGGGGAGAGTCTTCATTTGGACGCATATACCCGAAAAGAATGTTGTTTTAAAAAGGAAAAGCCCCATAAAACAACCATAAAATCTTCAGAACGGCGGATTTCTAGGGGGTTTATGGTCCACTTCTGTGTGTTTGATAAATGTTCAATCTGCGAAAAGAATATAGGGGTCTTACGGGGGGTGCATGGGAGATGAGGTCACATGTACCGGAAGGTAGGGAAATATACCTTAAGGTCAGGTCGACCTAACCGGTTATTTAACAAGGAAAGTATGTGCTATTCCAACTAGAGAAAAGCCGCCCAACGGTGTTAAATGGCTAGAAAGATAAAAGACATCACCACGGTTTCTGATCCCACCGCATCCCACCTCCACTTGGGGCGCGCACATTAGCCGGAACCATCCGGTCCAGCTTCCCCGACTCAATACATCTGAGTCGCTTCTTTGGAAGACCGAACTTGTTCGGACTGTGCCCCGCCTGCCCCAGACGCAGGCGGTGAGACCGAGAAACTCTGAACACAGAGGAAAGGACGGACAAGTCATGCGCATTGCACTCTTCTCCACGTGCATCGTTGACGGCATGTACCCCCGCGTAGCACGCGCCACCGTCGAAATTCTTGAGCGCCTGGGCCACGAGGTTGTCTTCCCCCCGAACCAGACCTGCTGCTCTCAGATGCACGTCAACTCCGGCTACTTCGATGACGGTTACGAAGTCATCAAGAACCACGTTGAAGCTTTCGACTCCTGGGACTGGGACGTAGCTGTTGCACCCTCCGGCTCCTGCGTTGCTTCCCTGCGTCACCAGCAGGCAATGGTCGCACGTAGCCGCGGCGACGAAGCGCTGGCTCTGAAGGCAGAGCAGATTGCTTCCCGCACCTTCGAGCTTTCCCAGCTGCTAATCGACATCCTGGGCATCACCAACGCTGCCGAGCAGCTCGGCTCCTACTTCCCCGAGCACGTCACCTACCACAGCTCCTGCCACGGTATGCGTATGCTCGGCCTGGGCACCCGCCAGCAGGACCTGGTCCGCACCGTCGAAGGCATCAAGTACACCCAGCTCGAGGGCATGGACCAGTGCTGCGGCTTCGGTGGTACCTTCTCCTTCAAGAACGCTGACGTCTCCGGCGCAATGGTCAACGACAAGGCAGACAACGTTGAAGCAACCGGTGCTTCCGTCTGCACCGGCGGCGACTGCTCCTGCCTGATGAACATCGGCGGTGCGCTGATGCGTCGCGGCTCGGACGTTCAGACCATCCACTTCGCTGAGATCCTCGCATCCACCAAGGAAAACCCGCTCAAGATTAACTCCGAGCGTGTTGAGCTCTCGATCGGCTAAGGAAAGATAAGACCTCATGACCGCTATTCAGCTTGGTATGCCCAAGGTCGTTCACTACGGCGAGGGCAACATTTTCGAAGAAACCCCCTTCCCCAAGTACGCGAAGGAAGAGCTCAAGAACGAGCAGCTACGCGCCAACCTGCGCTTCGTGACCCACGCGATCCGTAACAAGCGCGCACGCGTCACCGCAGAGGTGCCCGACTGGCAGGACCTGCGTAACACCGGTGAGTCCGTCAAGAACTACGTTCTGGCGAACCTGCCCGAGCTGCTCGAACAGTTCGAGCGTAACTTCACCGCCGCAGGCGGCCACGTGCACTGGGCACGCAACGCCACCGAGGCGAACCAGATTGCTCTGGACCTGATTCGCGAGCAGGGCGTGGACGAAATCATCAAGATTAAGTCCATGGCAACCGCAGAGACCGGCCTGAACGAATTCCTCGAGGAAAACGGCATCAACGCTATTGAGACCGACCTCGCGGAAGAAATCGTCCAGCTCGGCCACGACCGCCCCTCCCACATTCTGGTGCCCGCAATTCACCGCAACCGCCGCGAAATCCGCGACATCTTCCTGCGCGAAATTGAGGGTATTAACCCGGACATCACCGATGAGCCGGCAGAACTGGCAGAGGCATCGCGTAACCGTCTGCGTAACAAGTTCCTGAACACCACCGTGGCAGTCTCCGGCACCAACTTCGGTATTGCTGAGACCGGTACCCTGACCATCGTGGAGTCCGAAGGTAACGGCCGTATGTGCCTGACCCTGCCCGACACCCTCATTACCTTCATGGGTATTGAGAAGATTCTGCCCACCTTCCAGGACTACGAGGCATTCCTGCAGCTGCTGCCCCGTTCCTCCACCGGTGAGCGCATGAACCCCTACACCTCCATGTGGACCGGTGTGACCCCCGGTGACGGCCCGCAGAACATGCACGTCATCCTCATCGACAACGGCCGTACCGCCGTTCTGTCCGACGAGCTGGGTCGCCAGGCACTGCGTTGCATCCGCTGCTCCGCTTGCATGAACGTGTGCCCCGTGTACGAGCGCGCAGGCGGTCACGCCTACGGCTCCACCTACCCGGGCCCCATCGGCGCGATTCTGTCCCCGCAGCTCTCCGGTATCGAGGCTGCAGAGAACAACTCCCTGCCGTACGCATCCTCTCTCTGTGGCGCTTGCTACGAAGTTTGCCCCGTGAAGATTAACTTCCCTGAGGTCCTCGTGCATCTGCGCGCTAAGGATGTTGAGTCCCAGCACGCTGTCCGCGAGTTCGAGGGCAACAAGAAGGCTCCCTTCTCGCAGATGGACGGCATGATGCTTGGTGCGAAGAAGCTCTTCACCTCCGGCAAGATGATGTCGATTGCAGAGCGTGGTCTGCCCATGTCCCGCCTTATCAGCGGCCGCAAGCACAAGATCACCGCTGTTCCCGGTATCGTCAGCGGCTGGACCGCTTACCGCGACATCCCCGAGCCCCCCAAGGAATCTTTCCGCAACTGGTGGAAGAAGGAGAAGGGTCAGGCTCCGGCACGCGATAACGCTGAGCGCGTTGACATTCAGGCCCTCATCGAGGCAAACAAGGGTAAGGTCGCTGAGGCGGCAGCAAACGCCAAGGCAGCTATGGACGCCCAGGCAGCCCGTGAAGCTAAGGAGAACAACTAATGTCCTCTGCTAAGGAAGATATCCTCGCACGTATCCGCTCGTCCCTGGCTGACGCACCCGTCGCCCCCGAGCCCGTACGTAACTACCGCCGCGTCAGCGAGCTGAACGAAGAGCAGACCATTGAGATGCTCGTCGACCGCCTCATTGACTACAAGGCAAACGTGTTCCACGCGAACAAGGAGAACATCTCCAAGGTCATCGCAGAGCGACTGGGTGAAAAGTCCACCTACGTGGTTCCCGAGGGCCTGAACATGGAGTGGCTACCGGCTGACACCGCTGACCGCAAGCGCGTCACCGACTCCGGTAGCACCCTCAAACCCGGCTGCCTGAGCCTGAAGGAACTGGACGCAGTTGACGCTGTGGTGACCGGTTCGACCGTCTCCTGCGCAGAGACCGGCACGATCTTCTTGAACACCAACCCCGATGAGGGTCGCCGCGCCATCACCCTGGTGCCCGACCACCACATCTGCGTGGTTCCCCGTTCCACCGTGGTGGAGCTGGTTCCCGAGTCGATCGAGCGTATCACCTACACCCGCCCTGTGACCATGATTTCCGGTCCGTCGGCAACCAGTGATATCGAGCTGATCCGCGTGGAGGGCGTGCACGGCCCCCGTACCCTGGACGTCATCATCTACGACGCTTAAGGTGCAGCGCCAGAAGGCAAACCTCTAAAGAAACCGCCCGAGAGCTAAGGCTCCCGGGCGGTTTCTTTATGCCCTCGCGGCTTCTGCATCTTTCAGAGCTAGAGAGCGGCGGAGAAGATACGCGAACGGTGGCGGGCCCATGTTTCCCGCCACCGTTCTGTGCTTTATATGTTCAGCGCTTTATAGGGTGGTGTATCGACGGTTAGCGTCGTAGCGCCCCGTAAGGGTGCTTAGGCGCGTGCGTCGAAGTGCTGCAGACCGGAGTCCTCGCGGCTACCGCCCTGGCCGTCGCCAACATCATGGTAGTCCTTGATCCACTCGATCTTCTGAACCCACTTGACCATCTTGTAGCCGTGCATGGAGTCCGCACGCAGACGCAGCGGGCCACCGTACACATCCGGCAGGGGCTTGTCGTTCATGCCCCATGCCAGGATGGTCTCATCCTCCATTGCCATGGAGATGTCCAGGCACTCGTAGTAAGGTTCGGTCGGGCGGCCGTCGTAGGTGTGGCCCACGTGGCCGAAGGAGGTCACCATAACGTAGCGAGCCTCGTCGGTCTTCTCGACCAGTGCGAGAACGTCGCGCAGGCGCACGCCCTCCCACTTGGCGATGCCGGTCCAACCCTGCATGCAGGTGTGCATGGTGATGTTGACTTCCTTGCCCAGCTGCTTGAGCTCGTCAATGCTCAGGGACTTGGATTCCTTCACCAGGCCGCCCAGCTCGAGGCGGTAGTCAACGAACTCGTGCTCCTTCAGGCGGTTCCACTCGGTGCTCTCACGCTCTGTCGGCGGGCGAGTGTTAACCCAGTGGAAGGGCGAGATGTCGGCATCGGTGAAGGTCTTCTTCTGCACCTGACGGGAGGTGATACGGTCCAGCAGGACGTTACGAATCGGCTGGGTCAGACCCCAAATGAAGGTCTGGGTGAATCGCAGGTCGCGCAGGGACCAGTACGAAGCGAAAATCCACAGAGCCACAGCGAAGACAATGCCGCCAATGAGCATGGTGACTGCCTGAGCGAACTGTGCTGCGTCGACCTCGTTGTAGGGCTTGTTCAGCATCATGTGGGCGATGTTGTACTGGGGGTGAACCACGAACACCAGCGCCACGTGAATGACGGTGAAGACGCAGTAGAACGCCATGCCCAGGAAGTGGATGGAACGTGCGGTCTGGCGGTTACGGAAGAGGCGCACGTAGCCGGGGAAGCGGCCGCAGAATGCCGGGCTCATAATCGGGCCGGTTGCAATCATCAGCGGTGCCACAATGAACACCACGGTGAAGTACATAATCTGCTGCAGAGCGTCGTACGGCTGGAAATGCTCAATGGAGGGAATCTGGAAGCCAGCGTAAATCTGGATGGATTCCCACGCCTGCGGGATGATGTCCCAGCTGGTCGGGACGATGCGGCGCCACTGGCCGGTCAGGAATAGCAAGGAGACGTAGACGAGACCGTTAGCAATCCAGATAAAAGTAACTAGAGCGTGCCATGCACGGCCGAGACCAATCTGGCCGTTACCGGGTAGGGAGATAAGCGGCGACAGTCGACGCTGGTCGTCGCGGGCAGTGAACTCACCGGGGACAGTCGAAACCTTGTCCTTGGTGAACTTGAGCCACTCGGAACCCGGGGTGCATTGGTTGTTCCAGTACAGACGGGGGTGAGAGGCGAGAACTTCCCAACCTGAACGAATCAGGAAGCCCATCATAATGAAGTTGATGAAGTGCGTAATTCGGAGCCATGACGGGAAGTCTAGCTCTACGCCACCAGTGCTCGCGGTGAGGAGTAGTTGGTGCATGATTTTTCCTTCGGAAATGACTGTGTGTGCAGACAATCGTTAGGATTCAGTGCGAGGCCTTGAGATGTGAGGTTAGAAATAATTACCTTTCTGACCCATATAATCCTCCTCCGTGGTTGGGAGCCGCCGGGGTATCGTCGCGGATACTCCCGAAAGGGGCGCCTCCCGTGTGTGAATGGGGAGGTACACCAGCTCCCGCTGGGGCGGAAGCGGCTCTGTGCATGTATGTTGGTTTATGTGTGTTTTAGGGAAATACCCTGTGTGCTTTCAATTTTATAGGACAAAGTGTCAGTCGCGAAAGCTAAGACACGTCATCTTCTGTAATATTTGCATAAAAAATCCGAATTTAAGGATTTTTTGCCTCCTCCCCCTGATTTATAAGGAGATTCAGATGCAAAAACTCGCCACACCCTACGATGAGGGCGTGGCGAGTTTTGAGCCTATATGTGGGATGCCTTGTGAAATTGAATAGCGTAGCTACCTGTTATTATGTGGTTTTTATTAAGGTAATCCCACATAAGGTTGCTGTGACTGTATGCGGGGTACCTGTCCAAACTAGTTCATTCCATGAAAGATCGAACCACCACATAGCCGCAGCTACTTCTGCGCAGCATCCGTATTCTCTACAGAGCCCCTGCGCTTCTTTGCCGCATCCCGAGACGCAGTACAGGAAGCAACCTCAACCTCGACAGAATCAGATTCAGCCTGAGACTTCAAACGAACCACCGGAATCATACCCGTAGTCAGCTTCGTCTGAGCATTACGCTGAGCCTTCAGAGCATTCATCTGTTCCTTACGGCTCGGCGCCTGCTGAGACGGTCCAGCAGAACCAAACGCCTGACGAATACCCAACGCCCACAGCGGGAACAGTAGAACCGTCAGCGCGCCACCGGCAACCAGCAGCGACGCCGTGGACTCCTCCAGAAGACCCGAACTGGTCGCAACCTCCGTCACCGCCACAATAATCGGCAGACCCGCAGCCGAATACAACGCCAACTGCGCCTTCTGCGCGCGAGTGGTCAACCCCGAACGGGTATCGAAGAAATGCTCCGCCAAAAGCACCGGAACACCACGGCACAGCAGAATACCCACCACCACGGCAAGCAGACCCAAAGGCTTAGCCACCACGGCAGAGACATCAATACCCATACCGCTGACCACAAAGAACAGCGGAATCATGAACGTAAAACCAACCACCTCAAGGCGGCGAGTCATCATGTGCAGAGCCGCCGGAGGGGTCAGGGTACGCAGAATCAGGCCCGCCGCGAACGCGCCCAGCACCGCATCCAAATCGAAGAGTGCGGTGCACATGATCAGGGTCGCCAGCAGGAACATCGCAAGACGCAGAACCGTCTGACCGGTAGTGTTCGCCTCCGCAGCCATAATCTGACGCAGACCCGGCACATGCGCAAACAGGCGGTGCGGAATCAACGCCGTAATCACCGCAACCACCATAAACGCCAGCAGCACCACAAACGCCATACCCGGCGAACGCGACGACAACAACAGCGAAATAGCGAAAATCGGCAGCAGCTCACCCACAGCGCCGTGCACCAGCACCGCATTACCCACCGGCGTACCGGCGGCACCATGAGACTTCAACATCGGCAGCAGCGTACCCAGAGCCGTAGAACTCAGCGCCACACCCACCGCAACATACGTATTCAGCTCACGCGAGAACGACGTAATCACCGCCGCACCCGCCATACCCAAGGCAAAACACACAAACCACGTGGCAATAGCGCTATAACCCTGGCGGCTACGCAGCGAGGACACGTTAATCTCAAAGCCCGCAATCAAAAAGAGCATGCCCAGACCAAGCTCCTTCAGCAGCGGGATGCCGCCCTCACTGCTGGCAAGATTGAACATATTCGGGCCAATGAGCAGACCAAAAATGAGCAGGAAGACCACATCCGGAATCTTCTTACCCGTCACGCGGGAAAGAATCGGGGAAAGCAACGCAACCAACGTAATCCAGAAAATGGACACAAACTGGCCGCTATCGTGGCTCGACCCTTCCGAGAGGGTCGTACCCGAGGCAAGAAGAGCACCAGACGCCCCCAAATCCGTCAAGAAAAGCGGGGAAAAAGTCGAAAACATAAAACCTCAACGTGGTGTGTGCAGGTGGGGCGCGTTTGGGACAGTAAAAGGAGCGAAATCATGCTCCCGCGGGGTTGCTCCACCTTTAAGAACGTACCAATGGTACACACCTAACCTCGTGCAACAACACTTGAACAGCACTCACCAATAGGGCAAGAAGCTCCAGCCAGCAGCCGACAGAGAGGCAGTATGAGAGCAAAACCTCCGCGCCACCACCCGAGCAGACACAGCTTCCACCGTTACACTTAACACCTATGCCAGAGCATCCGACACACACCACCGGATGCGGCAGATACCCTGGCAGGGCACACACCACCGGCAGGGTGCACAGACTCTCAAACACGGCACTACAAGGAGCGAGGACATGGCAGCAGGGCGCACTCAACCTATCCCCACCGTCAGCAGCGGGGCACGTGCCGCCTCCCTCGGAGGAACCCGACGCGACCTTGGGCTCGACCTCGCCCGCGCCTTCGCCGTGCTCAGCCTGCTCATCCCCTTCGGATACTGGCTGCAGCTGATCCCGGTGTCCTGGAAGTTCTGGATCCCGCAGACCCTCGTACCGGCTGAACCGCTCTTCGCCGCAATTCTGGGCGCAGCCGCTTGGCGCTACGCCCGCACCGCGAACTTCCCGCAACTCTTCGCCGGAACCATAGTGCGATTCCTTGCGCTGCTTCTGCTGGGCGTGGCACTCATGCAGGGCGTCACCTACCTGCTGCAAGCCGGAGTGACCGTACCGGCGCAGGGCTTCTCATATTCCCTGCCCTTCGACATGCTCGTGCACCTGGCGCTACTCACCCTGCTAACCCTATTCGTCGTGCACCTGCCCCTGTGGGCAATCGCAGTGCTAGCGGTAGTCACCAGCCCCTTCATTACCTGGACCTACACCCTCCTCATGGACGTAGCCGCTCGGGCCGACCAGTGGACCGCTACCCAGCTGCCGTTCCTGGCAAACCACGGCGTCAACCACGCGCAGAGCGCCCAGCTCATCTGGGTCATGTGCCTGGGCATCGTGCTCGTGCGCCTCTACGACAACCTGCAGGCAAAGCTCGCAATCCCCGTGGTACTCGCCGTGCTGGCGCTCGCCGTCTACCGCACCTTCAACCCCTACACCGAGCTCGGCTTCCTCAACAGCCCGCAGGTGCTGCTAACCCTAAACCTCGCGGCAACCCTCTACTTCTGGGCCGAATGCGCGCGCCTGCTCTCCGCACAGGCGGGAATGCTCACCCCCATCGCCCGCCTGGGCCAGATGTCGCTGAGCGCCTCCATTGTGCTGAGCGGAATCATCATCTACGCCGGACCCACCATCAAGGCATTCACCGTCGGCGAGCACTACGTCGCCACCGGAGGCTGGGGAACCGCCGTGTACTGGAGCGCCTTCCTGCTGCTCGGTACCGCAATCGCCCTGGGCTTCTGCACCCTCTGGGCGCGTATGGCGCGCTCCATTGCCGGACGCGGCCCTCTGGAGGCGATTCTCGCCCTCATCTCCGGGCGCGGCTAAACGGAACTGAGCTCGATACGAAAGCGACCCCCTCGCCCGAGTTCCTGCGCGGGTAGGGGGTCGCCTCTATGTGCTCAACATCTGCAACAGAAATACTGCGGGTACGACAAAGCCCCGGTCCAGAGGACCGGGGCTATCTGTCGGGATGACAGGATTTGAACCTGCGACCTCGTCGTCCCGAACGACGCGCGCTACCAAGCTGCGCCACATCCCGATGTTGACCTATCAGTGAATACCGTAGGCAACTCACCTAGGATAACCCAAAAAAATTCAGAACGCAACACAGCGGCACACCACCGCTCGGAGGAGGGGCAGATAAAGCTTCTAGGCTTCAGTCTCCTGAACCTGATTCAGCTCATCCCAGGAGGCGTACATCGCCGCAAAACGACCGCCGGAGGCAATCAGTTGCTGCGGGGAGCCATCCTCCATTACGGAGCCCTCATGAATCACCAGCACACGATCAGCACCCAGAACCGTCGAGAGGCGATGCGCAATCACCAGCGCCGTACGCCCCGCCAAAATAGTTCGCAGCGCCGCCTGCACCGCACGCTCACTCGGAATGTCCAGCGAAGCCGTCGCCTCATCCAGAATTAGCACCCGCGGATTCGCCAAGAACACACGAGCAAAGGACACCAGCTGACGCTGACCCGCCGACAGGGTAATACCGCCACGGCCCAGCTGTGACTCGTAGCCGTCACGCAGACGCTCAATGAACGCGTCAGCACCCACCGCCTTCGCGGCAGCCTTCACCTGCTCATCGGACGCCTGTGGGTTACCCATGCGGATATTCTCCAGAATCGACGCGGAGAACAGGAACACCTCCTGGGTCAGCATGAGCACCTCACGGCGCAGCTGCGCATCCGCCAGCTGGCGGACATCCACGCCGTCAATACGCACCTGACCGGCTGAAACATCGTAGAAACGAGCCACCAGCTTAGCAATCGTCGACTTACCGGCACCCGTAGCACCCACCAGCGCCACGGTCGTACCCGGCTCAATGCGCAGGCTTGTCTCCTTCAAAGCGTGACGATCCGAAGTGTACCCAAAGACCGCCGAATCCAGCTCCACCAGAGCACCCTGAACCGTGCCGGACGTGCCCGCAGCGGTACCGGTAGCAGACTCTACAGCGCGCTCATGCGGATGCTCCGGTTCAGCAACCTCCGGCTCCTCAGCCAAGAACGACGACAGCTTCTCCAGCGCAGACATCGCCGACTGGAACATGTTGTAGAACTCAGAGAGCTGCATGACTGGCTCAAACACACGGTTCGCGTAAATCACCAGCGCCAGCAGGGTACCGATCTGCATGGTGCCGCCCAGCACCGCATAACCACCCAGCACTAGCGCACCGGCAATAAACACATTGCCCAAAAGCATCAGCACGGGTGAGTAGACGCCGAAAATCTTAATGGAATCCATCACCGCAAGGCGGTAACGCTCCGACGCCTGAGCGTACTCATAACGCATCTGCGCCTCCGCACCAAACGCCTTCACCGCACGGATACCCGTAAAAGTCTCCACAAAACGGCTCGTCAAATGCGCAGACTCGGTACGCATCGTACGGAAAACCGGCACCGCGGTCTTCTGGAACCAGCGCGTCAAGAAGTAAATCGGTACGCCCATGACCAGCATGAACAGACCAATACGCCAATCCAGAAGGAAAATAGCGACCGCAGAAATCACCATGGACAGCAAGGTAATCGCCAACTGGCTGATGCCGCTGTCCAAGAAGCTGCGGACCGTATCAATATCGCTGGTCAAACGCGAAATGACCTTGCCCGAGGTGTACCGCTCATGGAACGACACGCTCAGCGACTGCGCGTGGCGGAACACCCGCTTACGCAGGTACACCACCACGCCCAGCGACACACGCACCGTGTACGCCACGTTGACCCACGAAAAAATCGCGGTCACCGCGGTAGCCGCCACAAAAAATACCAGCAGGGTCAGCAGGGGAGAAACGTCACCCTGCTTGAGCGGCTCAATGGAACTATCCAGGACGCGGGCAATCAGAATCGGCGCAATCGCCGAGGAACCCGAGACCAAAAGCACCGAAATAATCGACAGAGCCAACGCCCCACGGTGCGGGCGCAACATCTGGCGCAGTAGAGCCATCGAGCGTTCACGGGTCTCCGCGCGCTCCTGCGGGCTCATCTGCTCCCGCGGCTCCGCCGGACGATGATGGGCCATTAGCCCTCCTCCATCGTCATCAGCTGACGGTACTGCTCCGAAGAGTCCATCAGCTCAGCGTGAGTGCCCTCAGCGACCACGGCACCATCAACCATCAGCAGCACGCGGTCAGCCAGAGCTACCGTGGAGGGGCGGTGCGCCGTCAACAGGGTAGTAGCGCCACCCAGGCCCTCCAGACCCTCACGCAGGCCGGTAATAATACGCTCCTCGGTGTTCACATCCAGCGCCGAGAACGGGTCATCCAGCAGCAGCACGGAGGGGCGCTTTGCCAAAGCGCGCGCCAACGACAGACGCTGACGCTGACCGCCCGAAAGGCTCAGACCCTCCTCACCAATGACGGTATCCAGACCCTGCGGAAGCTCCGCCACGAAATCGCAGGCAGCCAGCTGTAGCGCGGTCTGGAGGGTGGCCTCCAGCTCTTCTGCGGCGGGGTAGTCCTCATCCTCGGTGCCGTGCTCGTACTGCTCGGCAACGCCCATCAGTACGTTCTCGCGGACCGTGCCAGAGAAGAGCACCGCCTCCTCAAAGACGAACGCGGTCTGGGCGCGTACCTCCTCAATGGACATGTCAGCGGTATCTCGGGTGCCAAAACGCAGGGAACCGGAGGTCGGCTCGTAGAAACGCGGAACCAGCGACAGTACGGTCGACTTGCCGCTACCGGTTGCACCCACCAGCGCCAGAATCTCACCCGGGAAGACCTTGAAATTTACGTCTTTCAGCACGGAAACCTCGGGTGCCTTCACCTCAGAGTTTGCGCCGGTATCCTCTGCAGGTGCTTCGGCAGCATCGTAGCTGAACTGAACGTGATCGAAAGTGACAGACACTGCGCCACCGCTGGGGTACTGCATAGTTTCCTTCCCGGAGTCGCCCTCGGCAGACACTCCAGCTACTGTTGACGAATCAGAAGCACCCTGCGGATGCTCGGGCCCAGACACAGCCTCGGAGCCACGAACCAGCGGCACCGCCTCAAAGCCGGGCTCATCCATAACCTCGTTGTGGCGTTCGAGCGCCACCTTATAGCTCAAATAGGCAGACATCAGCGCGGTCGAGCGCGTCACATGGCTGAGTACGGTCGTCTGCACCGCAAAGTAGGCGGTCATCGCGCCCAGGCTCAAGGTGCCCGCCGCAACCTGTGAGGCGCCCACGGCCAGCGCCACCGCCGTGGAGACACCCACAATCAGGCCCTGGTACAGGGCAACACGAGCCACCAGCATCGACCTGCCGTACTCGCGCACCTGCAGGGCATCTACCGACTCGGAATATTCCTGAATCTGCTCGGGGGAGCGGCCCAGCGCCTTAATCACGCGGATGCCGCGCACCGACTCCTCAATGCGGGTGGAGAGGTCGCCCGTCATCTGCTGAATCTCATGTGAAGCGCGGTAGTACTTGCGGGTGAAGTTCACCAGCGACAGCACCAGAATCGGCACGGTCACCACGAACACCAGCGCCAGCGACGGCGAAGAACGCAGCATGAAGAAGCCACCGACCAGGAACATCACCACAACAGTCAGCATCTGAACAATACCGAAAGACAACCAACGGCGAATCGTCCCCAAATCGCTCATGGAACGGGTCAGCAACTGACCGGAGGGCCAACGATCCAGCAGAGAAAGCGGGGCACTGAGCAGGTGGTCAAAAAAGTTCATGCGCATGGACAGCTCAATCGTGGAGGTCGGGTCCACAATCAGCCAGCGCCTCCAATACATGAAGGAGGCGTGCGCAATACCCAGCAGAAGCACCAGGCCGCCGGCAATCCAGATGGCGCTCTCAGTGGTGCTCTGCGAGAGATGATCCACAATAATCTGCAACATCTGCGGGATGGAAATCTCAAGAGCACCGGCGCCGAATGCGACGAGCAGACCCACGCCCCAGCGCACACGAATCGGACGCGCATACGCGGCGAGGGTGCGCGGGGCACGCTGACCGTGCGCGTAGTCGATCGGGTCGGGGGTCGGCTCGCTCGCCGTCTCCAGGAAAGGATTACGGCGGCGCTTAGCCGTGTGTGCTGTAGAAGCCTCAGACATTAGGGACGACCACCCGCCGAGGTAGCGGAGGCGCCCTGCCCCTTATCGCGAGCCGTGAGGGTCACCAGGATTGCCTCCGGCGGGCAGAACAGACGGACCGGCGCAAAACGAGAGGTGCCCAAACCGGCAGAAACCTGAACCGGAATACCGGACTGCTCACTGACACCCTTCGCACGCGAAGGCGGCAAATCGCAATTGCTGACCAGGGCGTGACCGCCGGGTAGGCAGACCTGACCGCCGTGCGTATGACCGGCAAAAATAGCCTGCGCACCGTCCTGCACGAAGCGGTGCAGGGTACGCATATAGGGGGCGTGCGCCACGCCGATACGGACGCTCGGCTCCTCACCCTCATCGAAGGCACCGGGGGCGAACCCGGGGTGCTCATCGTAACGCAGGTGCGGGTCATCCACGCCGGAGAATTCCAGACGCAGACCCTTAAGGTTCAGCGTATCGTAGCGGTTGACCAGGCCCGTCCAGCCGCGCGACTCGAAGGCGTCGTGCATCCGCTCAATGGGCAGGGCTACGCGCGAGCCTTCCTCAATCATCTGCGGGGTGCGCGGCTGCCACAGGTAACGTGCCGGGTTCTTGAAAACCGGCGCGAAATAGCAATTCGAGCCGGGCACAAACACGCCGGGGAAGTCCATGAGCGGGTCGAGTGCCTCCAGCAGTGGGCCCATACCGTCCACGTGGGAGAGGTTATCACCCGTGTTCATCACCAAATCCGGCTCCAGGGCAGCCAGCGAGTGCATGAAGTCAATCTTCTTCTGCTGGCCCGGAATCATGTGCATATCCGAAATATGCAGAATCCTAAAGTCAGGGCTACCGGCGGGCAACACCGGCAGGGACTCGGTGCGGAGCTGAAAATTGTTCAGCTCAATAAAGTGCCCATACGCCGCCGTGGCGGCCCCCAAGGCTGCAGTGGCGGCTACCGCCCCCGCTACCTTCTTCAGGAGCGGGGAGGAGCCGCGTGCGCCGGGGACCGCCACGGGGACGCGGGCGTTGACTGCGTTTTCACACATTATCAATCGCCTTTCAGGCTTCAGCTGATGAGCTGTGATTCTAGCTGTACGACAGAATCTTATCGCTGGGGGTGGTGAAGTCCTTCGTGTTGTACTTCGGTGCGATCGTCTTCATGAACGACTGCCACTGTGCACCCGCATAGGTTGCACCATCGACGTACTCGAGGACTCGACCGTTAATACCCACACCGTTCAGGGAGCGGAAGCCGAGGTTGTTAGAACCAACCCAAGACGCGGTGGACAGGCCACGAGTGTAGCCAACCTGCCAGGTCTGGGAGGAGTTATCGTTCGTACCGGTCTTCGCAGCCGAACCGTTCGGAAGACCAATACCGCGCTGAGAAGCGGAACCGCCAGGCTGGATAACGCCCTTCAGAACCCAGCTGACACCGTTCGCGATGTCCGGATCCAGGACCTGCTCGCACTGGTTCTGGTATTCCTTCATGGTTTCACCGTTGGTCTTGGTGATCTTCTCAATCGGGCGCGGGGTGCAGTACTTACCCTCAGAAGCGAAGATAGCGTACATGGATGCGCTGGTCAGCGGGGAGATACCGTACTTGGTACCACCAATGTTGGTACCCAGGTCGGGGATGCTGTGCAGCGGTTCGCCGGTACCGTCCAGGGCGTGCATCTTGATGGACAGGTCGTGCACATCGCACAGGTCAATCTGGGAGAGCATGCCGTACAGGTACGAGTTCAACGACTGGCGAATACCGTACGCAGCGGTACCGTAGGTCAGACCGCCGTTGACTGCGTTCTTATAGGACCAGCCGTTCGGCTGACCGGTGTAGTAGTACTTACCGCCGTCGTAGCACTTGGCGTTCCAACCGAAGCTGGTGGGCCAGAACAGCTGGGTACCGTTCACGGTAGCGTTAGCGCCGCGGCCGCTGATGAGCCACTGAGCCAGAATAATCGGTTTGAACGTCGAACCGGGCTGGAAGCCGCGGGTACCACCGTAGGCGCTATCAACGTTGTAGTTGTACTCGGTCTTGGAGTGGTCGTTTGCGTCTGCGGGGCTACCGAGCTCGGTGTTCTGTGCCATCGCGATGACGCGACCGGTACCGGGCTCAACACTGGTCAGGGCGGAGTTCACGTCGTTCCAGTTGGTTGCTGCGGGCTGGGTGGAGTCAACTGCCTGCTTAGCCGCGGTCTGAGCCTCGGGGTTGAGGGTGGTCACGATCTTCAGGCCGCCACGCTTGATAGCGGTGTTACGCAGCTCAGCGGTTGCGCCGAGGGACTCATCCTGCAGCAGGTAGTTGACCACATAACGGCAGAAGAACGCCTTGTCGCCTGCCAGGGAGCAACCCTGGGACTTGGTGTGGACGTTGAGCTTAATGTCGCTGGCGATGGCGTCGCTGTATTCCTTGTCGGAAATCTTGCCGTCGCGGAGCATGGTGCCCAGAACGATGTCGCGGCGTTCACGGGCGAGTTCGGGGTTCACGGTCGGGTCGTACACGTTCGGTGCCTGCACCAGACCGGCAAGAAGGGCGGACTGTGCCACGTTCAGGTCCTTAGCGGAAATACCCCAGTAGTACTGTGCAGCAGCCTCAACACCGTAGTTCGAACCACCAAGGTTCACGATGTTCAGGTAGCCTTCAAGGATTTCGTCCTTGGACTTGTTCTGCTCCATAGAAATCGCAAGCTTCATCTCGCGAATCTTTGCGGCGTAGGTCTTGTTACCGTTCAGGGTTGCGGTAGCGTCCTCACCACGAGCCACAGCGGAGTCAACAATGAGGTTGTTAACGTACTGCTGGGTCAGGGTGGATGCACCCTGACGGCGGCCGCTGTTGGAGTTAATGATGTTGTTCAGGAACGCACGACCGATACCGATAGCGGAGACAGCACCGTGATTGTAGAAGTCACGGTCCTCCACCGAGACGATAGCGTTCTTCATGTGCTGAGAAATCTGATCCAGCTTGACCGGTTCACGGTTCTCTTCGAAGAAGGTCGCGATTTCGGTCTTGCCGTCAGCAGCGTAAATAGTAGAAGGACGGGAGGAGATGCCATCGGCAATGTCGTCAGGAAGGTCCTGGAACCATGACATCGACGCGTTCGTGACCATACCCAAGCTCACGGCAGGGGGTACGACAATAATTGCCGCAAGGAAACCGGCAATCACGCTGAACGCGAGGAACTGCAAAAAATCTCCCGGGCGGCGACGCGCACGGGTTTTCTTAGATGAAGCCATTCATTCAGTTTATCCCATGAAGCTGTGAGAGGAAGTCCGGGTCGGCACCCCACAGGGAGGTGGGCGCCTCAGCGCTGAGAATAAAGCCCCAAAAAGCCCCGGACATTGACCGAAACCATAGTGAATCCCTTTTACTTATTCGACCCTGAAAGCTAGGCTAGAGGGTATGAAGAAATGGGAATACGCAACTGTACCGCTGATGATCCACACGACCAAGGCAATCCTCGATAACTGGGGTGAAGATGGCTGGGAGCTCGTCACCGTGCTGCCCGGTGCCTCCGCACCTGCCGGTGCAACCCCCGCATCGAACATGGTCGCTCCGACTCAGGGCAACCCCATCGCCTACTTTAAGCGCGAGAAGGCTGACTAAGAGCAGCGTACCCGGCGGTCACCTCGCTATCCCGGCTCTCCTTTAACTAGGGGAGCGCGGGAATAGATGAGGAAGGCCGCCGGTTAGCCGTTTAACAGCTGCCTGAATATCAGTAGCGTTTAGATTTACGGCATTTCCCCTATCACCGTTTGGGTGCCATCACCCGCCATCCTTCTGGAGTAATCATGACTGAATCCCGTATTGAAGCACGTATCCGCGAACTCGGTTACGAACTGCCCGTAGCACCCGCCCCCGTTGCCGCATACGTTCCCGCGGTGACCTCCGGCTCCTACGTGTACACCTCCGGCCAGCTGCCCTTCGTTGAGGGCGCCCTGCCCGAAACTGGTAAGGTGTCCGACTCCGGTGCTGAAGGCTTCGTGACCCCCGAGAATGCGAAGAAGTACGCGGGTATCAGCCTGCTCAACGCCCTGGCAGCGGTCAAGTCCGTCATTGGCGACCTGGACCGCGTGCAGCGCGTCGTGAAGGTTGTCGGCTTCGTGGCATCCGAGGTGAACTTCACCGCTCAGCCCGCCGTCATTAACGGCGCCTCCGAACTGCTCGGCGAAATCTTCGGTGAGGCAGGCCAGCACGCCCGCTCCGCAGTCGGCGTTCCCGTTCTTCCCCTGGACTCGCCCGTAGAGGTCGAGATCATTGTTGAATATGTCTAATCTGTACACCGGCGCGCTGCCGCTGTCTGCTATTCGTGCTGCCCAGGCTCAGCGGGCAGCGCAGGACGCTCCTGAGAAGACTGCACGCACCGAATCCGCACAGGATAATGGCACCGCCCAAAACATCAAGACTCTACCCCTGCCGGTGCAGGAACGCCGCTTCGGCACTCCCACCCCGGCTGAGGGCGTGGAGCGCCCCCGCATGTTTACCGGCCGCCAGTCAGGTCCGCGCACCGCAGCCATTCAGCGTCTCTACGCGATTCCTGAGTTCATGCGCACTGCCGCCGAAAGCTGGTGTGAAGGCGGTAACGAAGGTGCGACCGGTTGCACGATGCGTCAGGCTGCCTCCGTAATTTTTGTGCGCGACGGCGACAACGGCCTCGAAACGATTCTGACCTACCGCCCCGGCACCTCTCCGCTGGGCGTGGTGGCTTTCCCCGGCGGCACGGCTCTTCCCGGTGATGATGAGTCCGCCTCCTGGGTGGGTCCCGGCGCCGACTACTGGCAGGACCAATTCCACTTCTCCGATATTGCGCAGGCACGCCGTAGCGTCATGGCTACCGTGCGTGAATGCTTTGAAGAGACCGGCATTCTGCTTGCCGGCGAGGACGAACAGGACGTCGTGGAGCGCTCCAGCACCCCTGAGTTCATGGCGTGGCGTGAAGCAGTTGCCGAGCAGGACAAGAGCTTCTCTGACTTCTTGACCTCCAGCGGTTTGAGCGTGCGCGCTGACCTGCTACGCCCGGTCGCGCGTTGGCAGTCCCCGGACTTCTTCCTCAAGCGCTACGATATCGCCTACTTCACCGCGGCGTTGCCCGTGGGCCAGGACCCGAAGCTACTGCTCGGCAAGGGTGTGTGGGGTGACTGGCTGAACGTGCGTGAACTGCTCGAAGCCAAGGACACCAGCGAACTGGGTGACCGCATCGGCCAGCCTAACACGGTGGGCCGTACCCTCGACCAGCTCATCACCCCCGGCGTGATGAGCTTGCTCGAATCTTTGGCGAAGGCACAGACTTCCGTGGCATGGCTGTCCAAACGCCGCAATATTGAGGTGAAGAAGCCCGTGCTCGTGACCCACAATGGCGCGTGCATGCTCTCCTTCACCGAGGTGGTTCCGGCAACCACCGGTAGCGTGTACACCGGCGTAGCGGGTGTGCACTAACAGGCGTGCTCTAACGAGCTGCCGCAATGCTCGCCCGTACGATGAAGCGTTAAAGAAATCAGGAGCCGTTTCCCCATGCAGAGGGAAACGGCTCCTGATTTCTTTAAGCCGCGTGTCTTTCAGCGAGGGCGACCTAGAATACCCTAACTCAAAGAGGCTTTAGCGGGAACGCTGGCGCAGGCGGGGCAGGTCCAGAATGACAACTGCGCGTGCCTCCAGGCGGATCCAGCCGCGGGAAACGAACTCGGCAAGAGCCTTGTTCACGGTCTCGCGGGATGCGCCAACCAGCTGTGCTAGCTCTTCCTGAGTCAGTTCGTGAGCAACGAGCACGCCGTCGGTCGCGGGGCGGCCGAAGCGGTCAGCCAGGTCCAGCAGTGCCTTAGCGAGGCGGCCGGGAACGTCGGAGAAGACCAGGTCAGCCAGTGCCTCGTTAGCGTGGCGCAGGCGGCGAGCCAGAGTCTTAATAACCTGATCGGAGATAGTGGGATCGAGCTGCTGTGCACGCTTGAAGGACTCGTGCTTGATGGCAGCCAGGCGAGTCTCAGAGACAGCCACAGCGTTGGTCGAACGGGGCGAAGGATCGAAGAGAGCCATCTCGCCGAAGACGTCACCGGGACCCATGATTGCGACCATGTTCTCGCGGCCGTCAGCGGCGGTGCGACCCAGCTTGACCTTACCGGAGAGCACCGCGAAGAGCTGGTCGTCCTGGTCGCCCTCGTAGAAGAGGACAGCGTTGCGGGAGAGGTCAATCTCCTGAATGTCATCGGTCAGCAGAGCGAATGCTGCGTCGTCGAGGTTAGCAAAGAGAGGGGTACGACGGAGGATCTCGAGATCCATAAAGTTCTCCTAGATATGAGGTGATGAGCCGAAACTCGTAAATGTTCAGTGAGTGAGCCCGAACCGGTGCCATGTGTCTCAACATCTGAAATGTGAGAAGGCTCAAGCTAGTGTGACATATTCAACTGATATGAGCGTACCCTAAAAAAGCGCTTTATGCATTCCGATACAGCGAGCTTTACAACAAAAGTTATTTCTTTCGAGTAAATTCAAAGCTTCCCCACAGGTTCACCACCTAATATCAGGCATTCAGGTGTGTACTTTTATCGGTACCAAGCACGCAGACACCCTCATGACAAGGAGGCTCCCGCCTCCACACGCGGTACGATGCGACGAGACAGAAACCCGACCCCAACCCCCGGGTACACAAGCCCGCCGCACCCACCACCGGGTGTTAACGCGCCACCACACTCACCGGGCACAGCCCGCACCAACCACAATGGGCACACCGTGACCACTTCTACCCACCAAGGAGGCAATTAGTCGTGACGACTGGCATCAACCTGCTTGATATTGCTATCCCCATCATCCTGCTGCTCTACTTCCTCGCCGGAGTCCGCAGCGGATTCTTCACCACCCTCGGAACCTTCCTCGGCCTGGGCCTGGGCGTCTGCGCCGCAGCCTGGCTCGTGCCTCTCGCCGTGGCATCCGTGGGATCACAGTGGAGCCTCATTACCGCCGTCGGCGTGCTCATCATCTGCCTGACCATCGGACAGTGGCTCGGCCTCCTTGCCGGACGCACCATCCGCCGCGTCACCGATATCACCCCGCTCAAGGGCATTGAACGCTTCTTCGGCGGCGTGCTGAACCTCGCCGCCTGCGCCCTGGTCATGGTCGTGCTGACCATCTCCATGCGCACCGTACCCATCCCGCAGCTCAACACTGCGCTCAGCGACTCCAAGACCCTCTCCTGGATGGTCGCCTCCACCCCCGAGGTCGTCAAGGACCGCATCAACACGGTACGCAATGACGTGCTCGCCTTCGGAACCATTCCGGAAGTCAGCCAGCTCATCGCCCCCGAAACCAGCGCCCCCACCGAGACCGTAGAATCTGCGGCACTGGACCGGGCGGCAGCCTCCGTCGTTGAGATTCTGGGCGCCGCAGAGCAGTGCGGCTACACCTCCACCGGCTCCGGCTTCGTGGCGGACAACGGCCTGGTCGTCACCAACGCCCACGTGGTCGCCGGCGTTACCTCCCCGGTCGTACAGGACTCCCGCGGCCGCACCTGGCCCGGCACCGTCGTCTACATGGACAGCGAACAGGACATCGCCTTCATCAGCGTCCCCAAGCTGCCGCTCGAACCGCTGACCATCGGCTCCAACGCCACCGCAGGTAGCCTCGTAACCTTCATGGGCTACCCCAAGGGCGGCCCGTTCAAGGCACTACCCGCCACCGTGCAGGGCATCGGCAACACCCAGACCATCGATGCCGACACCGGCCGCGCCAACGCCATGCGCCAGGTCTACCAGCTGGCAGCCGACGTGCAGCACGGCAACTCCGGTGGCCCCGTCCTCGACGAAAACGGCAACGTGGTCGGCGTGATCTTCGGTAAGGCAACCACCGGCCAGGCCGGATACGCCATCACCGCAAGCACCCTCAAGCAGGCACTGGCAGAAGGCGGCGACAACACCGCCGCAGTCTCCACCGGCACCTGCCGCAAGTAACGAGTAAAAACATTCAGGCTCCCGAACCTCTAGCGAGGAACGGGAGCCTGAACTATTTAACGCTGAATTGTTGAGCGAGGGGGATAGGCGGGGCTATTCTGCCAAATGCTGCGCTGCTATTCCGCAAGGTGCTGCGCTAGGAAATCAACCGCCATGACATAGCCGTACGCACCCGCACCGGCAATCACCGCGGTAGCCTGCGGCGACACAAACGAATGATGACGGAACTCCTCGCGGCGATGCACATTCGACAGGTGCACCTCAACCACCGGAAGCTCAGCCGCCTCCAGTGCATCATGCAGCGCCACCGACGTGTGGGTGTACGCCGCCGGGTTGATAATAATCGCCGCGCCACGAGTACGAGCACGCTGAATCTCATCCACCAGCGCGCCCTCATGATTCGACTGCATAAACTCAACATCAAAACCATGATCCGCCGCGCGCTCACGCACCATACGCTCAATATCGTGCAGAGTGGTGTAGCCGTACACCTCGGGGCGGCGCTGCCCAAGCAGGTTCAAATTCGGTCCATTAAGCACAAAAATCGTATCTGACATAAAACCAGTGTGGCACAGCGAGCGCCCGCTGAGCGCTAGCCGACGCGAACTGCCCAGAAAATGATGCGGAGGAGGGGAGAGCGCAGGCGCGTGGCGGATGCGCATCCCCGCATACGGGGGGCGACGCGCGCCAAGTACGGTGAACCTCGCTACCGCCCACACACCTAAGCCCGGTACCCTCGCGCTATGACCGAGAACGCCACCCAGCCCGCAGCGGGCGCACAGAACACTGCAGCACGCAACGCTGCGGCACAGAACACCGAATCGCTCCTGCAGATCCGATTCGTTCCCGAATTCAAAGCCGCAGCCGCCGCCCGCCGCCTCAACGCACGCGCACCCGAAAGCCACCTCGCCACCGTGCGCCGCGCCCGCAAAATCAACCGCATCCTCGGCGAAACCTACCCCTACGCCGTCGCAGAACTCGACTTCGACAACCCCTTCGAGCTGCTCATCGCCACCGTGCTCTCGGCGCAAACCACCGACGTGCGCGTCAACTCCGTCACCGGTGCGCTCTTCGCACGCTATCCGGATGCCGCCGCACTCGCCTCCGCACGCACCGAAGAGGTCGAACCCTACATCCAGTCCCTCGGCTTCTACCGCGCCAAGGCACGCTCCATCGTCACCCTCTCCCAGCAGCTCGTAGAACGCCACAACGGGCAGGTTCCCTCAACCCTCGAAGAGCTCGTAGAACTCGCCGGAGTCGGCCGCAAAACCGCGAACGTAGTCCTCGGAAACGCTTTTGACGTGCCCGGACTGACCGTAGACACCCACTTCGGCCGCCTCGCCCGCCGCGTGGGGTTCACCACCGCAGACGCCCCCGAAGCAGTCGAAAAAGACGTCGCCGAACTCATCGAACGCAAGGACTGGACGCTCTTCTCACACCGCATGGTCTACCACGGCCGCCGCATCTGCCACGCCAAAAAGCCCGCCTGCGGTGTATGCCCCGTTGCCGACCTCTGCCCGTCCTATGGAGCCGGGGAGACGAACGAACAAGCAGCACGTAAACTCATGAAATACGAAATGGCACCCGGTCGAGAAGACCTGCACCTGCGATTCCTGCAGGGCGCAACCCGCCGCGAACTCATGGCAGAAGGCTACCCGCTCAGCGCCTAACGGCGACTGAACCAAACCGGAATGCAGCCGCACAGAAGAGAGGTACACAGATGAGCGCACCCGAGGTACAACCCGAACAGGCGGGGCAGGAGGCACAGCACCCCGCCCAGCAGGCACTGGCGGCTTTCGCAGAGGGCGGCGTGGAATTCGACGTCCAAGCCCTGCTAAGCAGCGCACCCGCCAGCCCGTTGAACAAAGAAGCCGCCGTGCTGATTCTCTTCGGCGTGCTCGACAACTCGCCCTCCACCGGCGAATTTGAAGGCTGCCCCGAGAACGTCAGCGCCGACCTGGATGTACTGCTCCTCGTGCGTGCCGCAACCCTGCGCTCACACGCCGGTCAGCCCGCCTTCCCCGGCGGCAAAATCGACCCTGAAGACTACGCGCACGCCGAAACCACCGGCGAACCCGTCGCCCACATCGCCGCCCTGCGCGAGGCGGTCGAAGAAACTGGGCTAGACCCCGCCGGCGTGCAGATCCTCGGCCAGCTGCACACCCTGCCGCTACCCATCAGCAACTTCATGGTCACCCCCGTGCTTGCCTGGTGGAACAGCCCCGTGCCCGTCGAAGTCGTCGACCACAACGAGTCCGCGCTCATCGCCCGCGTGCCCGTGCGTGACCTGCTCAACCCTGCCAACCGGCACACCGCCTACGTCAAACACGGCCGCACTTCACACCGCACCCCCGCCTTCGAGGTGCGCATGCCCGGCGGCGAAGAATTCACCGTGTGGGGATTCACCGCGATTCTACTGGACCGGATCTTCGACTCGCTCGGCTGGACCGTGCCCTGGGATACAAAAAAGATGCGCCCGGCACCCGGCTACGAGGAGTAACTACGAGGAGTAAAACCGGCTGGAATAAATACCTGACCAGCGGATACAGGGTGCAGAATAGTGCGCAAATAGGGGCGGCAGATAGCTTGAATGAAGCTACCTGCCGCCCCTATTTTCACCCTTGTACGGTGCCGCTTATGTGCGGCTGATTATTTACCGCCGATTATTTGCCGTCCGCGTAGTTGCGCACCCGCGCCACCGACACCGGAAAATCAACCGGCACCCGACCGAAGAGCAGACGTGCCGCCTCCGCAGCGCCCTCACGCACAATACGTTCCACGCGATCGGCCTCCAGCTCGGGACCGCACAGCAGAAGCTCATCGTGCAAAAAATACACAATGCGGGTGCGCATCGGCATACCAAAAATCCGCTCCGACAACAGGCGAGAACGCACCGCGCCCATCCAACACAGAGCCCACTCCGCCGCTGTACCCTGCACAATAAAATTGCGGGTCATACGCCCGTGCGCACGTGCAGTCGACACCGCACGCGACTCAGCCGCCGGCGAAGACCGATCAGCCACAATCTCACGGAAACGCTCATCCACCGGCGGGGACGTACGACCCAAAAAAGTCGTCACCTGCCCGCCCGCCTCACCAATACGAGCCGCACGCTCCGTAAACTCCATCGCCTGCGGAAAAAGCGCCGCCACATGCGGCAACAGGGCACCAATCTCACCGCTGCGACCGCCATACATAATCGCCAGCATACCCACCTTCGCGTGGGAACGCTCCGTCAAACCCACACCCTTCAGGCGCGCCAACTCGGCAATACCCGCATACAGGTCAGCGCCACGACCCGCCGAAGCGAGCGCCTCATCACGACTCAACGCCGCCAGAATACGAGGCTCAATCTGCGATCCATCCGTCACCGTCAGCACCTGACCCTCCGGCGCCTGCACCGCCTGACGAATCTCCGCAGGCAGCTGCAACGCACCACCGCCGGAAGCACCCCAGCGCCCCGTCGCGGCGCCGCCCACCTCAAGATGCGGGCGGAACGCACCCTCAGAAACCCAGGTATCAGCCCACGTCCAGCCGTTAGCAGTCCAAATACGGTACAGCTTCTTATAGCGCAAAATCGGGTCAATCAGCGCCCAACGCTTTTCCCGCTGAGCCGGAATCGCCTCCGCCCAACTCTTCAACTCCCACGAACGCGTAGACTTCACCGAAACCCCCGCAGACTGCAAAGCACGCAAAAGATCCTGCGGCGAATCCGGGTTCAACGACGGCATAAACAGCATGCGCTGAATCTGCTCCGCCAACTCCTGCATCTTCTGCGGACGCTCCCCAGGCACCGGACGCGGACCCAATAACTCGCACAGATGCTCATGATGCGCCTGCACATTAAACGGGATGCCGTAATAACCAATCTCAGCCGCCACCAGCGCACCGGCAGACTCCGCCGCCGCCAAAAGACGCAACCGCTCCGGGTGCCTCGACTCGCTAATAGCGCGCGCCTGCGCCAGCCACTCACGCATCAGCACACGCACCACCGGATGCTCCGGCAGCAGAGTCACCGGGCCCGCCGCCAACTGCGGGGCAAAAGGCTCATGAGGCGCCGCCTCCAGGAAATCCGGGGAGGAATCAGCAGGAGAACCGGCAGGTGTAGCGGAAGAGGTGGCGGGCGCACTCAAAAAATCAGTGCCGAACAGCTCCTCCTGACCCTGAATCTGCCGCGCCACCGGCAGATACCCTTGAGGCTCAGCCGCCTCACGGACATCAGAAAGATCCAGCACCGGGCTGTACTCCACAAAACCGCTCGGATGCGTAGCGGCAGTCGCCAAAATTCGCTGCACCAGACGCAAATCATGGCACAGATGCACCCGCACCCCGCGGCGCAGAAGCAGCGGGTCAACGCGGCGGGTATCAGCCCAAATCCAGCGGGGAAAACGCGCCTGCGCCGAATCTGCCGCTTGCCGCTCTACCTCTCGCACATACGCCGGAAGATTTGCCGCACTCACCCGATCCGCCCGCGTAATCCGCGGAATAAAGGTCGGGTCCTGCAACTGCTCAGCGGTCGGCGCCGAAAAATGAAAAGCACCCCACGAGGTCACCGGCTGAGCACCGCGCGGGGACGCACCCGCGGCAATAGCCGACGTGACCGGGTGCGCGGGGGTGCCGGTCTGGGCGGTAATACCCGCGCCGGTGGCAGGACTGAGCAGAACGTACATTCTTCCATTATCGAGGATGTGTCGGTAGAACGGGTGGTGCGTGGTTATCACCAGAATGTACGAGTGGTTTGTCATAAAAGCGCCGGATGCGTGCGTTTTGTTCGTTTGAGGTGCGTGCATCGTGGATATTTCGGGGTGCGCGAGGAGTTATCCACAGAACGCTCATTCTCATAAAAATTCGGGGCGGGCGCAATGCTCTCCTAGAGCCATGAACCCCGTCATGAATCCCTCCAGCAATCCCGCCGGGCACCCTGCCAACAATCCCGGCAACCCCAACGGTTGCTCGCCGCGTGCCGCACAGGGCGCGAATCAGCCGGGCGCACAGAATATGGGTGTCCAGAACACCCGCGCGCACTCGCTACCCGCCCTGCTCATTCCCGAAGACTATCGCGCCCGCGCCGTCGCCCTGCACGCCCGCGAGCTGATTCTGCGTTCGCCGCAGATGAGCGCTATCGCCCTGGGTGGTTTTAGTGGCGGGTTCAGTGCCGGGTTCTGTGGCGGACCCAGTAACGGATTCAGCGCCGGGGCCGAGCGGGCAGGGGAGCGGCCGCCCGCAGAGGGCGTGGTTGCCGCGGGCAGTGCAAACGCTGCGAGTGCCGCGGGCGGTGGGCTACTCCAAGAATCCCAGCCCCTCCGCGAGATTCTCGAAAACGCCGTGGACGAGGCAATCTGCGCCATCGACGGCGGATGCCAGGGGAATGCTCGGGGGAACGCCTGGGGGAACACGAGTGCAGAAGTAACGGGCGCAGACGGAACTAATGTGACGAAGCCCCGAAAATTCCGTGTCAAAACTGCACCGCCCACCTCCTGGAGCTACCCCAGCGTGGAATACGTGCCCGTCAACCGGCAGACCACGCTGCGCTACCTCGCCGCGGAACTCTACGGCCTCGGTGCCCTCGACCTGCTCCTCGACGAGGGGCAACGCGCCGGAACCATCACCGATATCTACGTGAACTCGCCCTGCGATATCTGGGTGGGCATCAACGGAACCGTCCGCCCCGTGGCGCTAAGCCTCGGCAATGAGCGGCGCGTGCGTGACCTCGCCGAGCGGCTCATCCGCAGGCACGGCGGACAGCTGGATGCCGCGCATCCGGCAGCTGACATTAGCGACGCGCAGGGTCGGCGTATCCACGCGATTATCCCTCCGCTGAGCGAACGTACCCGGCTCTCCGTGCGCCTACCCGCCCGCGAGCGCCCCACCCTGGCGCAGCTGCAGGCCGCCGGGCTGTGTGATGAGGCGACCGCCGCCTACCTGTGCCGCATGATTGCCGAACGCCGCGGATTCCTGATTAGCGGGGGCACCGGCACCGGCAAAACCACCCTGCTCAACGCACTGCTGGGGCTGTGTACGCCGCAGGAGCGCCTCATTTTGCTCGAAGACACCCCGGAACTTGCGCCGCAGCATGAGCAGGTTATTGCCCTCAAAACCCGTGCCGCCAACTCCGAAGGTGCCGGTGAAATCGGGTTGGGTGAGCTGATTGTGCAGGCGCTGCGTATGGGCCCGGATCGGCTCGTGGTCGGCGAGTGTCGCGGTGCGGAGGTGGTGCACCTGCTGACCGCCATGAATACCGGTCACCGTGGCGCCGGAACGACCCTGCACGCCAATAGTGCGCAGGCGGTGCCCCTGCGTTTGTGCGCCCTGGGTGCGCTCGCCGGACTGGATAGTAGAACGGTCGCTCTACATACGGCGACGGCTTTTGAACGCATTATCCATCTGGAACACCGGGACGGACGCCGCCGCATCGAGGGCGTCTACAGCCTGCACCCCGCAGTTGAGGGGAGCGAAGAGTATCTGCAGGTCAGGCGTATTTCTGTGGGCTCCGAAGTTGGGTACTAGCCCCCGTAAAGGGGAAACGGAAAACGTGAAAGGAGGAACCATGAAAAGGGAAGAAACGAGTCGAGGAAGCCTTCGCGAACGCTGGGCTGAGCACCTCGCCGGAGCAGCCAGCGCCGAGGAAATGCGCATGTGGCCGCTCATGCTACGCACCCTCGCCCTGAACCTGCGCGCCGGCATTCCCCTGCAGGAGGCGGTGCACGCCGACCCTGGCACCGGGCAGTTTGCACAGTTCGGGCAAAACGAACCGGTGCCGGATGCGGGGAAAATGCACGCGAAGAAAATAACAGCCCGGAAAAGCGCTGGGAAAAGCGCCCAAGCTCGACGGGCACGAGGCTTCTCGCCCCTCTCCGAAGACTACGGGCACAAGCGGTGCGCCGAAGATATCCGTCGTTTCACGCAGGCGCTTGCCGCACTTGCCTCCTGGGGCGCACCCGCACACCTCGCCTGCGCCCAGCTACTCGAAAACAGCAGCCGGATGCGCCCGCACAGCCGCGCCCGCCTGTACGACCTGCAGCTGAGCCTGCGTATGAGCGAGAGCGCCGGTGCGCCGCTCGCCACGAGCCTGGAACGCGCCGCAGAACACGCCGAAGAACGCATCGACGCGCTCCTGGGGCGGCAGAGCGCCCTTGCCGCGCCGCGTGCCACTGGCAGGATTCTCTCCTGGCTGCCGCTACTCGGCCTGGGGTTGGGTGTGCTCATGGGAAGTGACCCCGTGGGCGTGCTGACCGGCTCCATCCTCGGGGCGCTTACCGGTTTGTTCGGGCTGGGGCTCGCCTTCGCCGGGCGCCGCTGGACCGCCGCGCTCGTGCATCGGGCGGAGGTGGAGAGCACACGAGCTGGGCATACAGGAGGCGAGCAGGCCTTGAATGCACCGACTGTTGATACCGCCCTCGTACTGGAACTACTCGCCGCGCAGTTGAGAGCCGGGCTTGCACCGCTCGCCGCCTTGGGTACCCTCGCTGAGGCGCTCAACAGCCGACCCCTGTATACGGTCTGCCAGCGCCTACAGATGGGCAGTAGCTGGGGGAGCGCCTGGTCGGGCTCCGCGGCGGGAACCTTCGGTGAGCTTCGGGATGCGCTCGCTCCCGCCTACACGGGTGGCGCACCCAGCACTGCGCTGCTGCTCTCCCTTGCCGATGCGCACCGCCTCAGCGAGCGCCGCGCGGCAGAACGCGCCGCCGGAAAGCTCTCCGTAGCGCTCGTGGTACCCCTCGGGCTGTGCTCGCTGCCCGCCTTTATCTGCTTGGGTATTGTGCCCATCATCATTTCGCTACTACCCACGCTGACGGGCTAAAGAACCATGCGCATAAGCGCTGTTGACCAGCTGAAATGCCGAAAAGTTTAGACCCTCGCCCATCTGCAGCGAACGCGGATGAGCACCCACCCCGCCCCGCATGTTTAGGGCACAACGAAAGGAAAACCAATGACGAACACCCTCTGCGAAGCAATCCGCCACGACCTGCACCCCGTCGGCGCTCCAGTAAACGCCCCGGCCGGTGCTCCGCGTGAAATTCAGCCCGCCGCACCCGGCGCAGAAGCGCAGACCATTCTGGGCCCCGTGCCGCTGTCCGTTGCCATTGCAACCACCATGAAGCAGCTGTGCGAAGAATGCCCCGAGCTCTTCAACGATGCCGAGCTTTTGAGTGATGCTGAGCTGAACCACACCGGCCCCAGGATTGACCCTAACGAAATGGAGATTGATATGAACACGAACAGCCTGAGCCCCGAGCAGGCGCTGACCATTGCCCGTGCGCTCGCCGAGGGCTGCACCCTGGACGAATGCGGCGCCACCTGCCGCAGCCTGGGTGAGCACGCGCCCGGCTGCACCGAATATGTACCAGCTGAGAGCGACGATAAGGTACTCGAAGAGTACGCCCCGGCGGGGGACCCGGAGGAAGGCGCCTCCACCGCGGAGTACGGCATCGTGATGCTCGCGGCGGTCGGTTTCGCGGGCCTGCTGGTGCTGATTCTCAAGTCAGATGAGGTGCGTTCCATGCTCCTGGATATTGTGCGTAACGCCCTGTCCATTGCGGGCAATACGGGACTGCTCTAGAGGCCTTAGTCTAGAGGTATTGGAAAACCCGCCGTAGGGTTTTGTCCCTAGATGCTAGGTTCTTTGGAAAATCAAGCCAGAAGGGAGGAATAAAGAATGAACGCTCATGTGAATTTGGGTGCTTTGCGGCGCACTTGCTCCGCAGGGAAAACCAGTGTGGACCCGACACTCTCGACCCCGCACAAGAGCCCGGCAGAAGAGGGTGTGATCACCGCCGAATTTGCGGTCGCCCTACCCGCCGTGACGGTGGTGCTCGCCCTCTGCCTGGGTGCCGCCTCCACGGGGGTTGCGCAGCTGAAGGTGGAGGAGTCCGCGCGAACGGCTGCACGAGCCGCCGCCCGCGGAGATTCCGAGGCGCAGATTCGCTCCGCCGTCAGCCGCATCGACCCGGCGCAGAGCGTGCAGATTTCTGTTTCTCCTGATGATGTAGTCGTGACAGAGGCGGGGCGCGCCCGGGAAGTGCACGTGCGGGTGAGCCGCCCCGCCCCCGGTGTGATTGGTTCGGCAACCGGCTGGGTGCTGCGGGCGGACGCCCACGCCCGCGTTGAAGCCGGCGCTGAAAACGATGCTGAAAACGGTGCGGGTCATGAAGGTGAGTAGAGCCGCTATGGGTCCCACCCCGAAAACAGCCTCCGAGAATCAACGCCCCGAAGAGGGTAGCGGCACCGTCCTTGCCCTCACCATTATTGCCGCGCTACTGGTGGTGACCGTGGTGATTGCCGGGCTCATTGGGGTGGTGTCCGCAAACCGCAGGGCTTCCGCGGCCGCCGATTTGAGTGCGCTCGCGGCGGCGGACGCCTACCGCGGGCTCACTGAGGGGGACCCGTGCGCGGTCGCGGCGGATCTTGCCGAACGCCACGGCGCGCACCTGGAATCCTGCACTTTTCCGGATCGCCCCGAAACGGTGGAGGTGACGGTCGCCGTCCCGGTCGCGGGGCCCATGGGTGCGCTGGGCCCGGCGAGGGTGCGTGCCCGCGCCGGGGCTGAGCATCTCGAAGAAGGGCGCCCCGAAGAAGAGCACGCGGCGGGCAACGTGGAGGAGCTGAGCCCCGATGAGGTAGCCGAGCTGGAGGAAGAGCTGGAAGCTGCGCAGGACTCAGCGCCCGAGCCTCCCGCACCAGAAAGCTCCGCAGAATCAGAGAATCCAGTTGAGCCAGAAAACCCGCCTGAGCCAGAAAACCCAGCCGACTAGGCTATTTACGTTCATCGGGAGTTGTCATTCCGGTATGCTCTCCCCCCCCCCCCCCCCCCCCCCCCCCCC
>NZ_KV816922.1:172283-241347 GCF_001814485.1 Rothia sp. HMSC066G07 | reverse complement strand
CCCCCCCCCCCCCCAGCACGCCCCGCGCCTCCTGTACGCCCCGTGCCTCCTGCAGTAATCTACGCCCCTGTAATAACCTACGCCTCCGCCATGCTCTGCAGCATCGCCTGCAGTAGCGCCCGTGCGCCGTGTTTGCTGAGCGGCTCGTTGCGGTTGCCGCATTTGGGCGAGTGCACGCAGGAGGGGCAACCGTTTTCGCATCCGCAGCTTTCGATTGCTTCAAGGGTGGCGCTCAGCCACTGCGCAACCGCGTTGAAGCCGCGCTCGCTAATGCCCGCGCCGCCGGGTGCGGCGTCGTAGACGAAAATGGTGGGCCTGCCGGTGTCCACGTGAAGCAGCGTGGAGAGTCCACCCAAATCCCAGCGGTCGCTGGTGGCGATGAGCGGCAGCAGCCCGATGGCGGCGTGCTCGGCGGCGTGAAGGGTGCCGGGGCCGTCCTCTTCGGTCACGCCCGCGCCGAACAGGTAGCTGGGCTCGAAGGTGAACCAGACCGCCTCGGTCATGAGCACTTCCGGCGGCATGGGTTGTGCCTCTTCGCCCAGGTATTCGCCGCCGTAGACGGAGAAGCGCCGGTACCCGGTGACCTGGTCGGTGACCTGAACCTGCCCGCGGTGCATGGTGAGCGGGGCGAGCTGCTGTGCGTCGGTTTCGGGGGTGGAGATTGCGGGAACAGGCTCGCCGGGAACCGCCTCCCCAACCATGTTGTGCGCACCGTAGCTGACCCTCGCACGCTCTGCGAGAATACGCACCTCCGTGCTCTCAACGGCGCGCGTGTAGTAGTCCGGGTAGACGTGGCTGAGCAGAATCACGCGCTCGCCCTCGCTGAGGGACTCGACCACGTACTGCACGCTCTGGTGAATGTAGATCGCGCCGGGGTGCCCCTGACTCATGGCGTGCGCGGCGTCCATCGTGCCGACGAGGGTGCCGTCTTCGGCGTCGATGAGCTGGTAGGGGCCGCCTCCGGTGCCGCGAATGTCGACCAGGTCGGCGGCGGATTCGGCGTGTGTCCAGTACCAGCCGTCCGGGCGGCGACGCAGGTACCCCTGCTGCACCAGCCGGTCCAGTAGCGCGGCGGTGTGCGGCCCGAACAGGCTCAGCTCTTCGGCGCGGATGGGCGCCTCCTGCGCGGCGGCGCACAGCTGCGGGGAGAGTACGTACGGGTTGGTCGGGTCGAATACGGTCGCCTCAACCTCCTGCCCGAAAATCGCCTCCGGGTGGTGCACCAGGTAGGTGTCGAGCGGGTTGTCGTCGGCGATGAGCACGGCGAGCGCGTCCTGACCGCTTCGACCCGCGCGGCCCACGCGCTGCATGAAGGAGGCGCGGGTACCCGGCCAGCCCGCCACGATGACCGCGTCCAGTCCGGAAATGTCGATGCCCAGCTCCAGCGCGGAGGTACTCGCCAAGCCGAGCAGTTCGCCGTTGCGGAGTTTGCGTTCGAGTTCGCGGCGCTCTTCGGGGGTGTACCCGGCGCGGTATGCGGCGACGCGGTGGGCGAGGCCCGCCTCCACCTCGTCGAGGTAGCGTTGGGTCTTCTGTGAGAGGATTTCTACGCTGCGGCGCGAACCGGCGAAAACCAGGGAGCGGGTGCGGGAAAGCACCAGGTCGGTGAGCATTTGCGCGCCCTGCTCCACGGGGGAGACGCGGCGCGGCGCCTCCTGCTCTGCCTTCGATTGGACCGCCTGCTGCTGGGTGCTGCGGGCACCCTTGGCGAGTTGATCGTGCGCCTTGGGCGGCATGAATTCTGGCTCCCAGAGCGCGACGGTGGTTTCACCGCGCGCGGAGGTGGACTCGGTAATGGCGGTAACCGCCTGCTGCGGCACGCCAATGAGCTTGGAGAAAGACTCGACCGGGTTGGAACTGGTCGCGGAGGCACCGTAGAACACGGGCACGGTGCGGTAGAGCGCGCAGACACGGCGCAGGCGGCGTAGCAGGTTGGCGATGTGCGCACCAAAAACGCCGCGGTAGCTGTGTGCTTCGTCGAGCACCACGTAGCGCAGCCCGCGCAGGAAGGACGCCCACTGCCGGTGGTTGCTCAGAATTGAGTAGTTGAGCATGTCCGGGGTGGTGAGGATGAAGTTGGCGTGTTCGCGGATCCAGCGGCGTTCGCCGGTGGGGGTGTCGCCGTCGTAGCTTGCCGCGTGGAGTCCGGGTAGGTTGTAGGAGGTGAGGGCGGTGAGTTGGTCGGCGGAGAGTGCCTTCGCCGGCGAAATGTAGAGAACGTTCGCTCTATTATTGAGGTTCTCAGTCCCGGAATACGCGGAAGTTGAGCTCACCGGTTCGCCGCACGATGCGCGATAAATAGCGTCCAGAGTGGGCATCAGGTAGCTCAGGGTCTTGCCCGAGGCGGTACCCGTCGCCACAATCACGTGCCCGCCGCTGCCTGCACTCTTCGCGTCTTCGGTGCGCGTTGCTGCCGATGCTTCGATACGCTCAGCTTCGATGCGCCCCGCCTGCCAGCCGTAGCGCGCCGCGCTCGCCGCCAGCGCCGCATCAAGGCCCGCATGGGCGGCGTTCGCCGCCTGCACCTGATGGGCGTAGGGCTCGGCAATACCGAGCGATTCAAAAGCCTCCACCACACGCGGATGCAACCACTGCGGCCACGGCGCGTAGCTCGCCTCCCTGGCGGCAATGGTGTGAATATGGGTCACCTGCTCGGGCAGGATTCCGGTACGTTCCGCCTCCGGCAGCAGGGATGCCAGCACCTGCTGTGCGCTCGCGGGCAGCTCGCGGTAACGGAGCGTTTTTGGGTGCGCCGTAGGCAGCCCCTGCTCGGGCTGGTGTGTGGGTTGCTGCTCGGAGTGCTGTTTAGGGTGCTGGTTGGCGTTCTGCGAAGGGGTGCTGTGCGGCATGGGTTCCATTGTAGAGCGGCGGGCGAAAACCCGACTTGCCGCCGGTCATGTGCCGTCCTGAATCTGTGCCCCGTGGCTGTCTGAACCCCGCCTCGGCACCGCTTTTGTGCTGCCGACCCCGTAGTCAGCGCGCACATATCAAAAAATCTGCATGCTTTAGGCGCATATGACGATAAAATAGTTTCGTGGCTCAAAATAAGATTATTCTGTATTACCAGTTCGCCCCTATCGCCGACCCGCAGGCGGTCATGCTCTGGCAGCGTGCCCTCTGTGAGAAGCTCGGCCTGCGCGGGCGCATCCTCATTTCCAAGCACGGCATTAACGGCACCCTCGGCGGCGAAATCAACGCGGTCAAGGCGTACACCAAGGAAACCCGCAAGTACCCCGGCTTCAAGAACATGGAGTTCAAGTGGTCCGAGGGTGGCGCGGAGGACTTCCCCCGTCTGTCCGTGAAGGCACGCGACGAGATTGTGGCTTTCGGTGCTCCCGACGAGCTGCAGGTGGACGAGAACGGCGTCGTTGGCGGCGGCGTGCACCTGAAGCCTGAAGAGGTTAACAAGCTTGTTGAAGAGCGCGGCGACGAAGTGGTCTTCTTCGACGGCCGTAACGCGTTCGAGGCGAAGATTGGCAAGTTCAAGAACGCTATCGTTCCTGACGTGCGCACCACCCACGACTTCATCCGCGAAATCGAGTCCGGCAAGTACGATCACATTAAGGACAAGCCGGTCGTCACCTACTGCACCGGCGGTATTCGCTGTGAGATTCTCTCCGCGCTCATGAAGAACCGCGGCTTCAAGGAGATTTACCAGATTGACGGCGGTATCGTGCGCTACGGCGAGAAGTACGGCGATAAGGAACTCTGGGAAGGCTCGCTCTACGTCTTCGACAAGCGCATGCACATGGAGTTCACCCCGGATACCGTCACCATCGGCAAGTGCGAACAGTGCGGCGCCCCCTCGAACAAGTTCGAGAACTGCTCCAACGATTCCTGCCGCGAGCTGGTTCTGCTCTGCCCCGAGTGCGCAGCTGATGACGCGAAGCGCCACTGCGTGCCCGAGTGCTCGGTGGACCGCGAAGCCGCCGAGGTGAGGGCCTAATGGCCTCCGCCAAGGAGAACGCGGTTCAGATTTCTGAACCTCGCATTGAGGAGCACCCGGCGATGGTCGTTGCCGGCGTTTCGCAGGTGTTCCCCCTGGATGGCGACTTCTCCTCGCTGTGGGATGAGCTGAATCAGAAGGCGTCCCCGGCGATGCTGGATGTTCTGAACGTGACCCAGTACCTGGGCGTGTGCACTCAGCCGAACCCGAAGGGTCAGGTCCGCTACACGGCGGGCTTCCTGGTGTCGGAGCCGGCGAGCGCGGCGAAGCTTGGTCTGGGCGTGCTGGAGTTGCCTGCGAGCACCTATGCGGTGGTTGAGGTGACCGGTCCGATTTCGGAGTCCATTCCGGCTGGTTTTGCGAGCTTTGAGGAGGCGTTCTTCGCGAAGAATCCGCAGTACCGCCCGGTGGGTGGTCTTGAGGTGTACGGTCGCGGCGATATGCAGGCGGCTGATTACCGTATGGAGCTGTGGGTTCCGCTGGCGAAGCGTTCCTAGAGCAGTTTGTATCTGTCGTTATAGCTGCAGTTTTAGCTGTTGAATAGAAGTGCCCGGTGGTGCGATGTGTTCGTGCCGCCGGGCTTTTCTATGCCCTTTTCGGGGTTGGGATGGGTGGCAGGTGCCGTGAGGTCGGGGGTGTGGTGCTCTCGCGTAACATTCCAAAATAAAATACTTGACACGTAAAGTATTTGGGTTTAGACTTAAACCATCAGCCCGGTAGTAGAAGAGATCGGGCGCAACCCGCAAAGGAAAAAACCATGAACACCCCAATAACCCTGGCACTCCGCAGATCGACGAATCCATTCGCATCAGCCACCTCGAGCCCATGCGCGGCGACGAGAAGAAGCTCGGCTTCCTCTCCTTCGGCCACTGGGCTGAGGTCCCCGGCTCCCGCGTACCGAACGCCGCAGAATCTCTACACCAGGCAATTGACCTTGCCGTAGGCGCCGAAGACATCGGGCTGGACGGTGCGTTCTTCCGCGTGCACCACTTCGACCAGCAGCAGGCAACCCCCTACCCGCTACTCTCCGCAATTGCCGCCAAGACCGAACGCATCGAGCTCGGCACTGGCGTGATTGATATGCGCTACGAAAACCCGCTCTACATGGCAGAACTTGCAGCCATGGCAGACCTCATAGCGGCGGGTCGACTGCAGTTGGGTGTCTCCCGCGGCTCGCCCGAATCCGTTATCCGCGGCTTTGAGAGCTTCGGCTACTACCCGGCAGAAGGCGAAAACGAGAGCGACATGGCGCGCCGTCACCTCGACATTTTCCTCAAGGCAATCGAGGGTGAGGGTATGGCACCCAGCGCTCGCGTCCCCGGCAAGTACGCCCCCGTCCAGCCGCAGTCGCCGGGTCTGCGCGACCGCATCTGGTGGGGTGCAGGTACCGATAGCACCGCCGTGTGGACCGCGCAGAAGGGCCTGAATCTCATGTCTTCAACCCTGATGCTGGAAGATAAGGGTATTCCGTTCGATCAGCAGCAGGCGCAGCAGATTCGCCTTTTCCGCTCCGAGTGGGTGAAGGCGGGCAATTCGGGTGTTCCGCGTGTTTCGGTGTCCCGCTCGGTGCTGCCCATTATTGATGAAACCTCGGCGCGCTACTTCGGTCGCCGCGCGGCAGAGGACTCGCAGGATTACACCGGCATTATTGACAACAGCTTCTCCCGCTTTGGTCGTAGCTACATTGGCGATCCGGCGGATATTGCCGAAGAGCTCGCCCGTGACGAGGCAGCCCAGGCAGCGGACACCGTGCTGCTGACCGTACCAAACCAGCTGGGCGTGGACTTCAATCTGAAGATGCTGGATGCCATCGTCAAGGAAATCAAGCCCGCGCTGACCACTAAATAAAGCCCCTGAGGTGAAGACTCCGCAGAACCTTCTGCGCTAGCAGGGTTTCGCGCCAGCGTGCCGCCGTCGCTTCCGTGATGGGCGGTGGTCGCTGATGAGCGCGAACTCTGCCGCCTCCCGAGGGCAAGGGCGCGGAGCACGTGCGACAGCCCGCACAAGTGGACAATTGGTCAGTTATCACTGTATAATCATCGTATGCTGACTATTGCTTCACACCTCGACGTCATGAACCGGCTCGGCCGCGCCATGGCCGACCCGACACGTTCCCGGATTCTGATGACCCTCCTCGGCGGCCCGAGCTATCCAGCCGTGCTCTCGCGCGAGCTGGAACTGACCCGCTCGAACGTGTCCAACCACCTGACCTGCCTGCGCGATTGTGGAATCGTCGTCGCCGAGCCCGAGGGCCGCCAGACGCGCTACGAGATCGCCGACCCGCACCTCGCCGCGGCACTGACGTCCCTGATCGACGTCACGCTCGCGGTGGACGAGGCAGCGCCGTGCATCGACCCGGCATGCTCGGTGTCGGGCTGTTGTG
Source organism: Rothia sp. HMSC066G07 (assembly GCF_001814485.1). Taxonomy (NCBI): domain Bacteria; kingdom Bacillati; phylum Actinomycetota; class Actinomycetes; order Micrococcales; family Micrococcaceae; genus Rothia; species Rothia sp. HMSC066G07. Next base: position 235,018 of record NZ_KV816922.1, on the reverse strand, counting down.
GAACGGCGGCGGGAGCATGAGCGAGACCCTGACCACCGCACGCCGTGCGATGCTGCACCGGCGCGTCCGCTTCATCGTCGGCTTCACGATCACGTATAACGTAATCGAGGCAATCGTCGCAGTCTGGGCAGGCGTCCTCGCCTCGTCCGCGGCGCTCATTGGCTTCGGGCTCGACTCGGTTGTTGAGGTACTCTCGGCCGCGGCCGTCACCTGGCAGTTCACCCGCAAGGACCCTGAGCGGTGGGAAACGGTCACCGTCAAGGCCATCGGCATCGCGTTCTTCGCGCTGGCGGCCTACGTCTCGATCGACGCGGTGCTGGCCCTGGTCGGCCAGGAGGGCCCCGACCGCAGCCCGCTGGGTCTCGGTATCACCGCGCTGAGCCTGGTCGTCATGCCTCTGCTGGCGTGGATTGAGGTCCGCACCGGGCGGGAGCTGGAATCCAAGAGCGTGATGGCCGACGCCAAGCAGCTCATCCTGTGTATCTACCTCTCCGGTGCAGTGTTCATCGGCCTCGTCCTCGACAGCCTGTTCGGCTGGTGGTGGGCTGACTCGGTCGCGGCGCTGGTCGTGGCGGTGCTCGCGGTGCGCGAAGGCCTGGAGGCCTGGCGCGGCGACGTCGAGTCGCCGTTCGAAGTGCTAGAGGACCTCGAAGACGAGGACGACTGACCCGTCGCCCGACGTTGAAGAGCCAGTGCTGCAATCCAGACATGCGCTACGAAAACCCGCTCTACATGGCTGAACTTGCCGACATGGCCGATCTCATTGCGGCGGGTCGACTGCAGTTGGGTGTGGACTTCAACCTGAAGATGCTTGATGCAATCGTCAAGGAGATCAAGCCCGCGCTGACCGCCAAATAAAGACCGCATGCCAAGCTGTTTCCGGCAATCTATGATGCGCTGAGATGTTTGTTCCCATACAGCTTGAGCCACACATACAGCAATGCCCCGGCAGGCACCCGCAAGGGTTCCGCCGGGGCATTACTATGCTCACGTTCTTAAAAATCTTTCGTCTTTTCCCAGGACTCAATAGCGCCCGGAACCACCTCAAAGAGCGGATGCGCACACGCCGCCAGCTCGCCGCGTGCCGCCAGCCGCTCGTTCAACCGGTGCTCCCACTCGGGGTCGCGCCCCGCCACCTTGTGCTGTAGAAAGGCGAGCTCGTACTCCAGCTGACCCAAAGGAACGGGAATACGCGCAACCGAAGCGTACGGGTTTTCTGCCTTGCCAGTGCAGTTTTTATCGGTGCCGTTTTTGCCTGAACTATTTTTGCCCGTGCTATTTTCGCCCGCGCCAATCAGTGCACGGTTGAACGAGTAGCCGCGGGCATCCGCCTCATCCGCCAGCCCGGACAGGTAGGCGGCAACCGCCTCCAACGGCTGCGGATGCGCGCGAAAACGAATCAGCTGCGGATGGTTCGTGTACCCGCGAGTCAGACCCCGCAGAACCTTCTGCGCCAGCAGGGTTTCACGCCAGCAGGCGACCAGGGCGCGGCGGTCAAGCAGGGAGGGGTGCAGGGACCAAATGCGCACGCTTAGCCCTGCGCTTCGGCAGTGCTCTCGCCAGCCGATGCTGCGCCCGCGTGCTCGTCGCTAAAGTGCAGGAAGCTCTTGAGTACCAGCTCGCGCACCGCGTGCAGCAGGGTGTCGCGCGGATGCTGCTCCTGCGTACCGCGCACCGCGGCGGCAGCCTCATCGTATTCGGGCCAGGACAGCAGCATGGCAAGAGCCGCCACGATCTGACCCACGGCAAGCTCACCATCGCTCGCCGACGCAAAACCCGCCGTCTCGGTGGAGAGTAGCTGGGTGCGGCACAGACCCGAACCGGCACGCAACAAAATGACGCTGGGGTGCTCGGCGCCAGGGCGGCCGTGGCGTTCCTCGGTGACGTCCTCGGCGACCTCCAGGTGTGCGGTAAGGAGCGCCTCATCGTCCATGGCGGCGAGGCGGTCGTAGCGGCGCACGGACTCGGTGAGGGCGCGGGCGATGGGCTGCTGAATCGGATAGGTGATCTCCTCGAAACGCTGCAGGGGCTCGGTCACGCCTGCCGCGGTAGCCTCGGTCGGGCGGCGCAGCCAAATCATGCCGAAACCAATAGAATGAACGTTCCGGGAAGCGAAGTCGTTCAGGTACGCCACGTAGGTCTGCTCGTAGTGGCTGCGGTCGCGGTTCTCGCTCGCATCCTTCAACCAGGTCTCCGCGTAGGAGGCGGGGGTCAGCGCCTCACGCTGAATAAACCACGCCTCCGCGCCGCCGTCGGCAACCCAGGCACGCGGGCGCTCATCCCACGGGCGCGGTGCATCCGGGTCCGCCGAATCGCGAATAATTTCCCAGTTGCCCAGCATCTGCGCGCGGCCACCGGGCACCAGCACCGACGGCAGCTGACGCACCATCGTGCTCACAATTTCGTCACCGGGCAGGCCGCCGTCGCGGTAGGTGAACTGCTCCTCGGCGCTCTCACCGGCAACGCGCGGGGTAATCACGAACGGCGGGTTCGACACCACCAGGTCAAAAAGCTCACCGGCGACCGGCTCCAGCAGGGAACCCTCACGCAGGCTCACGCGCGCCTGCGGGTTCTGCGGATCAATATTGAGCGCCTGCGCGTTCAGCAGCAGGTTAAAACGGGCGAACGCCAGGGCACGCTCCGAAATGTCGGTGGCGGTCACGTGCTCAGCGTGAGCGAGCAGATGGAAGGTCTGAATACCGCAGCCGGTGCCCACATCCAGGGCGCGCTTGACGGGGGTACGCTCGGTAATCTGCGCCAGAGTCAGGGAGGCGTGACCAATGCCGAGCACGTGATCCTTACGGAGCACTCCGGGGCGCTGATGCGCACCCAGGTCGGCGGCAACAAAGATTTCGGTGCCGTCATCGGCGGCGTGCGGGCGCAAATCAACGCTCGCGGACCAGCGGGTAGAATCCGCAGCGTCGCGCTCAATCAGCGCGGCATTCTCGAAGTCAACCAGGGCATCGCCGAAAACCTCGGCTGCCTCAGTCTCAGTGAGCGGGCGAGCCAGCAGGAAAAACGCCAGCAGACGCGCCAGGTTCTTCTCACCCGCACTGTAATCGCCGCGCAGAATATGCTCCACACGCCACAAGCCCGGAACCACCTGGTCACGAGCCATCGCCTCAGCCGCCTCAACACCGAGCAGCTCCTGCACAGCGTCATAGCTGTAGTTCAACGCCAACAGGCGTTCACGGATGCGGATCAGGCGGGCGTAATCATCGCTGCGGGGAGCATCCGCAACGGCGGCGTACTCGGGAGCGAAAGAGGCGGCAGAAATAGTCATGCACACCATTCTACGCACCCGCCGCATCTGCCCGGGCGCGCCCACCGCGTATAGGCGGCAACGCAATGACACGGCCCCGACCCACCCCCTGACCAAAACCGTCATCTACGCAAGAGCGCCCACCCCATCGCATACACTGAAACCATGAGTAACCTGTACCCCGATGAAAGTATCAGCGTCGACAAGTGCTGGGAGCGTCTGCACGCAAACACTCTCGGCCGCCTCATCCTCACTGACGGACAGCACGTCGATGTGCTGCCCGTGCTCTACGCCGTCGCCAGCCAAGACGACAAGCAGGAAATCTACATCCGCACCACCCGCGGCAACAAGTTCTCCTCCGTGGTGGTCAGCCGCCGCGTTGCCTTCGAAATCGACGAAACCCTCGAAGACGGCATCCGCTCCGTCATCGTGGTCGGTATCGCCCACTGGCTACCGCCGGAAATGACCCCGCAGATCGTGCGCACCTTCGACCTGCCCGACTCCGAAACCCACGAAATGCAGTGGGTGCGCATTGCGCCGCAGACCGTGTACGGCCGCGAATACCCGCTGCTGCCCGCATACCTGGACGGCACCCACCCCGACTCTGACACCCTCACTAGCTAGAAACGCAGGTGAGCGGGTGCGGTGCGCCCCAGCACCCGCCCCCATGTACCCCGTGCACACACCACCGCTCCGGTACCGTATGATGTACCGAGTACCCTGCGCACTCGTGCAAGCTCAACACGCCCGGTTCACATCAACTAGAACCGTGCCAGCTCGCCTCGCGCCGGGCCACCGCGCGCTCGCCGCATGAAACGCACCGAGCGCACCACATCAACCCAACATAAACTACACCCCCACCGATCACCTCACCCGCGTACAACCACAACCGACCGGCACCCACAAGCGCCAGCGTAGGTTATGGTTGAATACGTAGCTTTTCAACACACAGATAGAGGAGTGCCGTGCCCGCTCAGGCAAAGACCGGAAAAGCCCTGCTGATTGTGGAGTCTCCCTCCAAGGTCAAAACCATTAGCAGCTACCTCGGCGAGGACTACCTTGTCGACTCGTCCATGGGCCATATCCGCGACCTTCCGCAGCCCTCCGAACTGCCCGAAAACCTCAAAAAGAGCCCCGTCGGCAAGTTCGCTGTCAACGTTGAAGAGAACTTCGAACCCTACTACGTGGTCAACCCCGACAAAAAGAAAAAGGTCGCCGAACTCAAGCGCAAGCTCAAAGAAGTAGACGCGCTCTACCTGGCAACCGATGGTGACCGCGAAGGTGAAGCCATCGCATGGCACCTGAAGGAAGTCCTCAAGCCCAAGGTACCCGTCTACCGCATGACCTTCCCCGAAATCACCCGGGAAGCCATTCAGCGCGCCTTCGGCGAACTGCGCGACATCGACCTGCACCTGGTCGACGCGCAGGAAACCCGCCGTATCCTCGACCGCATCTACGGTTACGAAATTTCCCCCGTACTCTGGCGCAAGGTCGGCCGCGGCCTCTCCGCAGGTCGCGTGCAGTCCGTCGCAACCCGCCTCGTCGTTGAACGCGAACGCGAACGCATGGCCTTCGTCGCCGCCAACTACTGGGACCTGACCGGACGCTTCCTGACCGCAGCCTCCGAAGGCTTCGACGCCAAGCTGGTCGCCGTAGACGGCAACCGCATCGCCACCGGCAAGGACTTCGCCGACAACGGCACCCTCAACACCTCCAAGGTCACCCACCTGAACGAGGAAGCCGCCCGCGCGCTCGCCGCTGCCCTGCAGTCCGCCGCGTTCTCCGTACGCTCCGTTGAGACCAAGCCGTACAAGCGCCGCCCGGCAGCGCCGTTCACCACCTCCACCCTGCAGCAGGAAGCCGCACGTAAGCTGCGTTTCTCCTCCCGCGTGACCATGCAGGTGGCGCAGCGCCTCTACGAAAACGGTTACATCACCTACATGCGTACCGACTCGGTGGCACTGAGCGAGCAGGCTATCTCCGCCGCACGCCGCCAGGCATCCGAGCTGTACGGCGCCGAGTTCGTGCCCTCCGCACCGCGCGTGTACACCTCCAAGAGCAAGAACGCGCAGGAAGCACACGAAGCAATCCGCCCCGCGGGTGACACCTTCCGCACCCCGGACGCTGTGCGCGGCTCCCTGTCCAACGACGAATTCCGCCTCTACGAACTGATTTGGAAGCGTACCGTCGCCTCCCAGATGGCTGACGCGACCGGTTCCACCGCCTCCGTGCGCCTGGGCGCCGTGGCATCTAACGGCCAGGACGCCGAGTTCGCAGCATCCGGTACCGTCATCACCTTCCGAGGCTTCCTCGCCGCCTACGAGGAGGGCGTTGACGCATCCCGCGTGGCTGAGCGTGAGGCGAAGGACGCTGAGAAGCGCCTGCCGAACCTGACCACCGGCGAGGCACTGACCGCCGAGGCGATTGAACCCGCCGGCCACGAGACCCTGCCGCCTCCGCGCTACACCGAGGCGTCCCTCGTGAAGACCCTGGACGAGCTGGGCATTGGCCGCCCGTCCACCTACGCGGCGGTTATTTCGACCATTATGGACCGCGGATACGTGAACGTTCGTTCTGGTTCACTGATCCCGTCCTGGATCGCGTTCTCCGTGGTGCGCCTGCTCGAATCCAGCTTCGGTCCCTACGTGAACTACGAGTTCACCGCGCAGATGGAAGAAGACCTCGACCGCATCGCACGCGGCGAAGAATCCCGCGTCGAATGGCTGGGCGAGTTCTACTTCGGCGGCGGCTCCAAGCGCGGCCTGAAGCCCATCGTCGACAACCTCGGCGAGATTGACGCCCGCAGCATCAACTCCATCCCGATCGCGGACGGCATTGTGCTACGCGTGGGCAAGTTCGGCCCCTACCTGGAAGCCGAAGGAACCCTCGACACCGAGACCGGCGAACTGACCGAACCGATCCGCGCGAACGTACCTGCCGACCTGGCACCGGACGAACTGACCGAAGCGAAGGCACGCGAACTGCTCGAACAGGGCAAGTCCGACGGCCGCGTACTCGGCGTGGACCCGGTCTCCGGCAACCAGATCGTGGCACGCGACGGCCGCTACGGCCCCTACGTCACCGAGGTGATCGAGGAGATGACCGAGGAGCAGATCCAGGCATACCTGGACGCGCAGCCGACCGAATACTACAAGAACGGTAAGCCCAAGCCGAAGAAGAAGCCGAAGCCCGCCAAGCCTCGTACCGCGTCCCTGTTCAAGTCCATGGACCTGGCGACCGTGACCCTGGAGCAGGCACTGCAGCTGATGAGCCTGCCGCGCGTGCTCGGTACCGACGCTGAGGGCGTGGAGATTACCGTGCAGAACGGCCGCTTTGGCCCGTACCTGAAGAAGGGCACGGACTCCCGCTCGATTGGCAGCGAGGACGAGATCTTCACGATTACGCTGGAGCAGGCCCTGGAGATTTACTCCCAGCCGAAGCAGCGCGGTCGTGCGGCGGCTAAGCCTCCGCTGGCTGAGCTGGGCGTGGACCCGGTCAGCGAGAAGAAGATCGTGGTGAAGGACGGCCGCTTTGGCCCGTACATCACCGACGGTATTACGAACATTACGGTTCCGCGTGCGGAGTCGGTCGAGTCGCTGACCCACGAGCGTGCGGTGCAGCTGCTTGCTGACAAGCGCGCGAAGGGCCCGGTCAAGCGTAAGACCGCCGCGAAGAAGACCACCACGGCTAAGAAGACTACTGCTAAGAAGACGACCGCAAAGTCTACTATCGCGAAGAAGACGACCACTCGTAAGACCGCGGCGAAGAAGACCGCCGAGTAGCTCTTCTACCTAAAGGCGCAGGATGCGTCCCGAACCCCTTAGTGGGGTGGGGTGCCTCCTGCGCCTTTTGCGTGCCCGGGCTTTTGGGTGTCCAAGGAACGTTTGTGCTCGGGATGTTCGGCGCGTTCGGTGTGTTCGGCGCGTTTTTGTGCCCGCGCTGTGTTTTTTTAGGCTTGCGCTGTGCTGATGCTGGGCATCCGCCCGGATTGTTTGCGGAGTGAGCCGCGCCTCTGACAGACTGGAAGAGGCGCCGCACCTGCGGTACCGCACACAGACAATATCCTGCCGCGGGGCGGGGGAGGGGAGCGCACCATGCGCCTGGGAGTTCTGGACGTCGGATCGAATACGGTCCACCTGCTGCTGATTGACGGTAGCCCTGGAGCGCGCCCCGAACCGTACGCATCCCACAAGATTCCGCTGCAGCTCGTGCAGTACCTCGACGCCGAGGGCAATATCTCGCAGGAGGGCGCGGACGCGCTGACCCGCTTCGTGACCAGCGCCCGCGACTTCGCTATCGAGAATGAGGCGGAGGACCTGCTGGCGTTCTCCACGAGCGCTATCCGTGAGGCGGGTAATGGTGCGGCGGTGCTACACCAGGTGCGTGAGCAGACCGGTGTGAGCCTGAACGGTATTTCGGGCGACCAGGAGGCGGCAATTACGTACTTTGCGGTGCGCCGCTGGCAGGGTTGGGGTGCGGGCCGCATCCTTGATTTTGATATTGGTGGCGGCTCGTTTGAGTTCTCGACGGGTACGGATGCGTTGCCGGATGCGGCGATGAGCGTGCCGTTGGGCGCGGGCCGTCTGACTCGTGAGTTTTTTGATGAGCAGCCGCCGAGCCCGAAGCAGGTGAAGCGTCTGCGTAAATATGTGCGTGAGCAGATCGCCCCGGTGGCGGAGAACCTGTTGCAGTATGGTGCGCCGGATATGACGGTGGGTACGTCGAAGACGTTCCGTTCGTTGGCGCGTATTTGTGGTGCGGCGCCGTATTCGGCGGGCCCGCATGTGAAGCGTGAGATGCATCTGCAGGATTTGCGCCTGTGGACTCGTCGCATGGAGGCGATGACGGTGTCTGAGCGTGCTGACCTGCCGGGTGTTTCGAAGGCGCGTGCGGAGCAGATGCTGGCGGGCGCTATTGCGGCGGAGGCTGCGATGGAGGCGTTTGGTATTGAGACGATGCGCGTGTGCCCGTGGGCGCTGCGTGAGGGCCTAATCCTGAAGCGTATTGAGCATCTGGCGGAGGGTACGGGTACTCCGGTCAACCCGAAGACCCTCCTGGGTGCGTAACCGGTGCGTGACGTGGCCGAATAGCCGCGCGTGAACCCCGCAGGCTGGTGTGTAATGGGCACCGCCTGCGGGGTCACCGCATTTCTTTTGTATATAACCCGCCGACAAAGACGTAGGAAAGGAACAATCACCGATGAAAATTCAAGAAGTTATTGACGAGGTCAATGAAGCCTGGGGCGAAGAACATGAAGAAAAACGGAGAAAAATATTTAGAAAATATATTATTAATGCCCCTTTTAATCTTTTCGGTATCGTCACTATAGCTTATTTCTTTGTAATATGTCCAGCAATTTTGGCATTTATTTCCAATCCTGAAAAAACAGGTAGTTCAATTAGTTTGATATTTCAGGTTGTATTTAATGTTCCGTATTATATCTTTGATATACGGATTGGAATTATTGCTTCCTTGGCTAGCCTTCTTTTGAGTCTATATGTTAGTGTAGGTAAATTTGCAGATGGGGTAGAGGGCCCTTTGGGCGACGCTCGCCGTGCAGCCTATCGAAAATTTGCTAAACGCGTTAGTTACATTGTTTCTATGGTGTTTATTGTAAACTTTTGGTATGCCGCTTTTGCGGGTTACCTTCAGGGTACATCGTATGCTCCTGAATTTTTTGGACCATGGCGTGTAGGTCCTGGATGGGGCACTTATTTCGTTCCTGTTGAAATTGATCTTTCAAGGTATGGAGATATTCCTCAGTGGCTCATTGTATTTTTTGCTTGGTTCACACTATCTTCTGGATTGATGTTAACTTATAATGAAAAGGATATTCTGATTGATAATATATCTAGGCTGAAAAAATTTAATAAGATATATAAAAATATCAACAAATCTCATGTCGATGAGTATTTCGTAGTGGACTCTTTACTTGCAGAGTCAAAGGTCGAATCGAATGATTCTTATACTGCAGATGGGCATATTGACTCAGATTGTAAATATGGCGACCGTTTTGTATCTGAGATTAGCCATATTGGATTTAGCTTCAAAGTCAAAACAAATCTATACCTCAAGGGTCTTGTTGAACTGCTTAGAAATTCTGGGCTGATTTTCTTGTGTATTATTTGTTTATTTTTTAGCCCGTTATCATTTTTCCTTGTCACTGGTTCATTTGAGTTTGCTGGCTCGGTTTTTGGTGTTATTATGGGTATTTTTCTAATTGAGTTGCTTATTAGGCTTTTTGAAAGTGGGCATTTATATAAGGGACTGTATATTGCGGAAACGTCAGATTTGAGTTGGTGGCATAAGATTTTGATTTGGGGTAGGTACTTTTGGCCCGACCTAGTTGGAAAGTGGATATATAGAACTATATATGGTCTATTTATCTTATTGGTATTGGCATATTTGTATGCGTCATATTTGGACTCTGCTGATAAATCGGTGAAGCCAAGTCTCTTGGCTCTCGTGGCCATATTTATAATTTCAATATTTAGTGCTTACTTGGTAATGAAATTATTGCAGTACGATATAAAGAGTATTTTTGACAAAGAACTTAAAGTTTACTCTGATAAGTTTATATCCTGTTACTTTGAAGAATCTGAGAGTGGCAAGTCTTTGGACTATCTGTATATAGCTTATATTTATATGTCGGTGCGGAAGATTAATGATTACTATGCGGTATATAAATCTGAAGTGGGAAAAGATAGTTTATCTCCTGTTTATAATCGAAAAATACTTTATCGATATTCGAGGCCGGCTAATTCGAGGCCTCCAAAATCTATTCGCCGCATGCGAGATTAAATATTTTGAGTTTATAGATGGGTAGGGGTTTATGTAGTTATGAAAACATTTTTTGCGTGAAAGATCTCAGTAAATTCAATCAGGGAACTGCGAGAAATGCGAATTTTTCTCCATAGTGATTAGTTGACAATACGAAGAAAGGAACAATCATCGATGATGAATCAACTACTGTTAGCGCAGGTGCTAGCTGAGGGATTCAGCTGGGACTATCTCTGGCATTGGACCCATGACCAGGATCTCGGCAAAGTGCTGATTTCTGCAATCGCGCCGATTGCAACGGCAATCATTGCTGCTTTAAGTCTTATACTGAGTGCCCGCAGGGAGACTAAGCAGATGGAACTCTCCAAACAAGGGATGCCACCTGAGTTAACTCGTTATAAGGAATGGCTTGAAATCTCTAAAAGTCATAATGAGCTTATAGAATTTGAAAAAAGTAATAAATTTGAAGGCTTAAGAAATGAATATCAAGAAATTAGAAAATCTCGAAAAGCTGCTCTTGAGCGTGCTGTTTGGGAACGCAAGGTAATCTCTGTATGTCCGGAAATTAATGGGCAAAAACGTCTCTTGAATGTTTCAGAAGGAATAATAGTTAGCAGTATTAAAATCAAATCTATTCCAAACTTTGGAAGTGCTGTATTTACTGCAGTTGAAGTGATTATTTCGATTCTAATAATCATTCCTGTATCTATATTTATAGTGGCATACTTATCTTATATGTTTGATTATATTATGTCTGAGAATTGGGATGTTGTGCGTTTAGCGAAGGATGTATCCTTGGTTGGATTTATTCTCTGGTTGTCAGTTTTTTTCAGTAATGCTATAAGTGCTATACACATGGGCTCGACGGGGAAATGTTTTGCTGAATATGGTTACCTTCGCATTCTTCAAGAAAATATGTCAAATGAAGAGTTTAAAGATGTGTTGAAAAATTCTTCTACTGTGGATAGGAATTCGCAAAGATTTTTCTTTGCCTTGTGGAATGGAAAGTATCGTAATTTTGTATCTTATCCAAAAACGGTGAATTTAAGATATTTGAGTATTTTGGGCTTAATTGTTTTTGGCCTTCCTTATTGGGTCGTAAATTGGGGGCATAAAAAGCGTGGGTACAACTATGGTGAATATAAGCCAGAAGTGTTTGGAATTTTAGAGAGAGCATCGGAGGAAAAACAAATCGAGCAAGATGTAAATCTGAAAGGTAAAAAGGCTTCTATTGGTAGGCGGATGGTTCTATGGATTTCTAAAAAGTGGGAATCTCTGAACCGTGATTAATAAATTTTGGCTAGACCCCTGTTCTCTATGGCTTCTCATCATCGGGGAGTTGTAACCCCCTCCAGAATTTGTGCCATAGTTTAGCGTCTTCTGCCATGGTTTTTAACTACGACCAAAGACGCTAAACCATGGCACAACTTTTGTTGCCTTTATGCTTCATGGGGGTTATCGCCATTTTGATCTAATTGCAGAGGATATAATTAGCAGAAAGAAGGGGTGGAGTATACTAATACATGGCAGATTTTTTACAATAAAATTTAGTTGCACGATAAGAGAAATAATTTTACGAGAGACTATTGGAGGAATCGATGGCTTTTCTAAGCTACAACAAAGACGAAAAGTTAGAATTTAATTACAAGAGGGCATGCGGTCTGTGGCTAATTGTGGTGGCGGCAGTTATAGCAATAGCCACCATGACCGGAGGAAAACAAATAATAAATATGCAAGTATTCAGTATTGGGTACGTCGTCAGCTTTTTCTCAATCAACATGAACAAGAAGGTGCTGAATAGACTAGCCGATGGCCCTTCGAGCGAATTTCAAAAGAAGGTATCTTCACGTGCCGTTATTCTATTATTTGTCTTAATGGTTTTGCTGGGCGGCCCATTCTTCGCAACTGAAAATTGGAGATTGATTTGGCTTGGAGCGCTGATGGCAACCGCACTGCACTTCTTCCCATACTATTTTGTGCATGGAAAGTCAATGATATACCTGGGTCTTATCTGTGCCATTAACGTGTTTGCAGGATATATTTTTACCAACATTCCGTTAGAAGTAATCGCATATATCGACGCGGCAATTAAGCTCGTATTCGGAGTCTATCTGCTATTCCTTTCAAAGCCGTCAAAGCAAATTTAAGGCAGTTCTTCGGCGCAACAAATCAGGGCGGCCCCGGACGCACACGCATCCGGGGCCGCCCCTATTTCTGCAATCTACTTCTTGGCTCCGAACACTCGCGTCCACGCCCAGCGGGTCAGCACCGCCGTACCCACCGCAACCGCCATCGGCAGCCACGCACTCGCACCCTGACCCGTAAAACCAATCAACAGAGTCAACGCAGACAACGGCGCATTCATCGACACACCCAAAAACGCCGCCGTACCCGTCAACGCCGCCGCATACAACACCATCGACGCACCACCCGGCACCCCTCCCAAAGCAGGGAACGCCCACAGTACCAGCGCCGCAACGCTAAACGCGGCCGCCGCACCCAACGCCAAACCCGGCGTCAGCGTGCCACCGTACGAGCCCGAACGCAAGCTCAACAGCACCACGGCAGCCTTCGCCACGCACAGAGCCACCACATACCAGGCCGCCACCGCAGACAGACCGCCAGCCGTCGCATCCAACGACACATTAAACGTGTGCTGAGTCAGCAGACGACCATTACCCAGAATCTCCGGAAGCCACAGCGAAACCACCGCGACCAGCGCAAACGCCACAGGAATACGCCACAACAGAGAACGATCCTTCGCCTTCAACTTCTCCGCACGCTGCGACAACGCCCTAAAACCCAACGCCAACGGAGCCAACACCACACCCGTCAGCGCCGCCACCGTCAGCGTCGTCGCATCCAACGGAAGCTGCGGCACCGGGTACGTCGGCTCATTGACAATCACCAGATTCGCCGTGACCGTCGCCGTCCACACCGTCACCGCACCCACATACAGCGACCGCAAGCTCAAACCAACAGCCATCGCCTCCACAAGGTACACCACGCCACCAATCGGCACCTGATACACCGCCGCCAAACCAGACGCCGCACCCGCCGCCACCAGCAGACTACGCTCACGAACACCCAACAGTGCGGCACCATCAGCGCCCACAAAACCAAGACGCTCCAGCAGATTCGAGGTGCGGCCAGCCGCCAAAGCACCCAGCTCACGAGGCGCGACCTCCTTACCCACAGGAGAGCCCGCACCCACAGCAACAATCTGAATCACCGAATGCGAAATCTGCCGCCACAGCGACGGGGTACGGTCCTCCTCGGTAGCACCGGCAATCTGCGACTTTACGCCGACCACACGCCGCCCACCGGACTGCAGGTAGTACCACACCAGCGCCACAAACGGGCCCAGCGCTGCTAAAACCAGGGCACGACGCGCCGGATCGGCGCCGTCAGTCACCATCGGGTGATGCCCCTCAGACTGACCGAAAGTTAGCTCCTGCATAAAGTCCAGAACATAATGCAGAGCAATCGCGCCCAAGCCGCTGAACACGCCCGTGACCAGCGCGGCAAGGGTCAGCCCCAGCAGGAAGCGAAACGAAAAAGAACGGAAACCCGCAGGGTTCTGCGGGCTATTCGGGGAAGAATTCGAGGAAGAACCAGTATGAGAAGACATAGAAAAAGGGGTTTGTGTGTTGCGTGCTGTGTGGTGTTGGAGGCTTCACAACCCGCGCGAACCGCGGCGAAAGCCGTGGCGCAAACCGGATGGAAACCGCAGCGAAATCGGGGGAGACAAAGCCGATTTAATTTTACGCCCGCGCTTTTTGCGCCTCAGCAACGGGGGGCAACGCGAAAACCCGGTTTCGGATGGCAACACGAGCCTCGCCCACGGGGTCGGCGCATCAACTCTCGGCTTTCACGCGTTGGTTCGGTGTGCCCCAAACCACCCGCACCCGCTAAGCTGGAAGGGTACGCCTCCATGCACCCGCCGCACACTGTGCAAAGTAGCCGCCGGGCGCAGGCACCTCATTAGGAAGGATCAACGATGACCGCAACTATCGCTTTTCTCGGCACCGGCTCAATGAACGGCTCCATCGCCGCAGGTCTGCTCGCAGCCGGCCACGACCCCACCCACATCCGCGCCACCGTGCGTAGCGAAGAATCTCGTGCCGCCCTCGCCCAGCGCCTCGGCGACAAGGTAGAAATCATCACCACCGGCGGCGAAGCTGACGGCAACCACAAGGCAACCGCCCACGCAGACGTCGTGCTGCTCGGCGTGAAGCCCTACGGCATCGTTGAGCTCGCCCGCGATATCGCACCCGCCCTCGCACCGAACGCTGTTGTGGTGTCCGTTGCTGCTGGCGTGACCCTCGAAACCCTCGCTGCTTGCCTTCCCGCAGGTCAGCCCATTGTTCGCTGTATGCCGAACACCCCCTCCTCCGTGGGCAAGGGCGTGCTTGCCATCTCCACCACCGACACCGTGAAGGACGAGCAGAAGAAGCTCGTCGAAGAGGTCCTGGGCACCGTCGGCCTGGTCGTTGAGGTCCGCGAAGATCAGATGGATGCGGTCACCGCCGTCTCCGGTTCCGGCCCGGCATACGCGTTCCTGCTTGCGGAGGCGATGGCAGCCGCCGGCGAGAAGCTCGGCCTGGACGCAGACACCGCCCTCAAGCTTGCCAGCGCAACCGTTGCCGGCGCGGGCTACCTGCTCGACGCCAACCCGGATGCGCCCGCCCTGCGCCGCGCCGTGACCAGCCCGAACGGCACCACCGAGCGTGCGCTGAACACCTTCGTGGACGGTGGCCTCTTCCAGCTGACCGAACAGGCGATGCGCGCCTGCGCGGAACGTTCGGCAGAAATGAGCAAGCTGTACACCGCTGACGAAGACTAACCTGCGGGAACTACCCAGCGGGGACTAATACCGTTCGGTAGCGCCGCCCGCACTGGGTAAAACTACTGGGCAAAACTATGAAAACAGCCTCTTCCCGGAACTTCGGGAAGAGGCTGTTTTCTATGTATATTCGCGGGCTCCTCAAAACCAGCAGAGCTGGGGAAGATAACCGCTGCAGCGAGGAAAAGTGCTTTTAGGGCCGCGCCGCGAAGCGCTCAATCAGGTCCACCTGACCGGACACGATCAGAATGTCGCGCGAGTGAATACGAGTAGTGGCGTCCGCGTAGGTGAAATCCTCACCGGGGGACTTGATACCGACCACGGACACGCCGTACTTGGCGCGAATATCCGACTCCGCCAGCGTAAAGCCGTGGGTCTCCTTCGGCGGGCGCATCTTCGCAATGGCGAAGTCGTCGTCGAACTCGATATAGTCCAGCAGACGGCCCGAGACGAGGTGCGCGGCGCGGCGGCCGGCGTCCGCCTCCGGGTAGACCACGTGGTGCGCGCCAATACGCTCCAGAATCTTGCCGTGCGCGGGGGTAATAGCCTTCGCCCAAATACGCTCCACACCAATGTCCACGAGGTTCGCGGTAATTAGCACGGATGCCTCCACGGAGGTGCCCACACCCACCACGGCGGAGCCGAAATCGTCCGCATCCAACTGGTGCAGGGTGTCGATATCGGTCGCGTCGGCGGAGACCACGTGCGTCAGCACGCCGGACCACTTCTGCACCAGCTCGGGGTCCTTCTCGATGGCGAGAACCTCTTTATTCTGCAGGCGCAGCTGGGCCGCCACCGCGGAGCCGAAGCGTCCCAGACCAATCACGAGGACGGGGGCGTTATGTGCACTAGCCAATGGTGGGCCTTTCTTCGGGGAACTTGTAGAGGCGGCGGCGTGAACGCAGCGCCAGGCCGGTCGCGGCGGTTGTGGTGCCCACACGGCCAATGAGCATCAGGCCGCTGAGCACGTAGATACCCGCCGGCGGCAGGCTGGAGGAGAGACCATTCGAGAGGCCGCAGGTCGCGAAGGCGGAGATGACCTCGAAAATGACTTCCTTGAGGTCCGCGCCGCTAATAATCAGAATCGACGCGGTGCCGACACCTACCACGGTAGCACCCATAACAATCACGGAGATAGCAATACGCAGGGAGGACTCGGGGATGGTGCGGTTGAACGCGACAACCTTCTGATCGCCTCGCGCCTCAGCAAGGATAGACAGGGCAATCACGGCGATGGTCGTGACCTTCACGCCACCCGCGGTCGAGCCGGAGCCACCGCCAATGAACATGAGCATGTCCGTCAGGAGCGTGGAGACGGGGGTAATGCTGCTCATGTCGACCAGATTGAAGCCGCCCGAACGCATCATTACAGAAGCAAAAATGGCGTTCAGAACCTTGTCGCCTGCGGAGTAGTCGCCGATGGTGGCGGGGTTGTTCCACTCGAAGAGACCCCAGAAGAAGGCACCAAAACCGAAGAAGAAGAGGGTGGTGACCATGGTCAGTTTTGCGGTGAGCTGCCAGTGTGAGGGGCGGAAGGGGTTGCGCTGAATCGCAATGAAAACAGGGAAACCAAGCGAGCCCAAGAACACGGCAATGCAGATGGGCACGAGCAGGAAAAGGTCATGACCGTAAGGCACGATGCCGTCGGAATGCGGGGTGAAGCCTGCATTGTTGAAGGCTGAGATGGAGTAGAAAATGCTGTGCCAGATCGCCTGGAACGGGTCTTCACCGAGGGTCAGGAAACGAGGAATCAGCACAAGCGCAATGATTGCCTCGATGGAGAATGAAGCATAGGAGACGCTCTTGATGATGCCACCGACCTCGCCAAGACGGCTGATGTTCAGGTCTTCCTGTGCGATGAG
The DNA here is from genome assembly GCF_001814485.1 of Rothia sp. HMSC066G07. Lineage (NCBI taxonomy): Bacteria > Bacillati > Actinomycetota > Actinomycetes > Micrococcales > Micrococcaceae > Rothia > Rothia sp. HMSC066G07. The sequence continues at coordinate 218,268 of NZ_KV816922.1, read as the reverse complement.
CTTGGTGCGCAGACCCATCTTACGGCCGATAGCCAGCGCCAGCAGGGAGGTAATGGTCAGCGTGCCCAGGCCACCCACCTGGCAGGCGAGAAGAATCATTGCCTGACCGAAGGTGGACCACTGCTCGGCGGTGGAGACGGTAGTCAGGCCAGTCACGGTCACCGCGCTGGTAGAGGTAAAAAATGCGTGGTGGAAAGGCGCGGGCTGCCCATCATTGGAGGAGATGGGCAGTAGCAAGGTGAGCGTAAAGAAGATGATGACCAGCAGAAACGCAGTGATTGCGGTGCGCGAAGGCGAGGCAAGAACGGTCACGTCAATAAAGTCACGGAACCGTTCGAGGGTCTGCAGATTGAACCCCATGGGGGCGCGCTTACGCTGAACCTCGGAGGTTTCGCTCACATGGTCGCGTAGGGCGAGCAGACGATCGAGGTCAATACCGGGCACGCTCGTGAGGATGCTAAGGTTTTCGGCCTCGAGGCGGTCGCGTCGGCTACGGTGAACCTGCTGCTTTTGAGGCACGGATGTGGTGCCGCTGAGGGTGTCCCAGCGGCGGTTGAGCTGACCCTGGGGATGGTGATGTCGGCGCCGGGTGCGGCGGAGTATGCGTCCCATGCGCCTCCTTCAGTGGGTGTCTGGGTGTTGGTGTGTTGGGCGGCGGATTTGTGCCTGTTTTGACGCCTTCTAGTGTATCGCGCCGGGTGCTTTGAAAGGGGGTAGTGTGTTGATAGCTGGACGCTCAATATGTGAGTTTGGCAAAGGCGTAGGGGCGGTTTTCTGTATGAGGCGCGGAAGAGTGTATATGCTCTTTACGGTATATATACTGTGGTGGGTTGAAATATCAGCATATGCCCAAGAAGAGATACAGATATGTACCCTTACAATGTGACGGACACTTCATGCTTTTATCCCCTTCAATCCTGCATTTTGAGCTAGTGCTCAGGCTTCTTTCAGAATTTTTGAAGGTAATTTCTGCATCACCCTCATTCTAAGCTTGAGGCGCCACTTTATATGTCATAATCGCTATATGCATTCTGATGTTTTTTCTGTCATCGCGGATCCGACTCGCCGCCGAATTGTGCGTATTCTCGCTGAGCAAACCCACACGGTGGGTGCAGTGGTTGAAAAGCTGGGCATGAGCCAGCCGACCATTTCGAAGCACCTGAAAGTCCTTCGCGATGCAGATGTGGTCTCCGTGACCGTGGAGGGGCAGCGTCGCCTCTACTCCCTGAACCCGGATGTATTCGCCACCGTGACCGAGTGGATCAACGAGACCGTTCAGATTGCACGTCAGTCCAATGAGGCGCACGCACCCGTGGCACTGCCCGGTGGCGTGACTGCATCTGCCTCCGATAAGACGGCAGCTGAGAAGCCGGTCGAGAAGACCTCCGAAAAGAGTGCTCCGAAGCCCGAGGCGACCGACTCCGAAACTCTCACCGTTGAGGCACCCACCTCCGAGGAAATCGAGCAGGCTCGCATCCAGCGCGCCCGCGCCCAGTACCTAACCCCGAGCGCACGCATTTACTCGCGCCCTGCGGAGCAGGCTGCTGAGAGTGCCGCTTCCGAAGCTGTCGCTGAGAAGGCAGGAGCTACTGAGCCTACCCCGCAGGAAGAGGCAGTGGATAGCACCCCGATGCGCCCCTTCACTCCCGCATCGTACGGTTACGATGCTGGGGTGACCCCCGCGGCGTCGGCAACCCCCGTTCAGCCCGCTACCCCGGCGGCATCCGCTGAGGTGAAGCCCGCTGAGACCAACAAGACCACTGAGGCTAAGCCTGTCGTAGAGGAAAAGCCTGTAGTAATCGCTCAGCCTGCCGCTACGGTGTCTTACGGTATTGACCCGGCTGCGGTTGTGGGCGGTTCGATTCAGCCTATTGCTGTGACCCCCGAAGCTCCTGCTGCCGAGGAGCCCGCGGTGGCTGAGAAGACTGCCGACGAAAAGCCCTCGGAGAAGGCTGAGGAGAAGACCTCGGTTGAAGAAACCGTAGCTACTGAGAAGCCAGCAGTTGAAGAATCTGCCCCCGAGAAGACCGCTGTAGAAGAGTCTGACAAGTCTGAAAGCAAGTCTGAGCCCTCCTCTGAAGAGGCTGAGTATCAGACCATGCCCGCTTACGATTCGGTGTACCGCCCCAGCACTGAGACGACCAACACCGAGGCGAAGGACGCCCACCGCGGTGGTCTCTTCGGCTTCCTGCGTGGCCGCCGCCGCTAAGGCGCGCCCTGACGCCGTTCAACCTCCGGCATAACTCATCGATAAAGCACACACACTCTCACTCACCTTTATCTAACCGAAAGACGCATTCACGTGGCTATTCATCGTAAAATTCTGCGCTGGCTCGAGAACGAACTGTTCGAGGGCAATATTCAGCTGGGTCAGGACCTGCCCAGCGATAGCGAGATTGCACGCGCTATTGGTGTGGGTCGTTCCCGCACTCGCGAGGCTCTGCGCACCCTGGAAGATATGGATCTGGTGCAGCTGTACAACGGCCGCGGCAAGGAAATGCTGGTACACCTGAGTGATGAGCCTGCCGCTGCCGCGAGTGCCGCTCTGCGCCTGCACATGTCCAGTTCGCGTTACCCGACTCGTGACCTGGTGCAGACCCGTATTCTGCTGGAAAGCTGGGCGATTGCGCGTATTGACCCGAAGACCGTCTCCTTCGCGGAGATGGACGAGGTCCTGGAGCAGATGGAAGACTTCGACCTGTCGATTCGTGACTTCCTGGAGCTTCTGTTGACGTTCCACCACCAGGTGATGCGTTGCGGTGGTAATGAGTTGCTGGTGGGTCTGCTCGCGTCGGTGCGTCAGCCGAGTTTTGAGTCGATGCTGTCTCTGGTGGGTCGTATGCCGCTGTGGAGTAGCGCTGTTGAGCGTCTGCGTGCTGAGAGTCGCGCTATTGCGGAGGCGCTGAAGGCTGGCGACGCTGCGACTGCGCGTGCCATGGTGATTGGTCAGCTGCGCGGCATGTATTCCGATGCCGGTATTGACCTGGAGCAGGAGGCGACCTCGGCGAATGGCCTGCCGGGCGAGCCGATTGCGTCTGAGTTCGCGCCGGTTGATGTGGATGAGTTCGCCGCTGATGACTTTGACGATTTGCTGCAGGATGACCCGTCCTTCGCTGATGTGGAGGCTCTGCCCGCCGCAGATGCACCCGTTGCGGCACCCGATTCTGTGGAGCCTGCGGCTGAGCCTGTTCAGGCTTCTGCTCCGTCTTCTGTCGTGGAGTACACGGTGCCTGAGGGCGATATTGTCTACGTTGAGGAGACTGCTGCTGAGACTCCTGTGGAGCGGGTTGATGAGCCTGCTGAGGTTCTTTCTAGCTCTAACACTTCTGGCTCTGACAAGGTAGAACGTTCCATTCCCGCTGTTGCTCAGCCCGCACCTGCTGCGGCTTCCGTAGCCACCGCACAGCCTGCCGCTCATTCGGTGAGCCCGGATGTGCCGCTGAGCTTCGGCACCCCGCGCCGCAGCGCCCCGGTAGCGCAGGCTGCACCCGCCTCCCAGGCTCTCAGCTCGCAGACTCCCAGCGGTCAGCTGCCGAGCCTCCCTGCCGCGTACGCGCAGGAAGAGGCTGAGGGCCCCGCGAAGGTTCTGCGTGCTTCTGCGGCGGCTCCGCGTCGTCGTAGCGGTCAGATTATTTCTCCGGTACGTGCGACCATCATTAAGCCGGTGGACCGTAGCAGGGTTCTGACTGCGCCTGCCCGTACCGCGCGTTCTGCGGCTGTCGTGACTGCTGCGGCGCCCGCGGAGGCTGAGTCTTCTGAGAAGGTTCTGCGTGCTCCGGCGCGCCAGGAGGCGCCCGCCGTTCAGCCTGCTGAGCCTACTCGTCTTGAGGCGGCTGCGACCATCCACGACACCTATGAGAAGCTTCCGCATGAGGAGCCGGTTCAGGAGCGCCGCGGTATCTTCTCGAAGATGAAGCGTTTCTTTGGTGTGGATGTGTACGAGCCTGAGCACGATGAAGCCCAGGAGAGCGCTAAGAAGGAGCAAGCTGTGAAGGAGCAGGCTGCGAAGGCTGAAACGAAGCCTGAGCCCCAGCCCGAGCAGCCCGTCATTGACGAGGAGGCGCTGGCTCGTGCCGAGGCTGAGCGCGCTGAGCGTTTGAAGGCGTTGCACGCGGCAGCGGAGGAAGAATCCGCAGCGGAAAGCTCTGCTGAGAAGGCTTCTGTAGAAGAGCCGGTTGAAGAACCCGCTGAGGACCCCGCGCAGGAATCGGCTGAGGAGCCGGTTGAGACCGACTTCCAGACTGAGGAGAGCACTTCTGAGGGTGCTGTAGCTTCTTCCGGTTCGGTGTTGTCTCATGGCCGCGCTAAGGGCTCGAAGAAGTCGAAGAAGAAGCGCCGTTAGGGCTGCCGAATCCCCATTTTGACCCGGAGATACCCTCGATATACCCGTGGGAAAAGCGGAAATTCAGGGGAAAACTCCTGAAAAGCCGCTCTCGAATGGTGAAAATGGGGGTAAACCTAGTACTCTAGGTAGGTAGCGCTCTAAAACGCAAGGGTATTTCTGTGCCTAAAATGCGTTTTGGATCGGTTATACCGGTATAAATATCCCCGGGTAGCTACCGAGTCGAATGGCTCGGCCGGGTACGAGTAAAGTGAGGAAATCCTATGGGTTCCGTTATCAAGAAGCGCCGCAAGCGTATGTCCAAGAAGAAGCACCGCAAGCTGCTTCGTAAGACCCGCCACCAGCGCCGCAACAAGAAGTAAATAGGCTTCTTTTGCCCCGCCTTCCGTATGGAGAGGCGGGGTTTTTGCGTTTCTGCAGTTTTGCGGGCTGGGTTTTATGCCGTGTTTTGTATTTGTAGAGGGTATATGCGGGTCACCTGTTTGGGGTGCGGCGCGCTATCTGAGAGACTGAGATTATGACTGAAACTTCCACCATTAAAGTTCACCTCATGCGTCACGGCGAGGTGCACAACCCCGAGCGTATCGTGTACGGCCGTCTGCCCGGCTACCGTCTGTCCGATAAGGGCCAGCAGATGGTGCGTCTGAGCGCTGAGGAGTTCGCGGCTCGTGCTGAGCGCGGTGCCCGTTTCGTGCATCTGGTCTGCTCGCCGTTGCAGCGTACCCGTGAGTCTGCCGCCCCGGTTGAGGAACTGCTGGGCCTGACCGCGCAGCCGGATGAGCGCGTCATTGAGGCGGATAACTACTTTGAGGGTCTGCACGTGAACGCGCAGGAGCTGCTGAGGAACCCGCGTCACTGGATGAAGCTGTACAACCCGGCGCGCCCCTCCTGGGGTGAGTCGTACCTGGACCAGATTCGCCGTATGGCGGCGGCTGTTCAGGATGCGGCGCGTACCGCCTATGAGCACGGCGGCGAGGGCGCGGAGGCGATTATTGTGTCGCACCAGCTGCCGATTTGGATTACTCGCCTGGGCGTTGAGGGCCGCATGCTGCAGCATGACCCGCGCGCTCGTGAGTGCAACCTGGCGTCGATTACGACTCTGGCGTTTAGCACCACTGATTTTGAGCATGAGATGCCGCATTTTGTGGGGTATTCGGAGCCTGCTGCGCCGTTGTACGGTGGCGTGATTCAGCTGCCCGGTAGCTAAAACATCCGGTAGCTAGTTCCTGAAGCTGTTTTTGAGCATAGTAAGAGGCTGTGAGCCATCCGTTACGGATGTGCTCACAGCCTCTTTCTGTAAACCTTGAGGGGTGCAGGAGCTTCAAACCTAGCTGTCCTGACTAGTTCTGCCCGTTACCCCGATTCGGGGTGCCGTCCTCAGGATCCTTAAACTCGGGGTCCTTACGCTCGGAATCCTGTTTGTCGTTCGATTCTGCCTCGCGGCTGCGGCGTTCGCGTTCTGCTTTTGCTTTGAGCCAGCGCAGGTACTCTTCATCGTCGTCGGGGGAAGAGACCGAGGGCGCCGGGGTGCTGCGTCGCTGACCGAAGCCTGGGCGAGGAGCACCTGCTGCGGGCTGTGCTGCGGGCAGTGCCTTGGGGCGGCCCAAGATAAGCCACATGAGCGGGCCCACCACGGGGAAGAGTAGGGTGACGAGAACCCACAGCCACTTGGGCAGGGTTCGCGCCTCGTGTGCGGGGGTGCGGACGGCGTCCAAGAGGGTGTAGAGGGTCAGCCCCACGATGAGGGCGGCGCCGCCAATAATCAGCATGGCTCGAATCATAAGCACTACTATGACATACCGCCGCGTTATTGCGGAACTGTGAACCGGGTGCCCGCCAACGGCGTAATGGCGCGGCAATCCGGCGCAGAATCGTACGTCGGCTTAGTAGCCGGTGAACACCTGAACCTCGTGGCTAATAATATCCAGCGAACCCAGCCACACGGCGAGGGCAAGAATTACGGAGTACGCGAGCGCCACAATACCCGCCTGCTTGAGCAAGGGAATCAGCTCGCGGCCGCCGCGCGTCCACACGGTCACACAGGAGTGGATGGTCGGGCCGACAAGCAGGAAGATCAGCAGGAACCAGGGGTTCTCGTCGAGCAGGAGCACGCCCAGGCCCAGTGCCAGCGCCATCTCCACGATGTAGGTGATGCGCGACCAGCGCTCGCCCAGGCGGACCGCCATGGTCAGCTTGCCCGCCTCAATGTCGGTGGGAATGTCACGCACGTTATTCGCCATGAGCAGCGCACAGGAAATCAGACCAATGCCGATAGCACCAACCCAGCCGAGCAGGGTCAGGGTGTGCGCCTGCGTGTAGAGGGTGCCCAGGGTCGCAACCAGACCGAAGTAGACGAAGACGAATACGTCGCCCAGGCCCATGTAGCCGTAGGGGTGCTTGCCGCCGGTGTAGCCCCACGCCGCGAAGACGCTGGAGGCACCAATCGCCAGGAACCACCACTGGTTCGCCAGAGCCACCAGGGCAAGACCGGCGAGCATCGCTAGACCGAAGCAGGCGAAGGCGGCGTACTTGACGGAGCGGGGGCTTGCCACGCCGGAACCGACGAGGCGTAGCGGACCCACGCGGTCTTCGTCGGTGCCTTTGATGCCGTCGGAGTAGTCGTTGGCGTAGTTCACGCCGACCTGCAGGAAGAACGCGACGAGGAACGCCAAGAACGCGTAGAGCGGCTTGAATTCGTTGACCTCGTAGGCGGCAGCTGAGCCGGCAATAATGGGGGCGACGGCGAGCGGCAGGGTGCGCAGGCGAGCGCCTTCAATCCATTGGGCGGCAGTTGCCACGGGGGTTCCTTCCGGGTCTAAGTGCGTATGATGCGTGGGTTTTGTGATGAGACGGGTTGTGACGGTGACGGTCAGGGCATGCGGGCGGGTGCGTGTGCGGGGTGAAAACCCGCGGATGAGCCTGCTTTAGCCCTGACGATAGTCTCTGTCCAGGATACTGTATATTTCTGCGCGGTCCGGCTTGCCGGTGCTGGTGAGCGGGAAATCCGGCAGGATGCTCAGCTGCTTGGGTGCGGCGGGGGCACCGAGCTTTTCGGCGCAGCGGGCACGTAGCAGGGCGCAGAGTTCTTCGTTCAGGGTGGGGCTATTCTCGGTAGATGTAGCCGCGGCACCGGCAGAAGGTACGAGCGTGACCGCGGCGGCGATGGCTGTGCCCCAGCGGGCATCGGATAGGCCGACTACGCAGGCTTCGCGTACGGAGGGGTGCTCTTCGAGGACGGTCGCTACGGCGCGGGCGGAGATTTTTACGCCTCCGCTAATGAGGACGTCGTCGCTACGTCCGAGCGCTTGCAGGCGTTGCTCGCTACAACTCTTGTTGCTGTTGGGAGCTGCTGCAGAGCTCAGCAGCCCGTAGTCGTCGGTGCGGTACCAGCGGGTGCCGTCGGCGGCGGTGAAGAAGTGCTCGGCGGTGCGGGCGGCGTCGCCAATGTAGCCGCTGGCGAGGTGCGCGCCGCTGATCCAAATACGGCCCACCTGCACAGACTCTTCAATCGCCGACTTCCCCTCAATATCCGGCACGGCGGGCATACCTTCTTCGGGCACGAGCTCCACCCGCACGCCGGGCAGAACAGAGCCGGAGTAGACGCATCCGCCGGCGGTTTCGGCACTACCGTAGGTGGTCACCGTATTTAGCCCCAGAGCGGTGGAGACGGCGAGCAGGTCGGCGCTGGCGGGGGCGCCTCCGAGCAGGATTCCGGTGAAGGAGCTGAGCGCCTCGTGAATATCAGCGCCCAGGTGCGAATCGGCGTCCGCGCTTTCAAGGAGCTTATGTAGCTGGGTCGGTACCAGGGAAATAAACCTGCGTGCCGAGCTCATTCGCTCAACCGCCTGCAGAAAAACCTCGGGGCTAAAGTGCACGGGCTCAATGACGGAGCGGGCGATGACCGGGGCGGTACCGGCGAGTACGGAGCGGGCGAGCACCTGCGCGCCGGCAATATAGTGCGCCGGAAGAGCCAGGAGCCACTGCGATGCTGCATCGGAGTTTGAGCCGAAGAACTGCTCGGTGGCTGCCGCACTGGCGGCAAGAGCTCGCGCGGTCAGTGCGGTGCGTTTGGGGGTTCCGGTGGATCCGGAGGTGCCCACCACCAGCGCGATAGGCTCCGCAGCCGCACCCGCATCCGCCGCGTACCCGCCCAGTAGTTGCTCAAAGGCGCCCAGCATGGCGTGAGGGTCGGCGGGCTGATCGGCACGCACCTGTACCGCCTGCGGATGCAGGGCAACCTCCTGCGGGGCGGGGGAGGGCATGAGCCCGGGTACGGGGGTGTTCATCATGGCTAAATCCTTAGCGGCTGTTTGTAGCGGCTGCGTGCTGTCATGCGCCGGTGTCATATGCCGGTGCGGCATCAAATGCGCCGGAGCCGGATTCTTAGCTGAGGTTCTCAGGGTTGAATCCGGCTCCGAGCCTATGCATCTGAAACTACTTCTGTAGAAGGGGCTGTCTCTTAGAAGTAGTAGGGGTAGTTGGACCAGTCCGGGTCACGCTTCTGCAAGAACGCGTCGCGGCCCTCCACAGCCTCGTCGGTCATGTATGCCATGCGGGTTGCCTCACCAGCGAAGACCTGCTGGCCGAGCATGCCGTCGTCGGGCAGGTTGAAGGCGTACTTGAGCATGCGGATTGCCTGCGGGGACTGGCGAGCAATGTGCGCCGCGTATTCCAGGCCCTTGTTCTCGAGCTCTGCGTGGGGAACGACGTCGTTGACTGCGCCCATTTCGTACATGCGCTGTGCGTCGTATTCCTTGGCGAGGAAGAAGATTTCGCGGGCGAACTTCTGACCCACCTGGCGTGCGAGCAGCGCCGAACCGTAGCCTGCGTCGAAGGAGCCGACGGTTGCGTCGGTCTGCTTGAACTTGCCGTACTCTTCGGAGGCGATGGTCAGGTCAGCAACTACGTGCAGGGAGTGGCCGCCGCCTGCAGCCCAGCCGGAGACGAGGGCGATAACGACCTTGGGCATGGTACGGATGAGGCGCTGCACCTCCAGGATGTGCAGTCGGCCTGCGCGTGCCGGGTCGATGCTTTCTGCGGTGTCGCCGCTGGCGTAGTGGTAGCCGTCGCGACCGCGGATGCGCTGGTCGCCGCCGGAGCAGAATGCCCAGCCACCGTCCTTGGGGGAGGGGCCGTTGCCGGTGAGCAGTACGGTGCCCACGTTAGAGGTCATGCGGGCGTGGTCGAGGGCGCGGTAGAGCTCGTCCACGGTGTGCGGGCGGAATGCGTTGCGCACCTCGGGGCGGTCGAAGGCGATGCGCACGGTAGGCAGATCGCGCAGAATCTCACCGTTTTCGTCGCGCTCAACCTGGCGGTGGTAGGTGATGTCGGTGAAGTCCTCGAAGCCCTCAACGACGCGCCAGTCGGCGGGGTTGAAGATGTCCGAGATCTTTTCGGGAAGTTGTGCAGTCATAGACCCTATTTTACGGTGCCCGCGGTGCGGCTCGTCGAGGCCGGGGAACGAAGCACGCTCGGCATAATATTCCAATAACAGAATATGATGCGCGGGAAGGGCCTCTGTCCTTGCGCTCATACCTGTATCTTGGCAGGTTAAGACCCTATAAACAGACCAAGGCTCGGACCGCGTGTGTGCGGCCCGAGCCTTGGGGAAGAGACTCTTTACTTGACCTTGGCGAGCTCAACCGCGCGGTCGAACTCTTCGTCAATGGCGTCGTTCTTCTTGTAGGTCATGAGCGAAACCACGATGGCGACAAGCAGCGCCGAAGCGAAGCCGGGAACCATTTCGTAGAGCACAGACTTCATGGGGCTCTGGCCCCATGCGAATGCCACAACGGCGCCGGTAATCATGGAGGCCAGTGCACCCTGGGTGGTCAGCTTACGCCAGTAGAGGGAGAGCAGAACGGTCGGGCCGAATGCCGAACCGAAGCCCGCCCACGCGAATGCGACCAGCTGCAGAATGGAGCTATTCGGGTTCCACGCCAGGGCGCCGGCGACCAGTGCCACGATTGCCACGCCTGCACGACCGAGCCACAGGGACTTGGACGCGCTGAGCTTCTTCGAGGAGAAGATGCCGTAGAGGTCCTCCACCAGAGCGGAGGAGCACACGATCAGCTGCGAGGAGAGGGTGGACATAATTGCCGCCAGAACCGCAGCCAGAATCAGGCCCGCGATGAGGGGGTGGAACAGAATCTGGGCGAGGTCCAGGAAGACCGACTCAGCGGTTTCGGGGTTGGTGAGGGACGCCTCGGGGTGGCGTGCAAAGTAGGCGATACCCATGAACGCGCCGCTCAGTGCGCCGAACACGGTCAGAACCATCCAGCTGATGCCGATGCGGCGGCCAGACTTAGCGTCCGCGGGGGTGCGCATTGCCATGAATCGCACAATAATGTGCGGCTGACCGAAGTAGCCCAGACCCCATGCGAGGGATGAAACAATACCGGCGAAGGTGGTACCCGCGAAGATGCTCAGTGCGTCGGGGCGTACCTGGCTGATGGACTCAACCACGGGGCCCACGCCGCCGAGGTCAATGATGGTGACGACCGGAACGGCAATCAGTGCTGCGAGCATGAGCAGACCCTGAACCATGTCGGTGTAGGACGCGCCCATGAAGCCGCCGAAGAAGGTGTAGAACACGGTAATGCCTGCCAACAGGAGCATACCGGTGTGGTATTCCTGACCGAAGGAGGACTTGAAGAACAGGCCGCCGGACACCATACCGGAGGAGACGTAGAAGGTGAAGAATACCAGAATCACGACACCGGAGACGATGCGCAGCACGCGCTTGGTGTCATGGAGGCGGTTGCTCAGGAAGACGGGGACGGTCACGGCGTCGCCGGCAACTTCGGTGTAGCTACGCAGTCGCGGTGCCACGAACGTCCAGTTGCACCATGCGCCGATGGTCAGACCGACGGCGAGCCATGCCTGGGAGAGGCCGCTGAGGTAGACGGCGCCGGGCAGACCCATGAGGAGCCAACCGGACATATCGGAGGCGCCCGCTGAGAGTGCGGCGACGGTGGGGGAGAGCTGACGCCCGCCCAGCACATAGTCGTCGAGGCTGTTGTTCTTGCTATTTGCCCATAGGCCAATTGCGATCATGGCAACAAAATAAATCGCCAGCGCGATGACCTGGTATGTACTCGCGGCCATAATGTTCCTTCTCTCCTGGTGATAATGCTTGCCTGTGTGTATTTATGCGCTACCCCATAACTTTATGAGTGGCATAGGATACAGTCTAGGCTTTGAAAAGCTGAAAACAAAGTCTATTTGACGTCTAGGGATGAGAAGTTATGGAATAAATATGTATTTGCTGTGTAAACTTTATGGTCGTACACGTGGGTCATTGTGGGAGCGTGTGCGAAAAAGTGCCCGAAAAATCCCTGAATTTCAGGGTTTCGGGCACTTGAGTGAAAGATATGTAGTTGAAAAGCAACGCAAACGCTCAATGGCATATGCATCTAAAACGAATTAAACGAAAAATTTAAAAGCCGTTCAGAGTGTTGAACTGTTACACGACAATGTCACAGAGGCTTAGAGATCCCTCACAACCCATGGTTCAGTAGCCATACGAGCCGGATCAAAACGCTCCAAAATCGCTGCCGCATTGGGCACCGGAACATCCGCCGAATGGGTGGAGCCATCGGCGTTATACACCGGAATAGATGCGGCAATCCACCCCAAAATCGTAGGGATTTCAACGCCCGCCTCACGCAACTGCGGCAGAGTCACCGCACCGTCACGCTTCGCCAGGCGCTTGCCCTCCTCGTTCAGCGCCAGCGGCACATGCGCGTAACGCGGCTGCGTCAAACCCAAAAGCTGCGCCAAATACGACTGGCGGGGCGCAGAAGGCAACAGATCATCGCCGCGCACAATCTGCTCAACGCCCACAAAGGCATCATCCACCACGGAGGTCAGGTTGTAGGCGTAGGTTCCGTCATTGCGCACCAGCACAAAATCATCCACCAGGCCGGTGTAGGTGCCGTAAAAATCATCCTGTACCGTGTAGTTCGTGCACTCGGCACGCAGACGCAGAGCCGGCGGACGCTGGGTGCGGCGCTCCTCCCGCTGGTCCTCGCTTAGGTCGCGGCAAGTACCCGGGTAGGCGCCCGGTGCACCGTGCGGGGCGCTCGACGCCTCCTGAATTTCGCGGCGGGTGCAGTAACACTCGTACACGAGGCCCGCCTCTCGTAGGTGCTGAACCGCCTGCTCATAGGCGGCAAGGCGCGTGCTCTGATACAGCACCCCTGCCTCCTTGCCCTCGGTGCTTTCGCTACCCTCAATACGCTCCGTCGAGGTGCCGGGGCTCGCATCCCAATCCAGGCCCAGAGTCGCCAAGTCAGCAATCTGGCGTTCCGCCGCGCCCGGGCGCACGCGATCCAAATCCTCCACGCGCAGGTAGAAGGGCTTGCCGCCGCGGCGCGCCATAGCCCATGCCAAAATGGCGGTACGCAAATTACCCAGGTGCAAATCACCCGAGGGGGAGGGGGCGTAGCGTCCGGTGCCGCTGGGGAACGGCTGAGTTACAGGCTGAGCAGAGGAAGGGCTAGAGGAAGAAGTCATACTCCTATCCTATAGGGCGCGAATTTCTGGTTCTTGCTCAGAGCCTAATCAGAGCTGGACTAGCTGGGAGAATGCGCTACCCGACTAATCAATCTGCAGAGGTTGTCAAGCATCACGTGCCACCTGCCCGTAGAGACGTAATTATACGGAATGATGCACTTTTATGCCCTTAGTGATGTGCAATAGTGCAAAAATATGTTCTCCAGAAGCCCGAATAGCCCCTCAGTCGCCAAAAATTACAGTAGGGTTGTATCTATGGCTCGTACTATTGAACTCGCAGACGGCGTGTACCGTATTGCGACCGACAACTACCGACTGAACACCGGACTGGTCCTCGGACTGGAACGGGCACTTGTCGTGGATACCGGCGCAGGTCCCCGTCAGGCAACCGAAATCTATGATGAGGTTCGCCGTCTCACGCGCCTTCCTATCACCGTCGTAAACACTCACGGTCACTATGAGCGTTTCTTCGGTAACGATGTTTTCGCGGCAATGGGTGCCGAAGAATTCTGGGCGCATCCTCGCGCCGCGCGTGCAATTCGTAAATACGGTGAGGCGCAGCGTCCCTACGTCGAGACGCTCGAACCGGAAATGGCACACCACCAGGGTGCAGCCACCAATATTATTGTTCCCAACCGCCTGGTCGCCAATAGCGGTGACGGTATTACCTTCACCCCCATTGACCTGGGTGAGCGTAGCGCAACCCTCATGTACATGGGTCCCGGCCACACCGACGGTGACATTCTGGTCGGCATTGAAGATGTGCTCTTCATGGGCGGTCTGATTGAAGAGGGTACCGACCCCTACTTCGAGGATTCCTTCCCGGATCGCTGGATTGATACTCTCGGTGCCGTGCTCGAATTTGATCGCTACCGTGTGTTTGTGCCCGGTAATGGTGAGCCGGTGGACCGCACCTTTGTGGAGCGTGAGCGTAACACCATGGTGACCGCTATTGAGTCGATTCGTTCCTCCACTCTGGACCGTGAGGATGAAGCAACTACCGCGGCAATGTATAAGCTGCCGTATGCGCCGGGTGCGACTCGCTTCCTGCTGGATCGATTGGCTCAGCTGGAGAACGCACCGGTGGCGGCGTACCTCGATTCGGAGCACCCGGATACCAGTGGTTTCACGGGTCCGATTACTCTGGGTCAGGCATCGTACTAAACCCCGTATGCAATATGCCTCATGGGGTATAAATACAGGTGAGGGCTGGTTTCTGTGATAGAAACCAGCCCTCACCTTTTATATACCCTCAGCTGCTACATGTCTTCATCTGCATGTCTTCAGCGAGGTGACGTTTTTAGTGCTGAACGTACTGGGCGCGCATTGCCTCGCAATCAGCCTTCAGGGAGGCAGGGACCTCACCCATTGCCTCGCACAGCTGAACGAAACGGTGACGCCAATCCAGGCGCTGCAGCGCCTGACGAATCTGCTGCTCACCCTGTGCCGGAGTCCAGCGGGAGGCAGCCTCGGCAACCTGCGCGAGGCCCGCACGAGCATCCGCGTGGTCAATGTCGATGGTCGCGCCGTCCCAGAGAATCTCGCGTACGGTGGTCGTGTTCGGAACCTTGCCGACCACGGTCACGCCCGAAGCCAACGCATCGGTCCAACGACCGGTGATGTACTCCTTGGTCGGGTGAGTGTAGGGTGCCGGGCTGACCGAAGTAGAGAACGCCAGCAGGAACTTCGCGCGGTTCAGAGAATCCTGCAGGTGCTGAGCCGACTCGCGGTCATTTGCGCCGAAGGGTGGGCGGCCCTCAAAGCTCAGACCCAGCTCGCCGGCGAGGGCGGCGGTCGCCTCGTCATCTTCGTAGGCGGCGGGCTGACGGCCCACGCGCAGCAGGTCGGTGCTCTTCGACTCCAGCGCCGCCAGACGGTCGCTGAACTTGCTCCAAACATCCGCACCCCAGGGCAGAACGCCGGGGGCCTTCACGCCCGCAGCGGTCCAGGGCTGAACGTCGTCAACGTCCGCAACGAAAATACGGTCGTAGGTGGAGGACTTAGCCACCGCGGGAATACGGTCATCCCAGAAACTATCAATCACCCAGCCGTAAATCGCGCCGTAGCGGCGGAACGCGAAGGAACGCTGCGAAATGGCGTACAGCTGACCGGGGTCAGAAGCAATCACCAGGCAACGCTTAGAGCCGCCCTTGAGGCGGGGCAGGCGCGCCAGAAGCTTGGTCTCCTTGCTGAGGGATGCGCCCACATCCACGGTGTGCACGGTGCCGCCGGTGTAGCGGGCGAGAAGCTCCGCCATGGCGTGTACGGGAACCCAACCGGCTCCGGAGGGGACAGCAACAATAATATCGAGTGAGCTCATGAGAATCCTTGGGAGCGACGTCCGCCGCATGCACCGGGCTAGCCGGGGTAAAACCTCGGGTCGCGGGCGGTGTGCATCAGCGGCAAGAGCGTGAAGGTCAATAAATGATAGATAGGGTGCCTTACGTCAGCAGGCGCGCAAAAAACACGAATGCAACGGCGAGTGAAACCGCTACGACCGGCTAGCTTTCAGCCACGGAAGGCTACGGCACAGGTAATTTTCAGTATATCGTTCAACCCTGCGCACGGGGCTTAGCCTGCTGCCTTTAGAAACAGTTTTAGGGTGTGTGAATGCGCACCTCAACGCCCGATTCGGTGCCAAACCCGGCAGCCATGCGCGCCAAATCAGTGTTCGGGGCGGCAGCCACCGTGAAGAAACGGTCCACAGCGGCGGTGAACTGCTCCTGACGAGCCATATCACCGTGTTCAAGGGTCGTGAAAATACCGCCGCCGGCATCGTCAAAGACCTCAACGCGCAGTTCGGGCAGAAGCTCCGTGTTCGGCAGGTTTAGTGAGGAAACATCGTGCTGGAAGGTCAGGTCGCCGCACAGCAGGGTCACCGGCAGGGCGGCACCACCAACGACCGGGCGGGAGTTCTCATCCACGCCGGCGGGGTAGTAGCCCGACAGGGACACACCAATAGCGGTCGCAATCGTGCCGTCAATACCGGCAAGACCGCGGTTGGCGAACACGCGTGCGGGGGCGGGCTCACCCAGGGCGGGGGCTGCCGCATCCAAATCACGCACCAGGTTAGAGGAGCCCAACACCATGAGGCGACGCTGAGCCACCGCATCCTTCCAGACGCGGCGGGCGTAGGAGCGGCCAGCGGTGCGGTTGCGGTAATCGGTGTAGTCAACCGAGCTCTCAGCACCCGGGTGTTCGTAGGCGGCAATGGCGCCCAGGCACTCATCCTGTAGCTCGTGGGCGGGCTCAACCCACTGAGCCAGCCAGCTGAGTCCGTCAACGAGTTCATCAGCGGGCACAGTGGAGGCGCTCGCAAACTCGGCGAGCTCGCGCGGGGTCGACAGCTCCACGAAGGAGCGAGCACCCGGCTCGTACCAGCTGGCGCGGCGTGGGGCGTAGAACGCGCACTGAATATCTTCGCGTTCCAGCAGTGCCGTAATCGGGCGCGAAAGCGTCGGGTGGCCGAAGAGCACCACACGCTCAATCTGCGCGGCGGGCACGAAAGACTCATCGCCGAGCAGCTGCGGGTAGTGAGGAATCGAGGTGGCGCCGTGGCGCGCCTCGGAGGAAGGCTCCGCAAACAGCGGCAGGTTCAGCACGCGCGCGAACTCCGCCGCAAACTCGCCGGCACCGTCAGCGGCAACCACCACGGTGCGGTGCGCCGGGGTGAACTCCGCCAGGTCCGCCTGCGCCTCCAGGGAATCCAGAAGCCAACGCTGCTCGGCGCTGGAGAGCCCGGAACCCTCGGCGCGGGCGGCGCGGGCGCGACCCTCAGCCTGCGGGTCGTAATCTTCCAGCAGGCTCTGCGCCCACTGCGGCAGCATCTGCGCAAAACGGCCAGAGGGGGTCAGCGGCGTATCAAAACAAATGTTCAGGTGCACCGGGCCAATCGGCTCCGTCGACTGCTTGCGCCAATGCTCGGCACTACGACCGGTCAGCGCATTCAGGCAGGCGGCAAAAGCCTGAGTCTGCTCACCCTCCACCTGCTCGGGGTAGGAGGTCAAATCAGCTTCAGCACGCACAAAAGGATGGAAGAAACTCGCCTGGCGGGTCGTCTGATTCACGCCGCTACCGCGCAGACGCTCCGGGCGGTCAGCGCTCAGCACCGCCAGGGGCACGCCGGCGTGGTACGCCTCCATGACAGCGGGCATGTACTCGCCCAGAGCCGTACCGGAGGTGCACACCAGACCCACCGGCTGACCGGACGCCTTCGCAATACCCAGGGCGGTAAAGGCTGCACTTCGCTCGTCCACACGCACGTGCGCAATCAGGGCGCCGGCTTCAGCGGCGGCGGCAATAGCGTACGCAAGAGGTGCGCTGCGGGATCCCGGAGACACGACAACATGCCGCATACCGGCACGAATCAGCGAATCGAGCACGGATACTGCGGTGAGCATGGCGGGGGTTGAGCGGTTTTCAGTCACCGTACCATTCTAATGCCGAGGGCATTTTCCTTCAGTTATGGTTACCCTTCACGACCTCATCGTTACAGTGCTAACCGTTACACCGCTAACCGTTACAGATCAGCGGTGCGTTCCAGAACGCGGTAGCAGGCGGTGACGCGCTCCACCCACCACTGGCGGGTCTGCTCATCGGTGGCAAGACGCTCCAGGCGCTGCGGGCTGGGGGTGATGGCGCGCAGGTCCATGAACCCGTCACGGGCGATGAGCGGCTCATCGGTGACGTCCTCAGCCATGAGGGAGACCGTGCCCAGACCGCACCCGTACCTCAAGGTCGGTAGGGAGGCCGCCAGGGAGGCACCGGTGGCAATGCCCACCGAAGACTCCAGCGCAGAAGACACCACCGCCGGAAGCTGCGCCTGCTCCACCAGCGCGAGCGCACGGCGTACACCGCCCAGCGGCGCCGCCTTAATAACCATGAGGTCCGCGGCGTTCGCGCGAGCCACCTTCAGCGGGTCTTCCGCCTTACGAATCGACTCGTCGGCGGCAATGCGGGCGGGCAGCCCCTCCTTGGCAATGGCAAAGCGGAGCGCAGCCATGTCCTCAATGGATGCCACCGGCTGCTCGGCGTAAATAATGCCGTACTCGCAGAGCTTGCGCAGCGACTCAAGGGCACCGCCGAGGGTGTAGCCCATGTTCGCGTCCACCTTCAGACGAGCATTTGGGAGGGCATTTCGTGCCGCCGCCACACGCGCAATATCGTCGGCGAGGCTCTGACCCTTCTCAGCCACCTTGATTTTGAGTTCCTGAATCTCGCCCTCGTACTTGGCGAGCACCTGCGGAACACGCTCCGCCGGTACTGCTGGCAGGGTCGCGTTCAGCGGGATGCGCGTACGCACCGGCTCCGGTGCGGGCAGCCACGCCGCCTCCAACGCGCAGGCAAGCCACGCGGCAGACTCCTGCGTACCGTATTCGAGGAAGGGCGCAAACTCGCCCCAGCCATGCGGGCCACGAATCAGCGCGCTCTGGCGGCTATTGACCCCGCGGAAAGTGACCGTCATCGGAATTTCGACCGTGAACAGGTTCTCCAGAACCTCCTGCAGAGGTGGTAGCGGAGTGTTCGTGAGATGAAAACCGTAGCCGAGAGGCGGCACGCTCATGCTGGTGTTCAAGGTATCTGCCCTTCTTCGATGCGCTATGAGCTCACCATAGCATTCTGGTGACGGGTAGGTGCGCTCGCACCCTGTCACGCATTCTCTGGAAACTCTCAGGTTATGGTCGAAAAAACTTTAGTTTTTCATAGCTTAACCTGGGATAGTAGGTAGTTATTCGCCCGAGAACTCGGACGGTGCCTCGCATAAAACGGCAGCTTGGGGGCTACTGTTTTGAGGGGCTGGCATCGGCGGGCTCGGGTATGGCTAACAGACATGAGGGCGAGAAGGTACAAAGGGTTATGAAGAAGACAACACCGGCAAATACATCGGGTTCGGAAAACTCCGGTTGGGAGAGCTCCGAAAACCTCGATGCTACCAGTGTGCTTCACCCCGCTGATGTGCATGCGGCCGCTGCTGACAATGCGCCCACTACGGTGTTTTCCTCTGATGAGACTGCGGTGCTCTCTGATTATCAGGACCCGACTGCGGTGCTCTCTGATTATCAGGACGCTACCCAGGTGCTCGCCTCCCACGAAACGGCTACCCCTGCCGCTACGCACAGTGATGACCGCACGAAAGTTTTGACGGATTACGGTTCCTCGCCGGCTAACAAAACTGCGCCTGCAGGTTCCATGAATACCGGTTCCGCGAACGCTGAATCTGCGAATACCGAAGTTATTTCTTCGCACCCCGACACCTCAGAGGTTATTGGCGCGACTCGTCCTTTGCCACGCGCTTACCGTGCCCCCATTAAGATTCCTGAGACGATTCCCTCGCCGCAGGAACGCGCCTCTCAGGGGAACTACAGCGCGGATGAACCGATGCAGGCTACGCGCCGTCTGGACCCGCCGAAGCCTCCGGTGAGCGGTTTCCCGCTGAACAATCAGATGGGTGCCTCCCCAATGGGTGCGCCTCAGATGGGTGCTCAACAGCCTCTTCCCACGCGTGCGATGCCTCCGCAGGCACCTGCACAGCCGGTGGCTTATCCTCCCGAGGCGTATCCTGCCGCCGCCTACCCGAACGGTGCGTATGTTCAGACCGGTCAGGTTCCCGTGGATGCTTCGGGCCGCCCGGTGAATCGTCCCGGTGAAGATCGTCCCGGTGAAGAGCAGGGGCATCATCTTCCGAGTACCGGCGTTCTGATGCGTCACGTGATGGCGTTGCTGTTCTTGGGTCTGTCGCTCTACGGCGCGTTCGCGTTCTTCATTTACACGATGACCGGCCAGCAGGTTGATGAGCAGGCGTACACCGAGTACGCAAACCAGTTCAAGAGTTACCGCGGTCCGACCCTGACGGCGCTGGATTCTCTTCCTACGGTTGTTGGCGTGATTGCCGTCTTGGGTCTGATTGCGGTGCTGATTTGGAAGCACCGGTTCCTGCCCTCGCTGATTGGCGTGCTAGTTGGGGCTGCGGCGGTGACGAGTACATATCTGCTCAAGCACTACCTGATTGTGAAGCCCGACCTGGGTGTTCAGGAGGCGCTGAGCAACTCGGCGCCCAGCGGCCACACGACCTTCGCGGCGGCGGCTGGCGCGGCGCTCTTCCTTGCGGCGCCTCGCCTGCTGCGTCCGACCGTTGCCCTGTGTGCGGCGCTTGCTACCTGCCTGACGGGTGCCTCCACGATTATTAATGGTTGGCACCGCCCTGCGGATGTGGTGACCGCTATTCTGGTCACCGCCATCTGGACGGTTGTGGGTATGGGCGTGCTGCGTTATGTGCGTCCGGCAGATTTTGCGGTGCCGGCGCGTGGCGGTTTGGTGCTGGTGCCGTTGATGACGATTGCGACGCTGTTCCTGTCGTTCTGCGCGGTCATCCTGTATCTGATTGCGATTTTTGCGCCGATTCCCGGTGGTGCGTTTACCGCGGCGACCTGCATGATTATTGCGGTGAGCTTTGGTACGACGGCGTTGATGGTGAACCTGTTGCGTCCGCGTAATAGTAATCGCTCCGCCTATTCGAAGGTGTGGAGTTACCAGTAGATGTTGTTCCCCTCTCTGCTCGGGGTGTTTTAGCTCGGTGTGAGCCGAGGTATTGTCCTGTTGCGGGGAGGGGAATACAATATAAGAAATTTAGTATTTTTAATACCAATAATAGGGAGGGGGTGCGCGCCCCCTTTCACTCACCCCTAAAGAGAAAGGTGCGTACCATGGCAGGTACCCATGAAGGCCGCGTCCTCGTATTTCCCCAGCTCACCGAAGCGCTGACCCCTTTTGACGATAAGCCCCAGGCACGCAAGATCGTTGATGCCGACGGCGGTAATCTGACCCTCATGGAACTGGCTGCAGGTCAGTCCTGGCACGAGCACCACAGCGTGCACCCCATCTTCGTGCAGGTGCTTAAGGGTGAGGTCCTCTTCCACGTGAAGGACCGCGATATTACCCTGGTGCCCGGCAAGCCAATTCACGTGACCGCCAAGCTGCTGCACTCCCTGCGCGCCGTGAAGGACTCTACCCTGCTGGTGACCATGCTGACCGGCGAATCGCACCCCGAACCCAAAGTCAATATTGACGTCGAAGAGGTCTAAAAACTGACCCAAAAGCTCGCCGCCGCATCTGCACCGGATGCCGCGGCGAGCTTTTTGTATGCCTTCCTGCCCTCACATATGGCGGCAAGAATACCCTCACTCTACACCCTGAGCTTTCTGCACGCTCGTACACCCCGCGCGGGCGTACCCTGAAAAGTACACTCCCGCTAACCTCACAGGGAGCAACCCGAAAGGATACGCAATGCCCAAGTCACTGCAACGCCCCGTCGTTCTTCTCACCGGCGCCAGCTCCGGTATCGGCTACGACGTAGCGCCGCTACTGGTGCGCTACGGCTACACCGTCTACGGTGCCGCCCGCCGCGTTGAGAAGATTGAAGAGCTCGCCTCCGAGGGCGTGAAAGCGCTCAGCCTGGACGTTACCGATGAAGCATCCATGGAAGCCGCCGTACAGCAGATCATTGATGCAGAAGGCCGCATTGACGTGCTCATCAACAATGCAGGCTACGGATCCTACGGTGCTATTGAAGACGTCCCCATCGACGAGGCGCGCCGTCAGTTTGAGGTGAACCTCTTCGGCCTGGCGCACCTCACCCAGCTGGTGCTGCCGCACATGCGCGCACGGGGTAGCGGGCGCATCCTAAACATCTCCTCGATGGCGGGGCGTATTACCTCGCCCCTGGGTGCCTGGTACCACGCCACCAAGTACGCCCTCGAGGCGTTCAGCGATGCACTGCGCATGGAAGTTGAAGAGTTCGGTATTGACGTGGTCATTATCGAGCCCGGCGGCATCAAAACCCCCTGGGGACTCATCGCGGCAGACCACCTGGAGGAATCCTCCCGAAACGGTGTCTACGCGGCTCAGGCGCAGCGTGTTGCGGCAAATATGCGTAGGCTCTACTCGCCATCCTCCAACCTCTCAGAGCCCAAAGTAATCTCTAGGACCATTCTGCGAGCCCTGGAGGCGCGCCGCCCCAAGACCCGCTACCTCGTGGGTTTCGGTGCTAAGCCCTCCGTGTTCCTGCATACCGTGCTACCGGACCGTCTCTTTGACAAGGTGGCGCGCCGTATCTTCTAGAACCGAAATAGCGGCGAACTAGAGCATTAAAAAGCGGGCGGTGCTGCGCGAAACAGAATGTTTCGTACAGCACCGCCCGCTACGTTTTTCAAGAGCTAGTACTAGTCTACTACGGCGTGGGTCGGATCGAGCACGCGCGCCAAGAAAGCTCGAGTACGTTCGTGCTGGGGGTTGCCAATCACCTGATCGGCGGGACCCTCCTCCACGACCACGCCATCGGCCATGAAGACGACCTTATCGGCGACCTCGCGGGCGAACGCCATCTCGTGAGTCACCACGATCATGGTCATACCCTCATCAGCAAGGTTGCGCATAATGCTCAGAACCTCGCCGACCATCTCCGGGTCGAGTGCACTGGTCGGCTCATCGAAGAGCATCAGGTCCGGGTGCATGGACAGTGCACGCGCAATAGCCACACGCTGCTGCTGACCACCGGACAGCTGAGCCGGGAAGCGGTCTTCCTTGCCCTCCAGGCCAACCTTGGCGAGCTGCTCGAGGGCAACCGCCTCCGCCTCAGCCTTGGAACGGCCCAGAACCTTAATCTGAGCGATCGTGCAGTTATCCAGGATGTTCAGGTGGCCGAACAGATTGAACTGCTGGAACACCATACCCATATGGGTACGCACGCGGTTAATGTCTACGTCCGGGTCGGTAACCTCGGTATCGCCCACCATGATGGTGCCGTCGTTCGGCTCCTCCAGCAGGTTCACGCAACGCAACAGGGTGGACTTACCGGAACCCGAAGGGCCGATAAGGCACACGACCTCGCCCGGCTCGACCTGCATGTCAATGCCCTTGAGAACCTGAACCTTGCCGTAAGACTTGTGCAGGTTAGAAATGCGCACCGAGGAGGCGGCCATGGATGAAGTTGAAACAGTCATAGTATCTTCCGTAATCCGTATCTGTCGTTGCGCTTACTTGCGGCCCGCAAGCTGGGTGCGGCGCTCGAAGTATGCGGAGAGCTGGCCCAGCGGAACAGTGATAATCAGGTAGCACAGACCCGCAACCACCAGGGGAGTCAGACCCGCGTTAGCGGCGGTCAGGCCTTCACGACCGAACTTCGCCAGCTCGTACTGCGAGACGGTCACGCCCAGCAGGTACACGAGGGAGGAGTCCTTGGTCAGCAGGATAACCTCGTTGGTCAGCGGGGGCAGAACCACGCGGAACGCCTGAGGAATAATGATCGAAATCATGGCGCGGGTGTGGGACATACCCAGAGAGCGTGCCGCCTCCATCTGGCCCTTCGGGATTGCCTGCAGGCCCGCACGCAGAACCTCGCTAATGTATGCCGCAGAAACCATACCCAGGGACAGGGTCACCGGAATCAGGTTATCCACGAAGCGAATCTTGAACGCCAGAGGAATACCGTAACCGAACGCGAAGAAGACCAGCAGCGCCGGGATACCGCGGAAAAGCTCCACGTACAGGGTCGCAATCCAACGGTAGGGGGCGATGGAGGAAATACGCATGAGTGCCAGCAGCAAACCGCCGGAGAGGCCTACGATAAAGCCCAGGGTGGTGTACAGCAGGGTGTTCTTCAACGCCACGGTGATGACGTCGGGGAACTGGGCAGCCGCAACGTCCAGGTTGAATACCTGTTGGCTGAGGGTCTTCCAGTCAGCCAGAAGAATGGCTGCCAGAGCAATAACGGCCAGAAGGGCGTACTGTGCGTAGCGGAAGAGCTTCTGCTTCTGACGGGGTGAGAGTTTAGAGGACATGCGCTTTCTTATCCGTGTGCTGTTTATCCGTGTGCTGTTCGGTTAGGAGCGTTCTACACGCTCACAAGGGGTGAAGGCCGGAGAAGCCCCCAACCCAAAAGTAATAAGGGTACTCCTGAATTGGGGGAGAGACTAACCGGCTAGACGCTTAGGAAGCGGAGGAAGAGGCGCTCGCGGAGGTGGAGGAAGTGGTACCAACCCACTTGGCCTTCATCTTGTCGAGTTCGCCGTTTTCCTTGAGCTTGGTGATGGTGGCGTTTGCCTTGGCCAGCAGTGCCTTGTTGTTGGAGGAGACTGCTGCGGCGATTTCCTCGGTGTTCTCGGAATCCTGGTACGCGATCTTGAAGGAATCCGGGTCGTTGGTCAGCGCCTCGGAAACCACGGAGAGGTTCGCTGCGACTGCCTTGACCTGACCGGTCTTCAGGGCGGAGAACATGAGGGAGGTGTCTTCGTACTGGATGACCTCTGCGCCGTTTTCCTTGGCGTAGGTTTCACCACTGGTTGCCTGCTGTGCACCGACAGCCACGCCCTTCAGATCTGCTGCGGAGGTGATGGAGGAACCCTTGGGAACCAGGATTGCCAGGTTGTCGTCGAAGTAGACGGTGGTGAACTCCATCTTGCTCTTACGTTCATCGGTCACGCCGATACCCGCCAGGGCGATGTCGCACTGACCGGTGGCCAGGCCGGTGCCGGAGTCCAGACCTTCGAAGCTGATGGAGGTCAGCTGCGTCTTCACGCCCAGGTCGGAGGCGATAGCGTTGGCGATGTCTGCATCCAGACCGACGATGGTGCCGTTTTCTTCGTATTCGAAGGGCTTGTAGGGGGTGTTGGTGCAGACGCTGAGGGTGCCGGACTTGACGAGGCTGACCTCGCCGTTGGCGTCGGAGTTCTCGTTGGCGGTGGAGACGCAGCCGGTCAGCGCCAGGGGCAGTACTGCCAGCAGTGCGAGGGGCTTGAGGGATGCCTTCTTGAGGATTGCGGTGTTCATGATGTTCTCCTGTGTGAGGTGTGTTCTATGAAATCTATGGTCTATTGTGCGCCCCCATGTTAAAAAATGCAAGCATATACATAAATATTCATAAATTTTTGCTGAATATACATAAATCCCACCGGGAAAACTGAATAAAACCCCGAATTAGAGACTCAAAAACCACTTCAGAACGCACCTTAACGTACCGTGCGACACTACTACGGTTTACCCAACTATCGAATCTAGTAACCTCCATGCCACAATTGAGAGCGTGAACGCAGAGAAGAACACCCGCGCAACCCGCGCAACCCTAGACAAGAAAACCGGCGATATTGCCGCCATGTTTGATACCGTCGCTGAACGCTACGACCTCATGAACGGCATCCTCTCCCTCGGCCAGCACATCTACTGGCGTAAGCAGGCAGTCGCCGCCGTAGACGCGCACCCCGGCCAGAAAGTACTGGACGTAGCCGCAGGTACCGGCGTCTCTTCCGAACCCTTCGCCGACGCCGGCGTGGACGTCATCGCAGCAGACCTCTCCGAAGGCATGCTGGATGTGGGCCGCCGCCGTCGCCCCGACATGACCTTCGTGCAGGCAGACGTCACAGCCCTACCCTTCGACGACGAAACCTTCGACGCAGTGACCATGTCCTACGGCCTGCGCAACGTCGCAAACTACCCCAAAGCGCTGAGCGAAATCTACCGCGTGCTCAAGCCCGGCGGACGCATCGTCATCCTCGAGTTCTCCACCCCGACCTTCGCCCCCTTCGGCGCGGTCTACAAGAACTACATCATGAAGGCGATTCCGCCGATTGCCCGCGCAATCTCCTCCAACCCCGAATCCTACGAATACCTCGCCGAGTCCATCATCACCTGGCCTAACCAGCAGGAACTGGCGCAGAAGTTCAAGGAGGCGGGCTTCACCTCCGTGCAGTACCGCAACCTCACCGGCGGCATCGTCGCCATTCACCGCGGTTTCAAGCCTGAAGCACACAACGCATAGACACCGCGTTCACACACCACCGAAGACACCAACACCAAGAAGATAGAAGACACCGTGAGCAACGCAGAGCAGCCCATTGCCGCAACCGACCTGTTGGGAGACCTCGACCTGAAGCTTCCCGCAGGCTTCGAACTCATCGCCGCAGACCCCAAGCTGGGTCCGCAGATTCTTTCCTCCCTCGCGCGTATTGAGGAGCGCCTGGCAGAAGCAATCGCCCAGACCGACCACCTGGCGGACGTAGCATCCCGTCACCTGCTCTCCGCGGGCGGCAAGCGCGTGCGCCCCCTGCTGGCTCTGCTCTGCGCAGCCGTAGACGGCGAAATCAACGACGAGGTTATCGAAGCCGCCGTGGTCGTTGAGCTGACCCACCTGGCAACCCTCTACCATGACGATGTTATGGATGACGCCCCCAAGCGCCGCGGCGTGGACAGCGCCCAGATGATTTGGGGCAACTCCGTCGCAATTCTGACCGGCGACCTGATCTTCTCCCGCGCATCCCTGCTGGTCTCCGAGCTAGGCACCCGCCCCATGAAGATTCAGTCCCAGACCTTCGAACGTCTGGTGCTCGGTCAGCTCTTTGAGACCACCGGCCCCCGCGAGGGTCAGGACCTGCTCGACCACTACATCGCGGTCATTGAGGGTAAGACCGGCTCCCTGATTGCCGCAGCCGGCGAGTACGGCTCCCTGCTTTCGGGCGCTTCCGAAGACGTTATCTCCATGGTCAAGGCGTACGGCGAGCTGGTCGGCGTGGCATTCCAGCTCGCTGACGACGTGATTGACATTGTGAGCGACGGCAAGACCAGCGGTAAGACCCGCGGCACCGACCTGCGCGAGGGCGTGCCCACCCTGCCGACCATCCTGCTGGACCGCGCGGTAGCCGCCGGCGACGAATCTGCTATCAAGGTTCGTGCACTGCTGGATGCCGACCTCAGCTCCGACGAGGCACTGGAAGCCGCTGTGGAGGCGCTCGCCGCCCACCCGGTCACCCAGGAAGCATGGCAGATCGCCTACGACTGGGCGGACCGCGCAATCGCCGCGATTGCTCCGTTGCCCGAGTCCACCGCGAAGGCTGCGCTGGAGTCCTTCGCTCACGCTGTGGTTCACCGCGAAGGCTAAAATACCTCACCACGTAGCGTATGCGCTGGCGTAGGTGCTGATGCGTCTCATACTTCAAAACCCCCGCTGAATCTGCCTGGATTCGGCGGGGGTTTTATGCATTATGGCTAGTCAACACCGGTTTTTGGGATGGTTTGGGGTTGCCTTCACCCTCCGAAAGCTTCCGCATGCTGGGGTCTCCTTGACCGCTATATGCCTTTAAGGTAATCCTTATAGGCATGCCTGAGGCGCACATCCACCCTTCAGACGTTTGACGGCTCCCATGCCCAACCCCGTGTTGGAGAGCCGTTTACTATTTCTGGACGCGAGCAGAGCCCAACCACCCCGACGGGTTATTCTCGCACCAACCATCCGCGTCCCCACACATTCGAGGTTTACAACTATGGGAGCATCTACCCCTAAGGCGCCCACGAAGCGCGAAGGCTTCTCTAGCCGTCGCGTCTTTATCTTTGCCGCCATCGGTTCTGCTGTTGGTCTGGGCAATATTTGGCGTTTCCCCTACATCGCATTTGATAACGGCGGCGGCGCCTTCATGATTCCCTATATTGTCGCCCTGCTGACCGCCGGTCTGACCTTCCTGTTCTTTGACTACGCAATCGGTCACCGTGCGCGTGCGTCGTCCCCGCTGGCTTTCCGCCGTCTGAACCGTAAGACCGAGTTCATTGGCTGGTGGCACATGGGTATCAACTTTGTCATCGCTATCTACTACGCCGCTATTGTGGCGTGGGCTCTGCGTTACATGGTTTTCTCTTTCACGAATGAGTGGGGCGATAACCCGAAGGCGTTCTTCCAGGGCGAGTTCTTGAAGGTCGCAAAGGATCCCGGCGTCTCCTTGGACTTCAACATGAACATCCTGATTCCCATGGTTCTGGTGTGGGGCGTTCTGCTCGCTGTGATGGCTCTGGGTGTTCAGAAGGGCGTGGGCGCAGCCAACATTATCTTCATCCCGCTGCTGCTGGTCATGTTCGTTGGTTTGGTGATTTACTCGCTGACCCTGCCCGGCGCTGTGGACGGTCTGAACGCTCTGTTCACCCCCAGCTGGGACTCCCTGGCTAACCCGGACGTGTGGGTTGCTGCGTACGGCCAGATTTTCTTCTCGCTGTCCATTGGCTTCGGCATTATGGTCACCTACTCTTCCTACCTGAAGCCTAAGACTGACTTGACCGGTTCCGGTGCTGTGGTTGGTTTCGCGAACTCCGGTTTCGAGCTTCTTGCTGGTATTGGTGTGTTCGCTGCTCTGGGCTTCATGGCTCAGGCTGCTGGCACCCAGGTGAGCGAGGTTGCGACCAGCGGTATTGGTCTGGCGTTCATCGCGTTCCCGACCATTATTTCTCAGGCGCCCGGCGGCGTGCTGATTGGTATCCTCTTCTTCGGTTCCCTGCTTTTTGCTGGTTTCACCTCCCTCATTTCGATTCTTGAGGTGATTATCGCCGGTATTCAGGACAAGTTCGCGACTTCCCGTCTGGCGTCCACCATACTGGTGATTGTTCCGATGGCTCTGATTTCGCTGCTGCTGATGCCGACCACTACCGGCCTGTACGTGCTGGATATTCTCGATAACTTCGTGAACCTCTTCGGCATTCTGGCAGCCGGCCTGTGCGCCATTATCGTGGTTGCATACGTGGTGCGTGCTCTGCCCGCTCTGGCTGAGCACCTGAACCGCTACTCCTCCATCAAGGTCGGCAAGATCTGGATGGGTCTGCTGGCTGTCGTGACCCCGCTGGTTCTGGGTTACTCTCTGATTCAGAGTGTTATCAAGCTGATTGTGACCCCGTATGAGGGTTACCCTGCGGATCTGCTGGCGATTTTCGGTTGGGGTATGAGCGCACTGCTTCTGGTTGGTGCGATCGTTGTTTCTCTTCTGCCCTGGTCGAAGAAGTCTCGTGCGGCTGAAGAGCCGCCGGCACCTCCGGTGATTTCCGGTCAGGTGGAGCACGGCCACGTTGATTCGACCATTACCCGTTAGGAGCCCTCATGTCTATCTCCGCAATTGTGATGCTCGTTGTGGCAGTCCTGATCATTTGGGGTGGCCTGGGTTTGGCTCTGCTGAACCTGCACCGTCATCCGGATTTGGATGCTCTCGACGATGCTGCTGAAGCTCAGGGTTCTGAGCTTTAGAGTGTGAACGCGACATAAAGTGATGCCCCGCTGGCGTTAGCTGGCGGGGCATCACTGTGTTTTGTGCGGGGCTGTGTTTTATCCGGGTTGGGGAGAGCTACTTGCTCTGCACGTCTTCAGCCTGTACCAGCGGAATCATGCCGGTTTCCGGGTCGGACAGCGCGGAGGCGCGGTAGGAGCGGGAGGCACGCACCGCATCCACGGTGAAAATGATGAGCGCAATCCAGATGAGGCTCAGACCCAGCACCTTATCGGCGCTCATCTGCTCGTGCAGAACGGTCAGCGCCAGAACAAACTGGATGGTCGGGCCCAGGTACTGCACCATGCCAATGACTGATAGCGGTAGAGCCTTGGTAGCCGCCGCAAAGAGCATCAGCGGAACAACGGTAACCACACCGGTGGATGCGAGAAGCCAGAAGTGCCCGGCACCTTCGCTGAAGAGGGTCATTTGTCCCTGAGCATTGAGCACAAAGAGGGTGGCAATGCCGAAGGGCGCCAGAATCAGAGTTTCGAGAGAGAGTGAAACGATGGGGCTCACGTCGTGGGCTACGCGTGCCTTGAGCAGGCCGTAGATGCCGAAGGAGAACGCCAGGCCCAGACCCGTCCAGGGCACCTGACCGTAGATGAGGCTCATCATCAGCACCGCGATACATGAAATTGCGACGGATACCCACTGCGCGGTGCGCAGGCGCTCCTGCAGGAAAATCACGCCCAGCACCACGGAGACCAGCGGGTTAATGAAATATCCCAGGGACGCATCAATCGTGTGACCGCTGGTTGTTGCCATCACGTAGATAAGCCAGTTCGCGCAGATGAGGAACGATGCCGCCGTCAGTACCAGCATGATGCGGCGGTCCTTGAGGGCGCGGCGGAAGTCCGCGGTTGCCCGCACAATCGGTAGTAGCAGGGCGCAGAAGATGAGGGAGAAGACCACTCGCGCCACGACAATCTCAATCGGTCCTGCTGGCGCCATCAGCACAAAATACAGGGGGAGCAGACCCCAAATGATGTAGGTGCCGATGATGGTGATAAACCCGTTGCGGGTGGTGTGCTTCTGCGTTTCTGACATGGTTTCGTCTGACCTGATTCTTCGGTTACGTTCTTCTAAGCTATTCATCGGGATGCGCCAGCTGGGTACCCACACAGGTTTCGATGCGCGCACACTACTGTACCCGATACGGGGTGCAGCATACGCTAGGGACGCCTCAGGCGCGGTACCACGAGGATACCGCGCCTGAGGAATGCTGCGTATTCGGTTTAGAGGCCGAAGAAGCGGGAGAAGAAGCCCTTCTTCTTGGGCTGCTCTGCCTCGCGGCGTGCAGTTTCTTCCTGCTCGCGGCGGGCTGCCTCTTCGTGCTCTGCCTGCAGGTCGGGAGCTGCGCCAGCGTTGCGGATGGGCTCCACGTGCTGCTCTTCGTATTCTGCTGCTTCCTGCTCGACCTCGACGGGCTGCTCAGCAACAGGCTCAGCCGCGACCGGCTCCTCAACGTACTCGACGGAAGCCTCAACGGTCTCGTGCTCGGGCTGCTCGGCACCGATGGACTCGTCGGTGTAGACGCGAGCCTGCTCGGTCTCTTCTGCCTCGTACTCGCCGGGCAGGGTCTCCACGGTGACCAGGCCGGGCTCTGCGTGCTCTGCCGGCTCCTGATCGAAGGGAGCCTCGTCGGCAGGGTAGAGGTTCTCGGTGCTCTCAACGCCGGCAACCTCGGTCTCTGCGACCGGTGCGTGCTCGGCAATTTCTGCGGCGCGCTCAGCCTCAGCCTCGGCACGTGCGGCGGCGCGTTCTGCCGCCTCCTGCTCGCGCTGTGCATTCTGAGCGGCTGCCTCAGCGGCTGCCACGCGCTCAATCTCGGCGCGCAGTGCCGCGAGGGATTCGCGACGCTGTGCGGCAGCGGCTGCGCACTGCTCCAGAACCTCGGGGCCAACCTGAGGTTCAGCCTGCTCGATGCCGCTGATGCGGCCCTCGTCGAACCACAGGCGCAGGGCACCGTCGGTTGCGGTCAGAACGGCGGTTGCCTCGGTGTCCCAAGCAATGTGGAAACCACGCTGCTGAGCGTAGGAGTCCACCGCCAGAACCTGGTTGTGTACCTCTTCGCTCTGCAGGGTCTTAGCAATGACGCGGCCAATACCCTTGTAGGTCGGTGCCTCGAGGGTCAGCTCAGCACCCTCCAGCAGGGTCCATGCGCGCACGCCAGCGCCCGCGGGCAGCGGGTAGTGTGCGTACAGGCCGCTGACGGTCTTGGTTGCCAGAGTCAGGCGGCGTGCCAGGGACTCGGAGAGGGGCAGCTCGTCGGTGGTCAGTTCGGCCAGGCCGTCACGCTCACCGGTTTCACGCGCCTGAATAGCGGCAGAAACAACGGAGTCGGGGAAGTAGCCCAGCTGCTGCCAAGACCAAATCCAAGTACCGCGGTTCTCAGATTCAGTGCCCAGCAGATGCGGCTTGAGCGAGAGCGGGGGAGTGGTCTCAAAGTCCAGAGACTGGGAGGTGAAATCCACGTTCCACTCGGAGGTACCCACGAGCTCGGCGAGTCGAGCCTGGTACTCGGTGGAGATAAAGATCGATGCGTCGATAAGGTCCTGCAGAGAATTCGTCATGCTTCAAGATTATCAACCTTTTAGCGTTCACTATGCCGTGTATCCCCGGTTTTAGTGTGTGCTTTAGGCGTATTGGGCTCTAAGGCGCCTGTTTGAGCCGTATCCAAGAGCTCTGAGGGAGAGATAGAGCATATATCTTTCGGCGTAAACTATCTGCGTGGAGTGCCCGTGTTCGTTAGAATCGAAGGGACGGCTTCTTCCGGCACCCTGTAAGCCGACACTACGACCGAACACGGATGCCTCCAGCCGCGCCGTATTCACACTCAAGGATGTATGAACTATGACTGAACCCCGCCTTGCCGAGACGAGTAGCCGTGCCGCGCGCATCCAGGATGCGCTGAATAACATTGGAAGCTGGCTGCTGGATGTCGTTAGTGTTGACCCCGGCTGGAGCGAAATGGTGCTGGACGTCAAGCCTCTGGCAGGTCAGATTTTCGTGCGTGTGCGTGAATTCCGCGACGGCGAAGAGTTCATTGGCACCATCGGCCCGCTCAAGGACGGCTCGCCCATTATTGCTGAGGTCCGTAAGCTACAGCGCGCCGCCTACGACGGTAACCGCGGCACCTGGTTTACCGCCTCCATCGTGGTTGCGGCTACCGGCTGGCCCAACCCGCAGTTCAGCGTGGGTGCCTCCTACAACCGTGACGACGAGCCCGCTAGCTGGAAGAATGAGGGCACCCTGACCGCAACCGACGTGCGTGAGCACCTGGCTGAGTTCCCTCGCGATGCGTCGCGTATCCCGCAGTGGGCTCGTGAGCGTATGGAGGGTCGTGCCCGCCACTCCGCCGCCGCGGCACTGTCTTCGAGCGAGCATGAGATTCCGAACCCCTACTTGGTTGCTGCTCTGGAGACCTTCCGCAACGACGTGCAGGAGCGAACCCTCATTAACGTGGTTCGTACGATGCTTGGTGGCGACGTTCTACTTGATGCGACCGGCTCCCTGCTGATTCCCTCCGAGACTGACCCGATGGGCCCCGAGTCGGTACTGGCCCACCAGGTCATTCGCATGCCCGAGACCGGCATGCAGGCGCTGTGCGTGTTCTCCTCCTCCGAGCACATTGGCAAGAGCTACGTGCGCCAGGAATCCGAGGGAGATGAGCTGATTCTGCGCGAACCGGCGATGAAGGTCTTCATTGACTTCCTCAGCAATGAGGCGCTGGACTTGATCGTGGTTGACCCCGGCACTGACCACGAGTGCTACATTGAGCGCGCTCAGGTGCACTGGATTGTCACTTCTCCTCGCAATGACGGCGCGAAAATGGCGCTTGTGCAGGACAATATGCAGATGCTGCTCGGCTCCCTGGTGTCCCCGGCATCCGTGCTGCTGGTGGGCGTTGACCCGGCTGATCCTTCGGGTACGTCTTTTGTGTTTGACCCGGATGAGAACGGTAACCCGAAGAGCCTGCTGGTATTCACCTCGCCCATTGAGATTGCGGCGCTGGACCCGCATATTGAGGTGCGTTCGGCGAATGCCCTGGATATTCTGCGTTACGCCCTGGAGATTGGCGCACCGAGCGTGAAGGTGAACGCAATTAACCCTTCCACCGTGTTGAGCGCGGCGCAGATTCGCGAGCTCCTCGATATTGTGGGTGAATAGGAAGCGGTCTTCGGCGCTTCTCCCGCTGGTGCTAGTGCATCCGCATAGTTCGTAAAACCCGTCACGTAAAATCGCCCGGAAGAGACACCCACACGGTGTTGTCTCTTTCGGGCGATTTTTGTGTTTGGAGAGGGTTGTAATCCTGCAAACGGGTTTAAAATATGGGGCCGGTGACTCCACCTTACTGAAAGTCACCGACCCCATAGTAGTAGCCAGCTGTGCGTCATGTTCTCGAATCTACAGGAGAACAGACGCTGCCGTATCTTATGAACCAGATGCGGCGGCTGCCACGGCCTCGCGAACGCGAGAACCGAGCTCAGGGTGAACGCTATCCCAGTATTGGAACGCGCGTTCACGAATCTCGTCGGAACGAACAGCGCCTACGTGACCGGAGATGTTGCTGATCAGGCGCTCGCGTTCTTCGTCGTTCATGGTTACCTCGTAGAGGGTGCGAGCCTGCGAGAAATCATCATCATCCGGGCGCAGGGTGTAGGCGGTGCGTACCAGCTCGCCATCAGACTCCCAGCTACCTTCGCCAGCGCGTTCCGCATCCGCATGCGGTCCACCCAGACTATTCGGCGCGTAGGTCGGAACGGAGGGGTCGTTGAAGTTATAACGCATCGAACCGTCATGCGAATAGTTGTTCACCGGCGCTGCGTGTGGTGCGTTCACGGGCAGCTGTGCGAAGTTGGTGCCGATGCGGTAGCGATGCGCATCCGGGTAGGAGAAGATACGACCGAGCAGCATCTTATCGGGCGAAGCCGCGATACCGGGCACAAAATTCGAGGGGGAGAAGGCTGCCTGCTCGATTTCGGCGAAGAAATTCTGCGGGTTGCGATCCAGCACCATGCGGCCCACCTTGATCAGCGGGTAATCCGAGTGCGGCCACACCTTCGTCAGATCGAAGGGGTTAATACGGTAGGTCTTCGCGTCCTCATAGGGCATGATCTGCACATAGAGCGTCCAGGCGGGGTAGTCGCCACGCTCGATAGCCTCGCGCAGGTCGCGGCGGTGGAAGTCAGCATCCTTACCCGCCATTTCATCGGCCTGAGCCTGGGTGAAGAACTCGTTGCCCTGCTCGGTCTTGAAGTGGTACTTAACCCAGAAGCGCTCACCCTCGGCGTTAATCCACTGGTAGGTGTGAGAGCCGAAGCCGTCCATGTGGCGCAGGGTGCGGGGCAGGCCGCGGTCGCCCATCAGCCAGGTTACCTGGTGCGCCGATGCCGGATTGAGGGTCCAGAAATCCCACTGCATATCGTGATCGCGCAGACCCGAACCGGGCATACGCTTCTGCGAGTGGATGAAGTCGGGGAACTTAATGGCATCGCGAATGAAGAAGATAGGAGTGTTGTTGCCTACCAGGTCGTAGTTGCCTTCGGTGGTGTAGAATTTCACCGCGAAACCGCGTGGGTCACGCCAGGTATCGGGGGAGCCGGATTCGCCCGCCACGGTTGAGAAACGAATCAGCAGCTCGGTTTTAACGCCGGGCTGAAAGAGCGCCGCACGGGTGTACTGCGAAACGTCTTCGGTGGTTTCAAAGTAGCCGTATGCGCCGGTTCCCTTCGCGTGCACCACACGCTCGGGCACACGCTCACGGTTGAACTGAGCGAGCTTTTCAACAGTGTAAGCATCGTGCAGAACGATGGGACCATCGGCGCCCACGGTGAGCGAATGATCATCTGAAGCCACCGGCGTGCCAGTGCTCGTGGTGGTGTAAGAACCGGGCTGAATGGGGTTCTGCGGGGTCTGATACATATTTGCTTCTCCTTGTGTTTTTGGTGATGCTATGTGGTTTTCGACGAGCATTCTTCCTGTTTTAGGGTGCAGCTAACGAACACTGAGGCGCTGTTTCACGCCCGGAGTAAGGTGTGGGAATGTGGTTCGTTAGTGCTGAACGCTCGCTGCGGCTTGCACCTGGCTCTTCGCCAGTTCTGCTTCTGCCTCAGTTTGACAGTCTACGCACACGCCCTGATAGAGCACGTCTGCGCTGAAGAGTGCCATGCCGTGAAAATCGCTGGGGGTCAGGCAGGGTGCGGAGCCGACCGCGCAGTCCACGTCTTCGACCTTGCCGCAACGTACGCAGAAGGCGTGGTGGTGGTTGTCGCCCGTGCGGGTTTCGTAGAGGGCGGGGGTTCCCGGCGGCTCAAACTTACGCAGCAGGTCGATGTCGGTCAGGTCGGCAAGAATCACGTAGACCGACTG
This sequence comes from Rothia sp. HMSC066G07, assembly GCF_001814485.1. NCBI lineage: Bacteria > Bacillati > Actinomycetota > Actinomycetes > Micrococcales > Micrococcaceae > Rothia > Rothia sp. HMSC066G07. The sequence goes on along the minus strand of NZ_KV816922.1, from coordinate 182,973 downwards.
AACCGTAATGGCGGGGATACGCTCGCGGACTGCCTGCACGATGGTGTCGGCGGTGGAGTGCGGGTGTTCCTGCACTGCGTGGAGTACGGCGAGGCGCTGCTTGGTGACGCGGCGGCCCCTGGCGCGCAGTCCGGTGGTCCATGCTTCTTCGAGCTGTTCGGGGCTCATTGCGGAGAGCAGGGGTAGGCCGGTGGTGTGGGCGCAACCGGTGTTGTGATGGTCTGGGCTTTGAGCCTTCTTCGTGTCGGAGGTTGTCTTTGCGTCGGTCATAGGTTTAAGTCTACACGTTATTATGAGAAATTCATCATTATTTTATGAAAAGCTCATAATAAGCCGGCAAGGCGTCCCTTTCATCCACTCTGTGGCGCCCCTCCTCGCCCCGGCCTCGGGTGTGAAGAGATGCCGTACAATCAAAGAACCTAGAGTAACCCGCACCGGCGATCACCATCAAGGAGGATAGGGTCATGGTGTACGACTTCACAAACCCCATCTACATTCTGCTGATGATTCTGCTCTTCGGTGTGCCCATCGTGACCCCGGTGATTTACGGCCAGTACCGCAGTACTACCACTGGTTTTGATCTGGAGGGTCAGCTGATGCTCGGTCTGCTCTTCATCCTTTTTCTGGGCGCGTACGGCACGATTCTGCTGCTGGGTATTTTCCCCACTGCTACGGCGCAGGTGCTGGAGCAGGTGCCCCTGGTGAATATTCCGGGCGCTATTCCCTAATCCCTTTTGAGCTTTCGGCGCATGGGTGACGCTCTGGGTGAATCCGCGTGCCATAAGGTGCGCCCGCGGGTGCTTGCACGTATTCTATAGAGTCAAGTACACGCTGTACGCACTGACCTAATTGTTCAGGAGGATACCCATGCACAGCCATAACAACGGACTGAAAACTGCCCTGTTGATGGGCTCCATGGTGGGCATGATGTTGCTCATCGGTGGCCTGCTTTCGGCGACTTTCCGCACCTCCATTTTCATCTGGGTTATGGGCCTGTTTAGCTTGGGTTCGGTCGTGTACACCTACTGGAACTCCGATAAGCTCGCCCTACGTTCCATGAATGCTTACCCGGTCAGCCGTGAAGAGGTTCCGGTACTTTACGACATAGTGGAGGAGCTGTCCTCCCGCGCGGGTCAGCCCATGCCCGCCCTCTACGTGGCACCGACTATGACCCCGAACGCGTTTGCGACCGGCCGTAACCCGCAGAATGCGGCGGTGTGTTGCACTGAGGGTATTTTGCAGTTGCTGGATGAGCGCGAGATGCGCGGCGTGCTCGGCCACGAGCTGATGCACGTGTACAACCGCGATATCCTCACCTCTTCGGTGGCGGCGGGTATCGCCTCCATCATCGGTACGATTGCGCAGATTCTTTCGTTTGGTGCGATGTTCGGTGGTTCCAGCCGCGACGGTGAACGCTCGAACCCTATCGCCATGTTTGTGATTGCCATGCTGGCTCCCATTGCTACGCAGGTCATTCAGATGGCTATTAGCCGCACCCGTGAATTTGATGCCGACGAGGATGGCGCACGTCTGACCGGTGACCCGCTGGCGCTGGCTTCGGCACTGCACAAGCTGGAGAGCGGCGTGTCCATGTATCCGATGGACCCGAATAACCGCAACACTGAGGCGGCGAGCGCCATGATGATTGCGAATCCCTTCGGTTCGCTGAAGAGCATGCTCTCTACTCACCCGCCGATGGATCAGCGTATTGCGCGTCTGCAGCAGCAGGCTCGCGAGATGGGTCAGTACTAAGTCTTTTCTCTACCGAATCATTCGGGAGCGAATGTGGCGCTGTATGAGTATGGCGCTGCATGAATATGACTCGGGGTGACGATTGTGACTCGCGGTGACGGGTCGGCAGACAAAAAATCCTCGGGGTGGCTACTGTGGAAGTAGCCACCCCGAGGATTTTTACGTTTCGGCTTCTAGCCGTCTTCCCTCACCCATTGTGGGGCGGGGGAGTCTCGCCTGAGCTTAGCGGTAATTGACGAACTGCAGGTCAACCTCAAGGTCAGCGGACTTGAGCATTGCAATGACTTCCTGCAGGTCATCGCGGGACTTGGAGGAGACGCGCAGCTCGTCGCCCTGGATGTTTGCCTTCACGCCCTTGGGGCCCTCTTCACGGATCATCTTGGAGATCTTCTTCGCCTGATCCTGTGCGATGCCTTCCTTGATGGAGCACTCGATGCGGGTTTCCTTGCCGGATGCGTAGGGCTTGCCGGAGTCCAGGGACTTCAGGGAGATGCCGCGCTTGACCAGCTTGGACTGGAAAACGTCCAGCACTGCCAGTGCGCGCTCTTCGGCGTTTGCCTTGATGAGGATCTTGTCGCCGGAGTAGTCGATTTCTGCGCCAACGCCACGGAAGTCGTAACGCTGGGAGATTTCCTTCTGCGCCTGGTGCAGTGCGTTAGAAACTTCCTGCTTGTCCACCTTGGACACAATGTCGAATGAGGATTCGCTAGCCATGGGTTTTCCTTTCGTGAATGAGGTGCTACTGGCACCGGTTAGTACTAGCCTACCGGGTTGGGGCTCTTGTTCACAGCTAACTAACAGAAATACGGGCCTGTTTTACAGGCGTTACCAACCTAAAAAGAGGACAATAGAGATATGACCATTCATAACCTGTCTGCAACGGACGCACACACGAGCGAGGAAGCTCACGACCTGCAAACCCTGCTCTTCATTGACTTGCATACCTCTCTGGGCGCTGAGCCCGAAGATATTCCTGAGGCTGAGCGCCTCAGCGAGCCTGACCACCACGATATTCACCTTGACCTGCACGAGGAAGATGCTGAGCCTTCTCTCTTTGACGGTATCGGTATCACCCTGACGGAACCTTCGCTGGTGGCACGTTTCCGTGGCGTTCGCCGTGACCTGGAGCGTGAGATTGCCGGTGACATGTGCACCGTGGAGCAGGCGCGCCGCTATCTGGAGCACCTGGAGATTGTGCTTCTGCTTGAGCAGGATGGCGATACTCCTTCCCGCTCCTTCTAAAACTGCTGTAGGCGGTGGCTTTATTCGCGGCTTTATTCATAAGGTGAGAGCGTGGGCGCTGCGATAGATATGGGCGCGCGGTGAGCGTGCGCTGACGCTCTTGTGTGACGAAAAGACGATAAATACAACCAGACATATAACCTTCGTCACAAAACCCTATGTGAAGTGTACAAGTCCCTAAAACTGCTGTAGAGTAGTCTCTGTTCGCTTGAGCGAGCAACTAGCACCTAGCTAGGCGGCAGGTTACCCGAGCGGCCAAAGGGGGCTGACTGTAAATCAGCTGGCACTGCCTACGGGGGTTCGAATCCCTCACCTGCCACAAATAGCCCGGTTACGAAAGTAACCGGGCTTTTGTGTATCTAAAACCAGTTTTATAGCGGATTCCGCAGCCGCTTTCCAACCCAGCGGCTTTCCACCGCGGTAATCTTCCACCACAGTGGTCTTCCACAGCAACGGTCTTTCATGGTTGCGCCCGTATTTTCTGGGTGCCCGCATTGGGTGCTTTCCTCAGGATGCTGTAGGGGACGACCACGGGGCTTCGCCCGCCGGGTCGGGCGCCTCCATCATTCGGCTACAGGGGCATTCGCTAGAGTATTCGCGACACGCCCGTGAACCGGCTGAAACAGCCGCAAAAAGTATTTACTATGACCGCAATTTGTCATATCTTTCACATGTTTGAATCCCAGAGCGAACAATTAGCGATTGGGGTCTTGAGGGTGTAGCTTTATCTCATGGCTACTAATGAAATTACTCAGCAGAACCTGACTGCTACCGTCGAGAGCAACGATATTGTCTTCCTGGACTTCTGGGCAGATTGGTGCGGTCCCTGCAAGCAGTTCTCCCCCGTCTACGAGGCGGCTTCGGAGAAGCACAGCGACATTGTTTTCGGCAAGGTCGACACCGAGGACCAGGGCCAGCTCGCTCAGGCAGCAGGCATCACCTCCATCCCCACCATCATGGGCTTCCGTGACGGTATCCTGGTATACCAGCAGGCTGGCGCACTGCGCGAAGACCAGCTGGAGACCGTAATCGGTTCGATCCGCGAGCTCGACATGGACAAGGTCCGTGCAGAGATCGCAGCAGCAGAGGGCTCTGCAGAGAAGAAGTAAGCTCACCACCACAAAAGAGCTTGAACGGGGCGCACCCGCCGGCACAACCGGCAGGGGCGCCCCGCCCCCTTTTAACCTCGTGAGGGTGCAGGAGCGTTAGCGGTCGCGGTGATCCTCAATGGTCATGCGCGCCCCGTAGCGCTGCTTCGAAAAGCCCGAAGCATGCATGAGCCGCACCAGACGCTGCCGATGCGGGCTAAAGGGCGCCAGCAGGGAGAGCATTCCCGCATCATCGGTGCGCTGACCTATGAACAGCTCACCGACCGCGTGCGCCAGATGGTAGTCGCCCACGCTGATGGCATCCGGGTGCCCGCACACACGCTGCAGGGCCTCGGAAATACTCCACGGGCCCACGCCGCGCACAGCGTGCAGGCTCCGCGCCAGAAGTGCGACGTCGCCTTCTGCCGCAATGTTTTTTAGAGACTCTGCGGAACGAGCGTAAGCGTACACGGCATCGTAGCGGCTTTTATCAACGCCAGCCCGATGCCAATCCCAGGTAGGAATCGTCGCCAGGGTCCGGGCGCTTGGATAGACGCGCATCCCCTCCGGCTGATGCCCCAACCCGGTCGAAGGGGCGGGGGAGCCGTACTTGCGCAGAACCCAGCCTAAGGTCCTGAACGCTTCGGTCTGGGTGATGCGCTGCTCCACAATGGCGTTGAGCATCTGCCGGTCCAGCTGCCCCGAAGCGCTGAGGCGGAGCCCCGGATTCTGCCGCCACGCCTGCTGAACACGCGGCGGAAGAGACTCAAAAGAAGACAGAGCACCGAACTGTTCGGCGGGGTCGTGCAACCCCAGCCAGTACGTCATTTCCTGCGCTAGCGCCTGAAGGTCGGCTCGCGCCTGCATCTGCTGATCAGCGGCACTATAAGAAACCCAGATACGAATACGCACCGGGCGCATCAGCAGGCGATGCAGGGAGGGGAGAGTCTCGGGAAGCTTAGCTGGCTGCGCCAATCGTTCGGCGTACAGCACCGCCGGGAACTCATGAAACGGCGTGCGAGCCGTCAACCAGATTCTCTCGGCACCATCCGCGCGGCTCAGCGCACGATACGAAAGATCCTGAGCACCGCGGCGCAACGACCCCAACGTCTGCGACAACTGCACCGGAACATGCGGCTCAATCACAACCTCGCATACCTCCGGGCTCAGAGCGCCCGGAAGAGACGAAACAGCGGGGGAGAGAGTACGAACCTGAACGCGCGGTTCGTGAAGAACATCCGCAAGCGCTGGCGCATAGGGCACACCAGCTGCCGCTAAAGGATGCCGGATGCGCCGAGCACCCGCTACCGGGTGGCTGTCAAGGGCCGCACAGTTAGGGGTGACACCGCCGGGGGTTGAGGAAGGAAACGTACTCACCACACCAGTCTATGCGCCCAAACCGGGCAACAACATCCGGGGCAGATATTTGAGGGACAAGATACAAAAAGCGCAGGAAGGGCAGGCACAGCGCTAATGCGATACCCTAAAGGGTAGAGCGAGAACGAACGCAAACTCCGCCACCGGCAACGACAAAGGCGACGCGTTCCACCCGTTCTGTGGGCGCCTGTAGCCCGGACACACACCCCGAGAGAAGGACGCCTATGGCAGCGGAAGCACACGAAGCATCCTCGAATACTGACGCACCTGAACAGAAGAACAGCACCGACACCAGCGCGGGCCGTACTCAGCGCGCCAAGAAACAGCCGCGTCAGTCCCTCACCGAGCGCGTCAAAAGCATCCGCCCCCTCGAACTACTACCCGGCCTGCTGCTTGCCGCCGCCGTCATGGCGTTGTACACCTACTACTCGCTGCAACAGATGAAGCACTGGATTACGCCCTCCTGGGACCTGGCGATTTTCACCCAGATGGCTCAGGCGTACTCGCACTTCTCCGTGCCCATCGTGCCCATTAAGGGGCCCGACTTTAACCTCTGGGGTGACCACTTCCACCCGATTCTGGTGCTCCTGGGACCCATCTACGCGCTGTTCCCCTCACCGACCACGCTACTGGTCGTGCAGAACGCCCTGGTCGCCTTCGCAAGCTTCGCCATTGTGCGCTTCACTCAGCGTGCCTTCGCGCTCGCCCAAAAAACTGAAGATGCGCAGAAGAGTGAACCCGCGCAGAACGCTCAATCCGCAAAACTTCAGGGCGTTATCCCGACCATCACCGGTCTGCTACTCGGCGCCGGATTCGCCCTCAGCTTCGGCGTTCAGCAAGCTATCGCCGCCCAATTCCACGAAGTAGCCTTCGCCGTGCCGCTACTGGCCATGAGCCTCGGCTACCTGGTGCTCGCCTCACGAGTGAGCGGCACCGAACGCGCACGCTACCTCGCCTACGCCTGCTGGTGGGCTCTACCCATTGCCTTCGTTAAAGAAGATATGGGCATTACTGTCGCAGCCATCGGCCTCATCATCTTTATCCGCACCGGCTGGCTGAGCACCGCCGTAGACATTCTGATGCCGCGCCTCTCCGCGGGCACCCCCGCCCCCATGCGAATCCGCGTGCATCAGCTCTACTCCTCCTGGGCGCGCACCCCCGCCGTCGCCGAATCCACCATGGTCATGATTTGGGGCGTATTCTGGTCCGCCGTCGCCATCTACGTGATTCTGCCCTACTTCAATAGCGGCGGAAACTTCGACTATGCCGACAAGGTGAACTTATCTGCGGCTCTGGGCGACCCCTTCGGCTCGGCACTGCAGATGCTCAGCAACAACACCAAGCTGGCAACCCTCGGCCTGCTGCTCATTACCGGAGCAGTCCTCTGGGTGATTTCTCCGCTCGCGGCAATTGCCCTGCCGACCCTTGCCTGGCGTCTACTCTCCACCATGGAATCCTACTGGGCAAGCACCTGGCACTACTCGCTCGTGCTCATGCCCGTCGTCTTCTTCGCCCTGCTCGACGCTGTCATGCGGATACGCTACGGAGTGGTTCCCGCTGCGATTCCGGCGCGTTTGGGCGCGCGCGCAGCCGATAGCGCCTCCGCGCAGGAACCTCAGACCAATACCGAGCCCGGCCGCCTGACCGCCACGGCGCGCCGCATGCCCGTGTGGGTTCTGCCTGCCGTGGCGCTCTTTCTAGCCGCGTCCCCGATTTTCGTGCCCGGATCCCAGCAGCCCCTCGCGTCCCTGGGTAATGCGCAGTTCACCGCCTCCGCGCTGACTACGACTGACCAGATGAAGCAGGACGCCGTCCAGAAGGTACCTGAAGGGGTATCGGTCGCATCTGACCTGTCGATTCTGACCCAGCTGATTCCCGGTCGTACCGTCTACTGGATTGGACACACCGGTAAGCCAGCGCCCGACTACGTGGTCATCGACCGCATGAGCAACTCCTGGGGCGGCAACCCGCCGACCAACGCCGCACAGTATGCGGCTGACCGCTACGGCAGCTCCTACGCTAAGTATGCGACTGTCGGCACGATTGATATTGTGCGTCGCGTGGATTAATCCCAGGACTGCATAGGCATGATGCGTGCCTGAAAAGCGCCCGCCCTCCGGCTGTGAGGGTGGGCGCTCGCCGTTAAGAGATGAGGTTTTAAGCACCTTTTGGGGTTAAATGGGCGCTGCTAAGGTAGACTAGGTAGAACACGGGAACCCCCGATGAAGGTCTTGTGCGCACCCGGCACCCAAGGTGGTGCTGGAATTGTAGGTGCGCCGTACTCACCATCACCGATTGATACGCCCCATAAATTTGCGGTTTACACCGTACACGCGGGCTTCTCTTAACGATCTCTGGTCCAGCGTCTTTGTTGCGTCTGCTGTAACAGACACACCACCGCCGTAGAGCGGGAAGGCGAACCACCAGGAATACGTGACATTGCATGTGAGCATTACCCACCCTGTACACCCTGATTCACAGGAACTACTGTGCGTTGAGCGTAGAGTACGAACAAGCGTGCGGATAATGTGCCGAGAAATTCAAGACCACCCCCAGCAAAGAGCCGCTACCCATAGCATCCGCAGAACACCTCTGCAGAATGTGCCGGTAACGGAGGACCCCTGGACTCTACTCCCCAGGGGATGATGTGTGGCTGGGCCGTGAAGGGGACACCCGGTAAGCGCCGAAAAGCGTGCGCTATCCACCCCTACCGTATAGAGGAAAAATTGACTGAGAATACTGCTACCCCGGCCGAACTGAACGCCGAGGCAGAGACCGTTGTGACCACTGAGAACATCACCGAGAACACCGTTGAGAGCCCTGCTGTAGAAGCAGAAGAAACCATCGCAGAAGCTACTGCAGAAGCACCCGCCGAAGAAACCGCCGACAAGGCTGAAGAAGAAGGCGTACGCTTCACCGACCTGGGCCTGGACGCACGCGTCCTGGCAGCCCTGGAAGAGGTAGGCTACGAGAAGCCGTCCCCCATTCAGGAACAGACCATCCCCCTGTTGCTTGAGGGCCACGACGTGGTTGGTCTGGCACAGACCGGTACCGGTAAGACCGCAGCATTCGCGCTGCCGGCACTGTCCCGCATGGCTGAACTCGCCGACATCAACGGCGTCTCCCGCGACACCCAGGTTCTGGTCCTGGCACCCACCCGCGAGCTGGCTCTGCAGGTTGCAGAAGCCTTCTCCTCCTACGCAACCCACATGGAGGACTTCACCGTCCTGCCCATCTACGGTGGCTCCCCCTACGGCCCGCAGCTGGCTGGTCTGCGCCGCGGTGCGCAGGTCGTCGTCGGTACCCCCGGCCGCGTGATTGACCACCTGGAAAAGGGGTCCCTGGACCTGTCCAACCTGCAGTACCTGGTACTCGATGAAGCAGACGAAATGCTGCGCATGGGCTTCGCCGAAGACGTGGAAAAGATCCTCGAAGGCACCCCCGACAGCAAGCAGGTTGCCCTCTTCTCCGCAACCATGCCCAACTCGATCCGCAAGATTGCTCAGCAGTACCTGAACGACCCCCGCGAGGTTCGCGTCAAGGCTAAGACCACCACCAGCTCAAACATCTCCCAGCGCTACATGCAGGTCATGCACTCCCACAAGCTGGACGCAATGACCCGCGTGCTCGAGGTTGAAAACTACGACGGCATCATTGTCTTCGTGCGCACCAAGAAGGAAACCGAGGAAGTTGCCGACAAGTTGAAGGCACGCGGTTTCGCGGCGGCAGCGATTAACGGTGACATCCCCCAGCAGCTGCGTGAGCGCACCGTTGACGCCCTGCGTGACGGCCGCATCGACATCCTCGTGGCAACCGACGTGGCGGCACGCGGCCTGGACGTTGAGCGCATCTCCCTGGTCGTCAACTACGACATCCCCCACGACACCGAGTCCTACGTGCACCGCATCGGTCGTACCGGTCGTGCAGGTCGCGAAGGTGCCGCAATCCTCTTCGTCACCCCGCGTGAGAAGTACATGCTGCGTCAGATCGAGAAGGCAACCCGCCAGAAGGTCGAGCCGATGCACATGCCCACCGCAGAGGCAGTGAACGAGACCCGTAAGCAGCGCTTCGCACAGCAGATTACCGAGACCATCGAGTCTGAGGACCTGAGCTTCTTCCGCCAGATTATCGAGGACTACGAGAACGAGCACGACACCACCGCTGAGGACATTGCGGCCGCACTGGCTGTTATCGCCCAGCAGGGTCGCCCCTTCTTCCTCGATGAGAGCGAAGATATCGCCCACAAGTCCCGCCCCTTCTCTGACGAAGATTCGGATCGCGGCGGCCGCAAGGCAAAGCGCGCGCACAACGATGAGGGTATGGTCAACTACAAGCTGAACGTTGGCCGTTCCTCCCGCGTGACCGCAGGCGCTATTGTGGGTGCATTGGCTAACGAGGGTGGCATTAAGGGCTCCCAGATTGGCTCCATCGACATTCGCCAGCACTTCACCATTGTTGGCCTGCCCGAGGACCTGCCCCGCGACTTCTTCGACCGTCTGCGTGACACCAAGATTGCTGGCGAGTTCATCAACATCCGCAAGGACAACGGTCCCAAGGGTGGCCGCGGCTTCGGTGGCGGCCGTCGTGAGGGCGGCTACCGTGGCAACCGTGAGGGTGGCCGCGATTTTGGCGGTCGCGATAACCGTCGCGAGGGCGGCTACCGCGGTAACCGTGACGGTGGCCGCGACTTCGGTGGCGACCGCGACTTCAAGCGTCGTGACTTCGGTGGCAAGCGCAATGACCGCGACTTCGGTGGTCGCGACTTCGGCGGCCGTGATAACCGCCGCGATGGTGGCTACCGTGGCAACCGTGATGGCGGCCGCGACTTCGGCGGCCGTGATAACCGTCGCGATGGAGGCTACCGCGGTAACCGTGAGGGCGGCCGTGACTTTGGCGGCCGCGGCAAGCGCTACTAAAATTTCGGCTAAGCCTGGATTTGCGGTACGAGGGGCTTGCTGAGGCTATCGGCTAGCAGCCTTGTCATCCGCATATGATTCAAAGACCGGCAGGGGAGTGATGAGCTCTCCTGCCGGTCTTTATGTATTTGTGTGTTGATGTGTTTGCATCAGCTGTTGTGGTGATACCTGGTCAATGCTGGGCTCTCATGCGGCAGTGTGGAGAGCGGATAAGCATAAATGTGGCGTATGCCATAGCTTCTCCGCTTGCGAGCATTCGTGAAGACCTGTATAGTTTTACCTGTTGCCCCGATAGCTCAGTGGTAGAGCGCCATC